>CAYSHU010000045.1:0-14147 GCA_964430965.1 uncultured Ruminococcus sp. | reverse complement strand
AACGTCCGCGAATTTACCCGAACACGCCCTGATCAAATCTTCGGGAGCGAGGACAAGCTGCAAGCCTAATCTGCCGCCGCTTACCATAATTTTATCGAAACCTTTCGCGCTTTCGTGGATAATCGTGCGATAAGCCTTTTTCATTCCGACAGGGGAGCACCCGCCGCGGATATAGCCTGTCACGGCCTGGATATCCTTTACGTGGATAGGCTCGACGGATTTTTCCCCGACGACGCGCGCGCATTTTTTCAAATCCATTTCCTTGTCGACGGGCAACACGAACACGTAAAATTGCTTGCTTTTCCCAACCGTGACAAGCGTTTTGAACGTCACGTCAACGCTCTGCCCGAGCATTTCGGCGACCTTAACGCCGTCCTCAAAGCTCTCGCACTCGTAGGTTTGGAACTCATAGGGGATTTTCAGCCTATCCAGAATCCGCATTGCGTTGGTTTTGACTTCCTTTGACATTGTAAAAATTCTCCCGTGTTTAAGTAAAACAGACACACTTAATCCCGCCCCAAAGCCCGTTCGGAGCGGAATTTTTATTTTAATGTGTTAATTTTTTCAGAGGAGAACATCCTCGTCGTCGAGGTCGAGATCCTCGAGAATATCCTTCTTGTGAAGGAAAATGAACGCCACTGCCGCCGCAGCAAGCGCCGCAACTGCTACAATACCCGCAATAATAAGAAACTTCTTAGACATTTTTGTATTCCTCCTAAAATTTAATATTCCTGATTACTGAAATCTCGCCGAGATATCCGCGATGCCGTTGTCGTTTGTCGGCTCGCCGATTGCCCCGAACTTCCACTCGCCGTTATAGCGATAAACCTCGCCGAAAATCATCGCGGTTTTGCCGTCGTAATTCTCGGAGAGATTGTACTTGCAAAGCTCCTTGCCCGTGTCCGCGTCGACAATTCTGATAAACGCGTTCTTTATCATTCCGAACTGCTGCTTGCGCTCTCTCGCTTGATATATCGTAACGACAAACACGAGCTTTGAGAAATCCGCGGGGACCTTCGTAAGCTCCACGATAATCTGCTCGTCGTCACCGTCGCCCTCGCCCGTGAGGTTGTCGCCGCAATGGCGGATAGAGCCGCTTCTGTGCATAAGCTGCCCGTAGTACACAACGTCGATAGGCCCGCTGAGCTTGCCCGTCTGGGCGTTAATGAGAATTGCCGAGGCGTCGCAGTCGATGTCCTCCTGCTTCGGCCCGAACAGCGAGAACTTCTTCGGAGCCTCGTCCCAGCCAAGTCCGACAACAAGAGTTTTCAGCCCCGCGTTGTCCTTTGTAAGGTCTACCTTTTGTCCCTTTTGAAGATTAACAGACATATTTTCCTCCTAAATATTGTAAATATTCAAGCTAAATTTATTGCCTTATACAACTTACTGTATTTATTATACAACATTTATTTCCAAAATGCAAGCACTTTTTTAAATTTAGGATTTTTAATTGATAATGCAGATTTGCGAGGCCGCTTTTAAAATCGTGGCGAAGGCGCACGCAATAATTCTCCGATCTGAATTATCAATAAAAAATACTTGTATTTTTTTATGTGTTGTGCTACAATATAGTTAGATTTTAGCAGAAAAGGATGAGATAAATGAAGGACCTTACGCGCGGCGACCCGCTGAGGCTTATCGCGATGTTTGCCGTGCCTGTATTGCTTGGAAATCTTTTCCAGCAGTTGTACAGCCTGTCCGATATTATGATAATCGGAAAAAATCTAGGCAACGATTCTATTGCGGCGGTGGGCGCGTCCGCTCCGGTCGTGTCACTTATGATAAACATAATAAACGGCTTGGTGAACGGGTTTGGGATAATCGTCGCAAGGAATTTCGGCGCGGGCGAGCTTGATGAAATGCGCCGCACAATCGCGCGAATGCTGACGTTTTCCGCGGGCATTACGGCGGTGCTGATAGTTGCTTCGACGGTGTTCATAAACCCGCTCCTGACGGCGCTTGACGTGGAGCAGGACATCTTCACCGAGGCGCGGAGCTATCTGTTTATCGTGGCGCTGGGATTAGCGGTGACGCTGCTGTATAACTTCGAGGCGGGTATCCTCCGCGCGGTGGGAGATACGGTCGTGCCGCTGGTTATTCTTATAATTTCAACTGTGCTGAACATTGCGTTGGATTTGCTTTTGGTTGTTGTTTTCAAGGCGGGAGTAATAGGCGCGGCGGCGGCAACTGTGGCGGCTCAAGCAATTTCCGCGGGTGTTTGTCTGCTCTATTTGCTGAAGAAACGCCCGATGCTTTTGGTCAGTAAAAAGGATTTCAAATTCACTGCGAAAACCACGGCGGAGCTTCTCTCCTCCGGGCTTGGAATGGCGCTGATGTTTTCGATAGTGGATATAGGCTCGGTTGTGCTTCAAAACGGGATAAACGGCTTTGGAAAGGATATTATAACGGCGCACACCGCGGCGCGGAAGATTTTTTCGCTGACGATTATGCCATACTCGGCGGTGAGCGCGACGATGGTTACATACTGCTCGCAAAACCGCGGGGCAGGGAAGTTTTCGAGGATACGGCGCGGGATTTTTTACGGGCTGGCAATTATGGCGGCGTGGTCAACGATAGCGCTTGCCGCGATATATTTCGCGGGGGATTTTTTAATCGGAATAATAGTAAGCTCTGACGGCGAGAATAGCCGCGCGATAATCGACACGGGCGTTTTGTACATCAAGTGGGCGGCGCCGTTTTACTACGCGCTTTCCGCGCTGCTCGCTCTGAGAAGTGTGCTTCAGGGGTTGGGGAAGAGTCTTGTTCCGATAATTTGCAGTATAATCGAGCTTTCGTGGAAGATAGTAACGGTAGCGGCGATGATCCCGCTATTCGGCGGCACAAACGGCAGGGCGGGCAAGACGGTGGAGGATATCGGAGGGTATTTCGGCGTGGTGATTTCAGAGCCGATAATCTGGACGGTCTGCGCGGTGATTATCGTAACTATCGCGGCAATCACGCTTCATAGGCTGCCAAAAACAGATGATATATCGGCGGCGAATTAAAGCGCGCTTCGACACGAACAACATCACGGCGGAATTTTGAAATTATTTTAAATAAGCCGTCCAACAGCAACATATCCAGACCGCATAAATTTCAAAAAGTGTCAAAATTTTCGAAGAAAATTTTGACCGGTTCCCTCAGCGCAGCGCAGCGAAGCGCGGAGCGAGCATGCGGTGAGGGAATTTTGAAATTTAAATTAAAATAAGGAGTTAAAGATGATCAAGGAATTAACGGCAAAGCTAACTGAGAACATATCCAAAGCCGTCCGCGGCAAGAATGAAAAAATTGAGCTTGTCTGCGCGGCAATGTTCGCGGGGGGACACGTTCTGCTTGAGGACGTTCCCGGCACGGGCAAGACGCTTCTCGCGCGGTCGCTGGCGCGGTCGGTGGGCGGGGAGTTCCGGAGAATTCAGTTCACGCCCGACCTGCTGCCCTCCGACATCACGGGAATTAAATTCTACAATATGAAAACGCAGGAATTTGTTTTGCGAAAGGGCGCGGTTTTCTCGAATGTTCTGCTCGCGGACGAGATCAACAGAGCAACGCCGAGAACGCAGTCGGCGCTTTTAGAGTGTATGGAGGAGCGCCAGACGACTATCGACGGCGAAACAATGCGGCTGGACGCGCCGTTTTTCGTCATCGCTACGCAAAACCCCGCGGAGATACAAGGCACGTATCCGCTGCCCGAGGCGCAGCTCGACAGGTTTATGATAAGGCTGGCGCTCGGCTATCCCGACAGGGAAGAGGAAATTGCCGTCATCGGCGGAGCGGCTTCGTTCGGGGCGGAGGAGAAGCTCTCCTCGATATGCGGAAGCGCGGAGATTTTAGCGGCGCAGGACGAGGTGAACGAGTGCAAGGCAAACGACGCGGTCTGCGGCTATATCGCGGACATCGCCGCCGCGACGCGCCGCCACGCTTCGATAAAGCTCGGGCTCTCGACAAGAGGCGCGGCGGCGCTTAAGCGTATGAGCTGCGCCCTCGCGGCGATAGACGGGCGCGGCTGCGCCACTCCCGCGGACGTTAAAAAAGCCGCGCCGTTTGTAATTCCGCACCGCCTGATTTTAAAAAGCGCGACGCGCGGAGATGTTATCGGGCAGATTTTGAATGATGTTCCCGTACCGACGGAAAAATAACGAAAAAAGCGGAGGACGCGCTTATGGAGCTTATCGGAATGGTTTTGATACTCGCGGCGATAGTTGCGGCTGAGTTTTTTCTGTATGAAAGACTCGGCTTCAGAAACGTCACGTACACGATAAAAATAAGCGTCCCCGAGGCGTATGAAAACGACGAAATTGAGATAATCGAGGAAATCGACAACGCCAAGCGTCTGCCTCTTGTGTGGGCAAGAAGCGAGATAAGTTGCTCGCCGTATCTGAGATTCAAGGGGCAAAATCCCGAAAACAAAAAGGACGAAAATCTTCGCGGGCTTGTTTCGGGGATCTTCACGCTTAAGGGCTATCAGAAATGCCGCCGCGTCTGGAAGGTTAAGTGCGAAAAGCGCGGCATTATGACAATAGAGAACGCGACGATTACGGTAAGCGATTTGTTTGGCTTGTCAAAAAGGGCGAAGATGTTCACGGTGTTTGATTCCGTCCGAGTTCTCCCCGCGCCCGCGGATATGGAGGTGGGCGAGCTTTCGGGGGATATGTTCATCGGGGATATCAGCGTGCGGCGCTTTATGCTCCCCGACCCGTTTATGATAAGCGGCGCGCGGGAATATACGGGCAGAGAGCCGATGAACCGTATTCACTGGGCGCAGACCGCCCGCTGCGGCAGACCTATGGTGTTCGACAACGAATTCACGACCGAACGCCGTGTGATGATTCTGATGAATATGCAGCGGAGCGAAAGCCAAATCCTTCCGCTTTCGGATTATAATTTAGAACTTCAAATCAAGGCGGCGGCGTTTGTGCTTGATTATTGCGAAAACGCGGGCTCGACGGAGTGCGCTCTCGCGGCGAACACGGAAAACGCGGTTTCAATCCCCGCGGCAAGCGGTTATGAGCACGCGATAAGCGTTCTAAGAATCTTAGCGGAGCTGGAGCCGACGTGCGGCGACTACGCCGACGTTTTCATCGAAAATCTTAATCTCAACGATTTCACGGATATTATTTTAATAACGCCGTTCGTTTCGGAGCGCTTAGGGGCGCTTCTTAACGCGCTTTCTCTGAAACGAAAAACCGTAAAAATTCTCACGGCGGGACTGGCCGATGGCGACGCGTTTGTTCCCGAAACAACTGAGCTTCGCATAATACCGAGAAACTAAGCCGCCATAAAATCGGGAGCGAGATGTAATAATTCGGAACAGAACTCTAACCTCTTATCTCTAAATCTCTTGCTTCTGACAGGGGGTGTCTGAATGAAAACGTATTCTAAAATATTTACTGCACTAGCTTTGATAGGGCAGCTTGCGGCGCTGTTTCCGTTTGCGGTGATGAGCGTCGCGGTGGGTGGGGAAGCGCCCGAGCTTTGGCGCTTTATTGTGATTTTCGCTATTTGGGCGTTGTTCCGATTTTTTGGCTTTACGGCGGGCTCGCTTGCGGAGAAAATCAAGGACGGAAAGACCTCGCCGAAAATTCACCCGCTGATAAATTTTATGGCGCGGCTCGCGTGCGTAATTCCGCTTGCGGCGTTTATCGCGGCGTGCGCGGTTTTCTCGCTGCCGTCGGCGCTGTATTTCTATACGCTCCCGCCGAGCATAGCGATTTATTTCGGCGGATATTCAAGCGTCGGGCGGAGCTATTCTGACGTGTTTACAAAGGGTTGGTTTGCGGTTTATCCGATCTCGGCGCTGCTTTTGTCCGTGATGCTTTCCGCGGGAGAGGTTTCCGCGCCGTGGGCGGGAGGCGCGCTGTCCGTCGGCTTGGCGATTGAAATTCTGCTGTTCGTCGTCATCGCGAATCAAGCGAACATTGACAAGTGTACAAATCGCCGCGACGCGGGCAAGGCCGCGCTGCCGCGCGGGCTGCGGCGCTATAACGCCGTTCTTGTCATTGCGATTTTCGCGTTGAGCCTCGGGCTGTTCATTTTCGCAAGACCGCTCGGGCAGCTGCTTATGACGGCGGTCGTTGCCGTAATCGGCGCGGTTTTGCTGATAATTGAGTTCCTCGGGAAAATCTTCACGCGCTCCGAAGCGTTTGACGAGAAGCTAACCGACAGCGGCAGCCGTTTTACAAGCCTCCCCGCGCGCCTTGGCGTTAGCTCCAACGATATTTTCATAGCACTTGTCGTGATAGTCGCGGTTGTTTTAATAATCGCGTTTCGAAATCAAATCTGGAGCGCGTTTAAGAGAGCCTTCGCGGCGGCGTTTAAAAACCGCGACAAGCGCTTCGACACGCCGTATGTCGACGAGATTATGTCAAGCGGCGCGAAGCCGCAGGGCTCTCGCGCGATGAAAAAGGCGGAGCGGGAGCTTGCGAAAAAATACGCCCGCGAAACATCTCCCGCGCTTCGCTATCGGCTGGGCTACGCGCTGTTTTTGGCGCGGCTCCGCCATACTCAAAATCCCCCCGCGCCGTCCGACACAACGGAAATTCACCGCCAAAAAGCGGAAAAAGCGTGGAATGTGGATTTGTCCGAGCTCTCAAAAACCTACGATAGGGTGAGATACGGCGACGCTGTTCCGACTTCCGCGGAGCTTGAACGCGAGGAAGAACTGCTCAAATCGCTGAAAGCTAAAAAATAAGCTCCCGAAGCGGGAGCTTTTTTGCTTCTATTCGTCCGTCAGCGTGACCTTTTCCTCGTCGTGATTTATCGGCGTATACGGCTTCTGGTCGGAGAAGCTGACGGCGAGCTTCATATTCGGGAGCTTCAGCGAGATAAGGCTCCCCGTGCGCTCGTCGGCAGTTATCGTAACGCGCTTGCCGTCGATCTCGTCCGTGAACGTCAGCACACCGTCGGCGCTTGTCAGCTTGTCATTGGTCGTGCTTGAGAGCAGCGAAACAGCCTTCGCGATGACCTGCGGCGCGGCGGCGTAAACCGCGCTGTCCGCCGCGGAGAACGTCAGCCCGCCAAGCGAAGCGGAATATTTTTTGTCATTAAGCGAGATAGAAAGCCCGGCGAGCTCCTTAGGCTCGACAAACTCAACCGTCCACTCCGTGCTGTTTACGCGCGTGAGCTCCGCCTTCGCGTTCAGCTTGTCATAGGTGATGTCCGCGGTGACGGTGTAAGTAGTGTCGAAGCTCGGCGCCTTTTGCGTGAACGGCATTTTTGCGCCGCAGCCGCAAAGTGTAAGCGAAAGCGCCGCAGCGGCAATTCCCGCCGCGATTTTTCTGAAATTAAAACGCATTGCAATGTTCCTCCAAATCATTTTTTTGAAACGCCGATAAATACTGCTTTTATCCCCCGCCCTGGGGGATTATTCCGCGTTTCTTGAGATTAAAGGAACATCAGATACAGGCTAAATAAAAAACCTCGGCAGCGCCTCGATAATATCGCTTGTGATTATCGACGCGGGGGATTTTTCCTTGGCGAGCAGGTCCGCCGCGAAGCCGTGGCAGTACGCTCCCGAGGCTGCGGCGCGAAGCGCGTCTACGCCCTGCGCGAGCATTGCCGCGATTATCCCCGTAAGCACGTCACCACTGCCGCCCTTTGCGAGCGCGGCGTTCCCTGTTGGGTTTACAAGCGTTTCGCTTCCGTCGGTGATTATCGAGTACGCGCCCTTAAGCAGCACCACAACGCCGAATTCCGCCGCGAAGCGCTTTGCCGCGCCTATGCGGTCGGCTTGGGTTTCCTCCACCGAAAGCCCGCTTATCCGCGAAAACTCGAGAGGGTGCGGTGTAATTACGGTTTTGCCTGTCCGTTCCTTTAGTACATTTATATTAGCGGCAATCGAATTTATTCCGTCCGCGTCAATAATTATCGGACAATCGGCGCTTTTGATGACAAATTCCGTGAGTTTTCGCGTGTTTTCGCTGTTTCCGAGCCCGCAGCCTATCGAAACGGCGGTCATTTTCGGGAGGATTTCCGTGAGAGCCTCACAAGCGTGTTCGGCGATAAACCCGTCCTCCGTTTCGGGGAGCGGCAAAAACGTGTTTTCGACAAGAGAGCCCGAAAGCGCTTTTACGGTGGAAATCGGCGAGGCGAGCGTGCAAAGCCCCGCGCCGCTCCGCAAGGCCGCACGTGTGGACATTGCCGCCGCGCCGCTGTAATTCAGGCTCCCCGCGATATTTAAAAGTCTGCCGAACGTTCCCTTGTGAGAGGTTTTAGTCCGCTTTGGGAGAACGGCGCGCTCGCCGTCATCGGTTATTTTAGCCTCAAATTCCGCGTAGCAATCGCCGTTTATGCCAATGTCGAGCAGCTCAAATTCCCCGAGGAGCTCCATTGCCATCGGTGAGAGCAAGCCCTTCTTGAACGCCGCGAGGACAAACGTCCGCGTGGGCTTGAAGCAGCGCGGGTCAAATTCGCCGCTGTCGGAATTCACGCCGCTCGGAATGTCCACCGCGACGCGAATCGGACATTTCTCCGCCGCCTCAAAAATCCGCGCAGCCGCCTCGGGAAGCGCCCCGTGAAAGCCCGTTCCGAAAACGCAGTCCACTACCAGCCCGGCGTTCTGCACAAATGCCGTACACGTTTGCTCGTCATCGGCAAGCAAGAAAATATATTTTTTTGGCAGCTCTTCAAAATACCCGCGGGCGGAGTCGGTTTTCGGCTCGCCCGAAACGAGAATTACCCGAACGTTAAAGCCTTTTTCAAGCAGCCGCGCCGCGATTACAAAGCCGTCGCCGCCGTTGTTCCCCGCGCCGCAAAGCACGGCGGCGGGGCAGGGCTTACACTCCGCGACTATCCGCGCCGCAACGGCGTTTCCTGCGTTTCTCATCATCTCGGAATACGAAATAAACCGCGCGTTGCAGTCCGCCTCGGCGGCTTTCATTTGCCTTGTATTAACAACAAATCCCATAAAATCCTCCGTAAAGTAACTTTTTTTAATTGCGGTATCTCCCCGCCGAAGGCGGGGAGATACCGCAAAAACTTTAATTCTTTGTTACAGTATAACACGAAAACAACGTGATGTCAAGGCGATAATAATGTGAAAATTTTCGCGCTTTCTTGACAAACCCTGCCTCTTTGTGCTATAATAATACAGTAGAGTCAGAGAAAATGGAGATTAGGATGAAAAAATCTTTTAAAATTACGGCTGCAACGTTGATTATAAGCGCCTTGTTGACGGGCTGCGCGGCGAGCGAGAAAAGCGGCGTTTCCGTGCCGACGGTGAAGGTTACGCCTCAAAGCGTCGCGGGCGACACTTACGAGCCCGCGAATTCTTCTGACGAGGGGATTTCAAGCGAGCCCGAGGAAAGCTCCGAGCCGCCGATAGTTTACGACCCCGACCAGAGGTTCGTGATCTTCGATAAATACGCGAAAACCGCGCCCTATCCCGACGCGGAGCGCTCGCAGTTTTACGCTTCGGGAATGTTGGTGCGCGTCGTGTCCGAGGAGCCCACCGAAACGGGATATTTCGAGCTCAACAACGGCGATTTTATACGCGCGGAATGTCTCGCGAAGCCCGACGAGCGAGATCTTATATATTACCAAAGAGTACAGGGCGGGCTTCCGACAGAGCCTCCCGAGGAAACTCCCGATTACTCGCCGTATGATTACAGCTACGACCGCTACGCCGCCCTGCAGTACGCGGCGGAGCACTGGGCTGTCGACGAGTGCTTCTGCGCGGAGTTCGCTTCGGAATGTCTTACCGCGGGCGGCTTGAAGTACGATTTGGCGAGCTCCACGGTGCTTTACAACGAGCTTGTTCAGTCCGGGCTCGGCTACGCCGTCGCGTTCGACTTGAACGAGGACGGCTTCGCGGAGCTCCCGTATTATGTAGAACGCGGCGATTTGGTTTTCTACTATTGTCCCGCCGAAAATCTTATGGTACATACGACGATCTGCAACGGTGAATCGGACGACGGCTTTATGGCGGCGTTTTCGCACAATCCCCGCAGCAACGGTGAGGATAACTGCAAGTATTATAAAAACTGCCCCGGCGGATGCGGCTGCCCGCTGACTACGGCCGTGGCGTTTTGCTTTTATGATTTTTAGAGAGTTGACAAAATTTCCCCCGCCTGCTGTGAACGGCGGGGGAGTTTGTTATATGAAAAAAATGTCGAAGAGTGTATAATTTTCTCTAAGTAGTAAAAAATACTTTCAGCGGTTTAGTAGTAAACGACACAAGAGTTTCGCTTTTGAACCGATAAATTGTATGTCTTTATGCCGCCTTATGAGGAGCAATGTGCGTTGGTTTATGTCGTTTACTATAGCTGCATCAGAAAAAATATTTTGGAGGAATTTATATATGAAAGCAACGGGCATAGTCCGCAGAATAGACGATTTGGGAAGAATCGTAATACCCAAGGAGATCCGCCGCACAATGCGCATAAGGGAGGGAGATCCGCTCGAAATCTACACAAGTCCCGACGGCGAGGTCATCTTCAAGAAATACTCGCCGATAGGGGAGATAAGCTCCACCGCGTCGCAGTACGCCGACGTGCTGTCAAAGGTCGGCGGCAGACCCGCCGTCATCTGCGACCGCGACCACGTTATCGCGGTTTCGGGGATAAGCAAGAAAGAGGTCATCGAGCGGCGCGTTTCCGGTTCGCTTGAGGATCTTATCGAGCAGCGCAAGTCCTACGTTCTCCGCGACGGCGACCAGCAGCGTTTAAATCCGATCGAGGGCGTTGACCGCTACGCCGTGGCTTGCTCGCCGATCTTGGCTTCGGGCGACGTAAACGGCGCTGTAATTATGCTGAGCTCCGACAACGAAAACGACACCGCGACCGCCGAGCAGTCCGCGCTCGTCCAGGCAGCGGCGTTGTATTTCGGGAAACAAATGGAAGAATGAAGAAAAATGCTCCAAAAGCAAATTGCCTTTGGAGCATTTTAACCTGTTTCGGGATCGTGTTCTCATTTTGTGTGTTGGAGTGCTGAGCTGTTTAATTGGCAAGTTATAAGACATATTCGGAAATCATTCTTCCAATAGCGCCGATGTCTATGCCGTCTTTGAATTCAAATGTAGCTGTAAAACCATTACTGAACATTAGGTACAGCTCCGAATCCGGGAATATTTCCATAAAGCCTTTTGTCTGTACAGAAAAAAACTGAATTTTAGAATATGGCATTGACGCGAAAGATTTGCGCTTTCCTGTTATGCCCTGTACATCTATCGAAATAATCCTTTTGTTTGTAAAAACCAGTTGGTCACGAATGGTTTGAAACGCTAAAATCGGTGTTTCGCCATCTATTAAAAGCGCGTTCACTTCATTTCTTATAGCATCTAAACCAATCGGCTTTAAGTTGAACACCGAATTTTGATTAAAATTTATTGCCATTATTTTCTCCTTATGTTGTAAGTAATATTGTCAAACGTTTGCCGTTTCCTTTTCGTCCTCGGAAGCGTTCTTCGGAGAATTTGCCGCGCCCGCCGAAACGGAGTAGTGATTTACGTTGACATACGTTTCGCCGTCCACCTGAAGCGGCGTGGGGCGGTCGAACGCGACGGTTATCTCATGCCCCGTCAGCACCTCGACGATCTTCGTGTGCTCGACGTGCTTGCCCTTGAAAATCGACGGGAACACCATAAGCGTTTTCAGCTTGCTTTTGCAGTGAAAAACGACAACGGACTGCTTATGCTCGGGGTTGAGCCTGTCCTGCGCGGGCGCGACGTTCATGCCGCCGCCGTAAAAGCGCCCGTTCATCGTCGCTGCAAGCCAGACGTGGCTGTATTTATGCTCCACGCCGTCAACCGTCACAACGGCGTTGCGCTGCTTGAATTTTCCGAGAATTCCCTTGATAGCTATCGCCGCGTAGTTAATCGGCTTTGTGGTCTGCTTTTTGAGCCTGTCGCCCTCCTCGCAGCAATAGCCGTCAATGCCGTAGCCGATGCCGTTTAAGTAGAATATTTTCTTGCAGTCGTTGACGGAAACGGTCGGGAGATTTTTCAGATAGTCGTTGAGCAAAACAACGTCGTCGCGTTCCTTGATGTCGTTTTTGAAATCGTTGCCGCAGCCCGTCGGGAAGTAGTAAAGCGGGCGCTCGGGGACTTTTCCTCCGAGCTTGTTAATCAGAAAATGGATAGTTCCGTCGCCGCCTGCGAGTACGATTTTGTCCTCGGCGTTTTCCGAACCCGCTAAAATCTCCCGCAGCTCGGCTTTCGTAAAATCGACAAGCTCCGCGTTTTCATAGCCCGAAAGCTCCTTGATTTTCGCGGCGTTTTCCTCGCCGTGGCGGTTGTCGGCAAGCGAATTATAAAGCACCTTAATCATTTTTCGTTCTCCTTATACCTGTCTAAATTTTTCTGCATTATTTCCCTGATTTTCGGCGAAAGCTCGGCGGTTTTCTCCTTTGCCTCAATAACCTCAAGCACGTCGAAATATACGTGCGTTCTTCCGAAAGGAAACCGCTTGTGAACCTTCTCCGTGCCGCAGATTGTCGCGACGACGATAGGACAGCCCGATTTTGAAGCCGCTTTGAAGCACCCCGCCTTGAATTCCTGTAAATCATAGGATTTCCCGCGGTGCCCCTCGGGGAAAACCGCGACGGAAACCGCGTCCGATTTAATCAAATCAGCCGCGCGGGCGATTGATTTCGCGGCGTTTTTCGGGCTTTCGCGGTCTATCGAGATATAGCAGCTCCGCGTCATCAAATGCCGCCCTATCGGGATTTTGAAGTTAGAGGGCTTCGAGATAAACGCGAGCGGCTTTTTCCAAAGCGTCACGCACTCCACCATATTGTCAAATCTTGACAGGTGATTTGAAACGAACAAGAACCGCCCGTTTTCGGGGATTTTACCCAGCCCCGACGCGTGGATTTTTATTCGTGCCGCCGTAATCACAAACCAGTACGCCATATTAAGCTGAAACAAATGAAATTTCGACGGCTTGTCATATCGAAATTCATCGGGCTTGACGGGAATGAAAAAGCACGTCAGCCAAAGCGCGAACCAATAAAGCAGCGAAAAACCCACAACTCCCGCGGCAAAGCTCACGGGCAAAATCCAAATCTGCCCAAGCTCGGTAATCGTCAAAGCGGAGAAAATTCCCGCGGAAATCGCGCTTAATATAACTACCAAAGGCATTTTTTAGCCTCCGAAAATCTGCGTCCAATAGTACACTCCGCCGCCAAAGCTGCAGCCCACGCCTATCATCGTGAAGTCCTCTTTAAGAATGTTCGCGCGGTGCCCCGGGGAGTTCATCCATGCTTCTACAACCGCTTCGGGAGTCGGCTGTCCCATTGCGATGTTCTCGCCGCAGGTGCGCATTCCGTCAAGTCCCAGAACATATTTCAAGGGAGAAGAGCCGTCGGGGCGCGTGTGCGAGAAGTCCTGCATGATTTCGGAGCTGCGCGTCTGCGCAAAGTCGCCAAGCACGGAGTCTTCGCTAAGCGGAGAAAGCCCGTTGTTAGCGCGCTCGATGTTCACAAGCCGCACGACCTCGGAGGTGAAATCGTCAGAGGAAACGGCAGACTGAAGCCGCGGAATAACCTCGGAAATCGTTTTTCCGCACCGCGAGCAGGTCGCCTGATTCTCGCCATCGGAGGAGGTCGTCGCGTCCTTTACGGTTTTCCAAGCCCCGTACTTATGGTCAAGCGGCGGAACAAAATCCTCGTCGTAGCTTTCGCCGCAAACGTCACACGTGTAGCGCGTGCAGCCTTGGTTTACGCAGTCGGGCTCGATCGTTTTCGCGGAGTATTTATGTCCCGTCGCGGGAACCTCCGTATAATTGCTGTCGCCGCACTCGCACTCGTACAGTGTGTGGCCGTTCCTAAAGCAGTTCGGCTCGACAGATTCCTTCAGCTCATAATTATGTACGTGAGTCGCCGAGCTTTCAGCGGGCTTGCTTTCGCTGTTCACGCTCGAAGCGGAGCTTGTTCCGTCGGTTGTCGAAACGGCGCTGCTTGAAGATGAATTCGTCGAGCTGTATGTAACGGAAGAGCCCTCGTCAAGCGGCGGCATTTCCGACCGGGTCTTACAGCCCGTCAGCGAAGCAAAGCACATCAGAGCGCAAAGTCCTATGGTAATATTTCTGAATCTCATATCGTATTCCTTTCAATCGAAATTAGTTTCTTGATATAATTTTACCACTTTATTCGACGATTGTCAATAACAAATAAAAGTAAAATCGGGATTTTTTAGTTGAGCTCAGCGATTTTCC
>CAYSHU010000044.1:0-14189 GCA_964430965.1 uncultured Ruminococcus sp. | reverse complement strand
CGAGCCGCTCCAGAGAAATCTGATAATGCGCCACAACATCGCGAGAGTGGCAAGAGAATACTTCTACGAGAACGGCTTCCTCGAGATTGAAACTCCGATGATGATGAAATCCACGCCGGAGGGCGCGCGTGATTATCTTGTGCCGTCGAGAATTCACAAGGGCAAGTTCTACGCGTTGCCGCAGTCGCCGCAGATGTATAAGCAGCTTCTGATGATCTCGGGGTTTGACAAGTATATCCAGCTTGCGCGGTGCTTCCGCGACGAGGATTTGAGAGCCGACAGACAGCCCGAATTCACGCAGATAGACCTCGAGATGTCTTTCGTTGACACCGACGATATCCTTGAAGTGCTCGAGGGCTTTGTAAAGCGGCTTTATAAGGAAATTCTGGACGTTGACATCGCCACTCCCCTGCCTCGCCTGACGTTCGACGAGGCGATGAACCGCTTCGGCTCGGACAAGCCCGACACACGCTTCGGAATGGAGATTCAGAACATCTCCGAAATCGTTAAGGACACGGATTCCGTCGTGTTCAAGAGCGCAATAGAGAGCGGCGGCTCGGTTCGGGCGATAGTCGCGAAAAACAGCGCGGCGACGCTCACGAGAAAGGAGATCGACAAGCTGACCGAGCACGCAAAGGGCATCGGCGCAAAGGGCTTGGCTTACGTGCGCTGGGTCGAGGACGCGCCTAATTGCTCATTCGCGAAGTTCCTCAAGGACGGCGAGCTTGAAAAAATTCTCGCGGAGCTCGGCGCGGAAAAGGGCGACGTTGTGCTTATCGTCGCGGATAAGGACAAAATCACGCTCCCGACGCTTGGGGCGCTGAGATTAAAGGTCGCGAAGCAGCTTGATTTGATTCCCAAAAGCTGGAATTTCGTCTGGATTACGGAGTTCCCATTCTTCGAATATGACGACGAAAGCGGCGAGTGGGTCGCAATGCACCACCCGTTTACAATGCCGCTTGACGAGCATATCGCGCTGCTCGATAACGACAAGGAAAAAGTCCGCGCGAAGTGCTATGACTTGGTATTAAACGGCGTTGAGCTGCTTTCGGGCTCGATAAGAATAAACGACCCCGCGCTCCAGCAGAAGATGTTCCAGATGCTTGGAATGAGCGAGGAGGAAATCGCCGCGAAGTTCGGGTTCCTCGTTGACGCGTACAAATACGCCGCGCCGCCTCACGGAGGGGCGGGCATAGGTCTTGACCGGCTCGCGATGCTGATGTGCGGCAGCGACAGCCTGCGTGACGTAATAGCGTTCCCGAAGGTTCAGAACGCCTCGGAGCTTATGAGCGAGGCGCCGTCGACCGTCGCGGACGAGCAGCTTAATGAGCTCCACATAAAGGTTATTGAGGAATAACGCGAAGCCGTAAAGGGGGAAAACCTATGGATAAGGATTATTACAGAGAATTAAGCAATCAGGCGGCGGACGGCGACGCTAAGGCGTTTTCCAAGCTGTACGAAATGCTCTACCGCGATATGTATTACACCGCGTATTATACTCTCGTCGACGACGAGGACGCGATCGAAGCTGTAATCGGCGCGGCACGGGACGGGTTTAACTCGATAAGCAAGCTGCGCACCGAGGAGGCGTTTACGGTGTTTATGATGAAAACGCTCTGCGCGCGAATAAAAATGCGCTGCAAGGAGTACGAGCCGAACCTGCGGCTCGACAGCAACCACCCGAAGCTGAAGCGGCTGTTCTTCACGCTGAACGCCACGGACAGGCTGATAGCGGTTATGCACATCACATCGCGCATGAACGTTTCGCTTATAGCGGCGTACACGGGAATGATGAAAAGCGGCGTGAAAAAACGCCTCGACGCGGCGCTTGCGGCGCTTGAACTGAAATAATATCACGAAAATTTCTCGCTACTTTTTTAGTTGATTTTTACGTTAATTATGGGGGTAAACAATGACGATTGAAGAATTGCGGAGCGCGCTGCGGAGAAAGGTAGTGCCGGAGGAGGTCGTCCCGCAGAATGTGATAAGCTGCCTTATCGACGAGGACGCCGAGCCGCCTAAGCCCGACGCTTTCACGTTTTTAATGCGTCTGCGCGCCTTGGGGATAGGCAGCACGGACTTTGTAAACCTGCTTGAAGGCTGCGGCGCTCCCGACGCGGTTGTCGCGAAAATCAAGCAAAACCCCGCGATGAATTTGCAGGGGCTGATTTTAACGCTCGAGAACTCCGAGCTGGATTCCGACGACTACACAAGAATGCTGCTCACCGCGCGGCAGGTGTGGGAGCGCACCTTGACGCTCCGCCTCGAGAAGTCCGAAACGCTTTCGCACATTATTGACGAATATGAAAAAGAAGAAGCTCCCCAAATTCCCGATGAAGAACCCGAAGAAGATTCCGTTCAAGAGGAGGAATATGAGGAGGAATACGAGGAGGAATTCGACCCCGAGTACGACGAGGATATGCGCGAGATGTCGTTTACGGCGGTGTTCGAGAAGATAAGCGCCGAGATAAAGGCGGGGAAAATCGCGCCGACAGAGCCCGATAATTCCGATAATGAGCCCGAGGATAATTCGGACAAGACCCCCGAGGATATCCCCGAAAAGCTCCCCGAGGCCCCCCCCGCAAAGCCCGAGCCCGAAATTGATGACAATATCGCGGATCTGTCGTTCACGGCGGCGTTTGATAAAATAAAAGCGGAAAAGAAGCTCGCGTTTGCCGGGGAGCAGGCCGAGAAAACCGCGGAGCGCTCGCTCGCTCTTGATAAAGCCGTTGAAAAGACTCCCGAAAAGGTTGAGGAGATAATCAAGGAAAAAGTCGAGGAGAAGATCGAGACAACTCCCGAACCGATCAAGGAACCCGAGCCGAAGCCCGTTAAAGAACCCGAGCCCGTTAAAAAGCCCGCGAAAAATCCTATGGCGGAGGAGATTATAAAAACCGCCCGTCAAAAGGAGCGAAGCCGTATTCTTGAGGAGATCCGCCGGGACGAGAAAGAGGAAGAGGTCAAGGAGGAAGAGCTCGGCGAAGAGGATTATGACGAAGAGTACGACCCGGAATATGACGATAAATATGATGACGAATACGACGACGAGGATTACGACGACGAGTACGAGGACGACGATTATGACGAGGATGACGGCGAACGCGATAACGCGCCCCGCATCTCCCGCAAGGGCGCGATAATCTGGGCGGCGTCGGGCGCGGCGATTTTAGTCTGCGCGGGCGCTGTTATCGGCGTGATGGTCGGGAAAAACAGCGGCAATAAATCACAATCGCTTGAATACGCGAAGGGCAACGCGGAAATCTTCAATAAAATCGCCAAGGCATACGGCGCGGGAACCGCGGGCGGCGAAAGCCCGAGCGAGCCCAGCCCCGATTACAGCACGCTTTTCGGCGATTTGCTGATAAGCGGAGAGGGCAGCAACAGCCTTGGGAGCTTCACGCTTATTTCGGATAGGACGGAGGTTTATTCCGTCACCGAAAGCGCTATCTCCGCGAACGTTGTGGAAAACGGCACAATGCGCTCGCTTGCCGATGTGGCAGCGCCCGAAGACGCGCGGTTTGTCGCGGCGTTTGACGAGGGCGGAAAGCTTTACGCGCTGTTCAGCGGAAAGCAGTCGGGCTACGTTAAAGTAAGCGGCGGCAAGGCGGAATACACCGTAAAGCAGGACGGCGTTCTGACGGATTATGAGCTCGCCGACGGCGAAATGCGGCTCGGCACGGTTTACACGCCCGTGTTCACCGAAACGTTCTCAATCGATGACGAGAACACCTATCTCCCGAAAACAGGCACGTCGGAGCTTGCCGTTATCCCTGCCGAGAGCATCGTAATGACCGACACAACAGGCTATTCCTATGGGGTAAGCGCGGGATATTCTATTGAAAACGGCGAGCGTAAAACCGCCTGCGCCGTAATCGGAAACCCCGTGGCTGCCTCCGCGGACGGGCGCTTCGCGCTGAATTCCGACGAGGACGGCTTGCTTATTGATACGAGCGGCAAAAAGTCCGAAACACGAAGCACCGACAAGCTGCTCAGAGCGGCGTTCTGCAAGGACGGCGCGGCGATTTTCGAGGAGAAGACCGCGGCAGAAAATTCCAACAGCAATACCGAAAACAATTCGGCAGACGACGCGAATAAGGTTACGCTTTTAGGCGGCGGTTTAAAGCCCGCGGCTATCCTGTCGGGCGTTCCCGAAAAAATCACGGGAATGTGGTTTGACGGCGGAATTCTGACGATAAGCGGCGACGGCAACAGTATTCTGCGCGTCGACTGCGCCGACCTCGAAAAGCCGAATCCCTTGACGCTGAAAACCGTGGTGGGAGTCACCGCCGAGCACTCGGCGCTGACGCTTGAAACATACGGAAACTCGCTTGTAATAACGCGCTACGACCTCGAAAACGGAAAGGTTGTGAAGCTCTGCGAATACGTGAAGGAGCTGCCGAACGAGCAGCTTGCGACGCTGAAGCTCGGCGACCCGAAAACCGTCGTGATAAACGGCGCGCAAAGCGGCGTAGCGTACAGCTTCTTCGACGACGTTTCCGTCGTTTCGGAATACGTAGTATTCGCAAGCGGTCAGGCGCCGAAAACCGAAACGCTGTTCGATGACAGCACGGGCTTTACCGCGGCATTCGCGAACGGCGGCAGAATAAGCGCGGTGTGCGGCGAGGGCGTAAAGACGCTGTAAATACTTGACATAAACGTCGGTTTGTTGTATAATAAGTAGGGCGGAGAGTATAATGGACGAGAAAAAACGCGCGAAAATAATCAGGGTCTGCAAAATCCTGGCGCTTGTTATGGCAGTGCTTATGGTGCTGGGAGTGATTTTCCAGCCGCTTATCTAGTGGAGTTTAGAAAATGGGTTTGTTTTACAACAATAACGTCGCAGGCAGCGGCGTCGCGAAAACGCGGCGGAAAAAGCCGTTCTTTCGGTTTTGGGAGCTGTTCTGGGGCAAGTTCTGGACGTTCTTCACGATGAATCTGATTTACGTGCTGGCGTGTATTCCGATAGTCACGATAGGCCCCGCGACCGCGGCGCTCACCGCGATGATGCGCAACGTTTATCTCGAGCGCCCGCAGTTTGTCTGGCACGATTTCTGGAGGGAGTTCAGGAAGAATTTCAAGAAGTCGTTCGTTATCGGCTTGATCGACGTGGCGGCGATTGCGCTGCTGCTGCTGACATATCGCGAGTTCGCCAACACCGAGGAGCAGTCCGAGAGGCTGATCTGCGTGGCGGCGTTCGCGGCGCAGGCGATTTTTCTGCTGATGAATTTCTATATTTATCCGCAAATAGCGGCACTGGAAATGAAAATGAGCGACATTCTCAAAAACTCGCTTATTCTGGTTTTCGTAAACCTCCCGTGCGAGCTTATTGTAATCGCGGCGCTTGTGGGATTTGTTTCGCTGCTGGTATTTTTCTTCTTCCCCGCGGTTTTCTTCCTGCCGTTTATGCCGGGAGCGTGGATGATTTTCCTGTCGGTGTTCTGCTGTTATCCCGCGATACAAAAGCTCATCATAAACCCGTATTACGAGCAAAGCGGCGAGCCGAACCCCGAAATCCCCGACTGGGAGCTTGAGGAGGAAGAAAACGGCGAGGCGGTCTTTGAGGATAAGGGCGGCAGCGAGGAGCCTATTGACCTCCGCGAGGAGAGGAAAAAGGGGCGCAGGATAATCAAATAGATTTAATTTAGCAAAATTTATAACAAAAGAGAGGAATTAACTATGGCATCAAGTGTTATCGTCGGAACGCAATGGGGCGACGAGGGTAAGGGCAAGATAATCGACATAATGGCTCAGAAGGCGGACTTGGTGGTGCGCTCCAGCGGAGGAAACAACGCGGGGCATACCGTCGTCCACGGCGAAGAGGTGTACAAGCTGCACCTGCTGCCGTCGGGGATTCTCTATCCCGAAACTATCTGCCTTATCGGAAGCGGCGTGGTGATAGACCCCGCGGTGCTTCTTGAGGAAATCGACAGTATGCAGAAGCGCGGCGTGACGTGCGATAACCTGCGGATCGACGCGCGCGCGGATATTATTATGCCGTGGCATAAGGACCTCGACAAGCTTCAAGAGAAATTCAAGGAGAAGCAGACGGGCGTGAACGTCGGCACAACAGGACGCGGCATCGGACCCTGCTACACCGATAAGGACGAGCGCATCGGAATAAGAATGTACGACCTCGTTCACCCGGAATGTCTTAAAAAGCTCGTGAAGAACACGGGCGAGCTCAAAAACCTCATCATCGAGAAGGTTTACGGCGGAGAGCCGAGAAATCTCGACGCGGTTTTCGAGGAGTACAGGGCTTACGGCGAGAGGCTCGCGAAATATATGGCGGACGGCTCCGTCATCACGTTTGAGGCGTATAACGCGGGAAAGAACGTGCTGTTTGAGGGCGCACAGGCGACGCTGCTCGATATCGACTTCGGAACATATCCGTTTGTAACGTCAAGCCACCCGATAGCGGGCGGCGCGTGCGTCGGCACGGGCATCGGGCCTAAAATCATCGACGAGGTAATAGGCGTCGGAAAGAGCTACACAACGCGCGTCGGCAACGGACCGTTCCCGACCGAGCTTAACGATGAGCTTGGCAAGCTTATCCGCAAACGCGGCGGCGAGTACGGCACGACAACGGGCAGACCGCGCAGAACGGGCTGGTTCGACGCGGTGATAATGCGCCACGCGGTTCGTGTGAACGGACTTACGGCGATAGCGATCAACAAGTTCGACACGCTCAGCGGCATCGGAAATCTCAAGGTCTGCACGGCGTATAAGAAGTCCGACGGAACGGTTTTGAAAGACTTCCCCGTGACGCTGGAGGAGCTTGAGGACTGCTCCCCCGTTTATGAGGAGATAGAGGGCTACGACGGCGATCTGTCGCAGTGCAAGACGTTCGACGAGCTCCCCGAAAAATGCAGAGCCTACATCTCGCGGCTTGAGGAGCTTTGTGGCTGCCAGATTACGATCCTCGGTGTGGGACCGGGCAGAGATCAGGTCATCTTCAGATAATGAAGGTTGTATTTATAGGCGACGTTTGCGGGAAGGCGGGCTGCGAGGCGCTCAGCGCCCTGCTGCCCGAAATAAAGCGGGAGTTCTCCGCGGACATCGCGATAGTAAACGGCGAAAACAGCGCGGACACGAACGGCATTAACACACGCTCCGCCGAGGCGCTTTTCGCGGCGGGCGCGGACGTTATCACAACGGGCAATCACGCGTTTCGGCATCAATCCGCGCGGGAGAATTTCGAGCGGCTTGACACGCTGCTCCGCCCCGCGAATTTCGGAAACGACGTCCCGGGAAAGGGCGTTTGCGAGCTTGATCTCGGCGCGTATTCAGTCGCGGTCATGAATCTGGTAGGAACGGCGTTTATGAGCCCCGCGGACAATCCGTTTAAATGCGCGGAGGAGCTGCTAAAAGGCATCAGCTCGAAAACAATCATCGTGGATTTCCACGCGGAGGCGACGAGCGAGAAACGCGCAATGGGATTTTTCCTCGCGGGGAAAGCAAGCGCGGTGCTCGGTACGCACACGCACGTCCAGACCGCCGACGAGCAGATTATCGACGGCACGGCTTACATCACCGACGTTGGAATGACGGGCGTTCGCGACAGTATTCTCGGGGTTGAGAAAAGCGTAATAATCGAGAAGTTCCTCACATATTATCCGAAAAAGCACGTTTTCGCAGGCGGCGATAATTGCAATATCGACGTTTGCGGCGCGGCTTTGGAAATAGATCAGAAAACAGGAAAGGCGTTAAGCATAACTCGCTTTTGCAGAACGTTTATTCAAAACCAAGGCAAAAATAAAATAAAATAACGGCAATAATCACAGATAAATAAAGAAAGGTCGAAGCGCGATTTTTATGCGCTTCGAAGGGTGAGCATAATGGAAGTTGTAAAGGTTTCGGCACATTCGGTTCCCAAGTCGGTTGCGGGCGCTATCGCGGCGGTTATCCGCGAGAACGGCGAGGTCGAGGTTCAGGCGGTAGGCGCGGGCGCGGCAAACCAGGCGGTGAAGTCGATAGCTATCGCAAGAAGCTATATGGCGCTTACGGGCGTTGACCTCATTTGTATTCCCGCGTTCACGACCGTTGAAATCGACGGCGAGGAGCGCACGGCGATGAAGTTTATCGTAGAGCCGAGGTAAGTAATGCGAAAACTGCTTGTTATCGGCACTGGCGGGACTATTTCCTGCGCCAAGAGCGAAAACGGGCTTGCGCCGTCGTTGTCTGTTGAGGAAATCGTGGGGCGCGTTGATGTTCCGTGTGAAGTAGTTACGGAACAGCTTTTCAACATTGACAGCACGAATATGACGCCGCGCCGCTGGGAGCGGCTCGCGGCGCTTATCCGCGAGCGCTATGACGAGTTTGACGGGTTTGTGATAACTCACGGCACGGACACGCTCGGCTATGCCGCCGCGTCGCTTGCCGTGCTTATTCAGAACTCGCGAAAGCCGATCGTGTTCACGGGGGGCATGAAGCCGATGACGGACGAGGATTCGGACGCGCCGAAAAATCTCCGCGACGCGCTCGTTTTCGCGGCGGACGAGCAGGCGTTCGGTACAAACGTGGTTTTCGGCGGGTGTATTTATGACGGCAGATGCGTTTCCAAAATGGATTCCGACTCCTTAGAGCCGTTTTTCAGTATGAATGATGAGGAACACGAGGGCTGTTGGAATGACGGACGGCTGATTTTCAACAGGAGCTTTTGCGGCGAAACGCGCTTTTACGAGCGTTTGTCCGATGATGTTTTTCACGTAAAGCTGATTCCCGGACAACGGCTGAACGTTCCCGAAAATACCAAGGCTCTTATTCTTGAGAGCTACGGCACGGGCGGCGTTCCCGATCATCTTCTCGGCGAGGTCGAGGGGCTTTCAAGGCGCGGCGTTTATGTCATTATCGCGACGCAATGCGCCTACGGTGGCACAAAGCTGAACGAATACGCGGTCGGACACGTGAGTTTCCCGCTGCTCGAAACAGGCGAAATGACCGCGGAATACGCCGTCGCGAGGGCGCGTTGGGCGCTGGAATATTCAACCAGCTTTGAAGAATTCAAGAGATTATTTCACGATAATAAAGGGGAAAATCTATGAGATGTATTACGGTTGATTACCTTAATAAGGCGGCGAAAAAACCCGAGGGCTTTATCGCGGAGGGCGAAAAAATGTATTCCGAGCAGCTGCGCGAGGCTGCGGACAAGATCTTCGAGCACCGCTCCGACAAGCCGATCGTGCTGATTTCGGGGCCGTCGGGCTCCGGAAAAACCACAAGCGCGATGCGCGTTGCGGCGGATTTGAAAGGCCGCGGCTGCCACGCGCACGTTATCTCTATGGATAATTATTTCCTGCCGCTTAAAAAGGACATTGAAATGCACGGCAAGGACAACATCGATTACGAAAGCCCCGAGCGGCTTGACATCGAGCTGTTTCACGAGCATCTTGAAAAGCTCTCGCGCGGCGAGGAGATCGAGGTGCCGGGGTTTGATTTCGCGCTTCAGGACAGAATTCCCGGAATGAAGCTTCTGCGCGGCGAGGGCGACTTGGTTATCCTTGAGGGAATTCATGCGCTGAACCCGCTTGTCACGGGCGACAGCGACGATTATACGCACCGCATTTACGTCAGCGTCCGCACGAGAATTCAAGAGGGCGAGGAGCTTCTCCACCCGTCGAAGATACGCCTTATGCGGCGGCTGATGCGGGATAAGCTCTACCGCGGGCGCGACCAGGCGGAAACGTTCGAGTTCTTCAAGTCCGTAGAGCGCGGCGAGGATCTGTACATAATGCCGCACAAGCACCGCGCGAATTTCGACATCGATACGTTCATCGAATACGAGCCGTCGGTCTATCGTAACATTCTCCTCCCCGAGCTTGAGAAAACCGCGCAGACCTACAGCGGCTACGCGGAGTTCGCGGATATCGAGAAGTTTCTGAGGCTGCTTTCGCCGACGGATAAAAAGTTCGTTCCCGAGGACGCACTGATCAGAGAATTTATAGGATAAAAAAGGAAAATGGAAATGGATTTAAGGAAAATGTTAAAAGGTGCAAGGGATGTCTGCGTCAGACATTCCGCGCTTATTGTGTGCTTTTTGTGCTTTTTGTGCACGTTTTTTTATCTGGCAACATATATGCGCCCCTTTAATTCCGTAATAGTTGGGCACGACCATTTGTACCATTATCTTCGGCTAGAGTCGTTGGCGTACAACTTTAAAACCAACAACCTCTTCTCGGGGATTGACTATTTCTTCTTCGACGGCGCAGGTTACGCGAGCTTTGCATATCCAAGTCTGTTTTTGTGTATTCCCGCGGTTTTGAGAGCTCTGGGGCTTGGGCTTAGCCAAAGTATGGCAATATTTCTCTTGCTTTGCAACGGCTTTTCGTATTTGACAATGTTCATGTTTGCAAAGAAAATCTCAAAGAGCACGGTGTGCGGAACTATAGCGGCTGTTCTGTATGTGTTGTCAACTTACAGGCTTGATAATATTATTACGCGCGTTGCCCTTGGCGAGGTGCAGGCATATGTTTTCTGGCCGGTTATATTGTATGGACTGTATGACTTTATCTTCGACGGATTTAAAAAGCCGTGGATAATAGGGATAGGTTTTGTCGGAATGATTTTAAGCCACACCATTTCAACGGCGTTGGCTCTTGGACTCTGCGTTTTGGTTTCGCTGATATTTATACGGCGGATTCTCAAAGACTCCAAGCGGCTTTTAGATCTTTTCGTTACGGTATGTTGCGTCGTGCTTGTCACAGCTTACTGGTGGATGCCGCTGTTGGAGATGCTTGATTCGTGCGAAATGGCTGTAAAAGATACCGCCTATGACACGATGGATAGTGTTTTGTCATTTGAGGATTTGTTTAAAGATAACGCATACAACCACGTTGCGGGTATGAGATTTCCTATATTCCTGCTTCTGATTCCGAGATTGTTTTTGACGCGCAAATCGCCTATTGCGCAAGCGTATCTGCGCGACATAAACACCAAAAAACGAAAGGACATTTTGCATATTGCCGACGTTTTCGCTATTTTAGGGGTGGTTTCAGCGCTGATGTCAACAAAAATCGTTCCGTGGAAAATACTGTCTAAATTCCTTAACTTTATGCAGTTTCCGTGGAGGTTCTTCGCACCCGCTTCCCTGCTGATTATAACCGCAGGCGCGATATATCTCTACTATATCGTTAAGTATACAAAAGCACAAAGGATCACTATGGTCGTGATAACGTGCGTTGCAATATTAATCGCTGCCGTTCACACAAAGATGTCCATAATAACCCACATAGAGCGGGTTGACGATTATTATAATACTGTAACCGATTCAAAATATATGATCGGTTCGGGAGAATGGCTTCCCCTAGCGGTAAAAGACTACAACACTCTCAATTTGATTCGCGAACTGCAGGATAACGTATTGCTTAACACCCACACGAAAATCCCTTGCGAACGCGAAAACGGGACGCTCACATTTTATCTTGATGAAGAAGAAGCCGCTGATTCCGTTAGATTGCCGTATATCTGGTATAAGGGCTATACAGCAACGGACGAAAACGGAAACGAGCTGCCTGTTTATATGTCTTTTAACGGCCTTGTGCAGGTAGATATTCAGGGCGTAAGCGGCACAGTTACGGTGGAACACAAGCCTACCACGGTCAGAATTATCAGTTGTGTCGTTTCGGTGCTGTCAGTTGTTGTGTTGATTTCGCTGTTTGCGATTTCGCGCCTCAAATCAACACCGCGCAAATTCCGCCAAGGAAAGACTGACGCTGTATAATATTTGCAGTTATAATAACGCGCTTTTTCAAGAATTTATAAGTGATGAATTAATAATAAAAATTTTCCCCGTCTTTTGGCGGGGAAAAATAGCGTAGAAGGTGTATTTTTATGAGTAAATCAACTGTGCGTGATTTGACGGTCGGCTCTCCGATGAAGCTGATTTTGGGCTTTATGCTGCCGCTGCTTTGCGGAATGTTATTGCAGCAGCTTTACAGTATGATTGACACGATAATCGTCGGGCGTTATCTCGGCGTGGACGCGCTGGCGGGCGTGGGCTCAACGGGCTCGATAAACTTTCTTGTAATCGGGTTTGTTCAGGGGCTTTGCAACGGCTTTGCTATCCCCGTGGCGCAGAGATTCGGCGCTAAGGACAACAAGGCGCTGAGGAAATTTATCGGGAATACGGTGTGGACGGCGGGAGTGCTGGCACTGCTACTCACGGCGGCGACCTGCCTTATGTGTACGAATATCCTCACGTGGATGAAAACCCCCGACGACGTTTTCAGCCTGGCGCACGATTATATTTTCGTGATTTTCCTCGGAATTCCCGCGACGATTTTGTACAATATCCTGTCGGGATTTATCCGCTCGGTCGGCGACTCGAAAACGCCGCTGGTTTTCCTGATAATCTCAAGCCTGCTCAACATCGCGCTGGATATTTTTATGATAGTTGCGCTAAAAATGGGCGTTGCGGGCGCGGCTTGGGCAACGGTAGTGTCGCAGCTCATTTCCGGGATTTTGTGTTTGATTTACATCGCCAAGCGGATAAATATCCTCCACATTCGCCGCAAGGATTTAAAACTCGATTTTTATTATGTGAAGAGGCTTTGCTCTATCGGGCTGCCTATGGGGCTGCAGTATTCAATTACGGCTATCGGCTCTATCCTGCTGCAAACGGCGGTGAACTCCCTTGGGAAAACGTGTATGGCGGCAATGACCGCGGGAATTCGCGTCAGCATCTTCCTCACGTGCCCATATGAGGCAATGGGCAGCACAATGGCGACTTGGGGCGGACAGAATATCGGCGCGAACAAGCTCGACCGCGTGAAAAAGGGACTGTTCAGATGTCTTGCGCTCGGGATAGGCTGGGCTGCCGTTGCGCTTGGCATGACGTTGCTGTTCGGACGCGGGCTGATTATGCTGTTCATCGACAAAAACAACGCCCCCTCCCCCGACCAAATGGAGGAGGTAATAACGCTCGGCAAGCAGTTTTTGACAACAAACGCGGCGTTTTACACGCTGCTCGCGTTCGTGAACATCGTGCGGTTTCTTATCCAGGGAATGGGCTTTTCGCAAATCGCGCTGTTCGCGGGAGTGTTTGAAATGGTAGCACGCGGCTTTGTGGCGCTTTGGGCGGTGCCGAAAATCGGCTTCTCGGGAGCGTGCTACGCAAGCCCCGCGGCGTGGGTTCTCGCTGATTTGTTCCTGATACCCGCGTTCTTCGCGTGCTATTCGCACGTTAAAAAGAAATTAACAGGTGAACCCAAGAAACAAGAAAACTAGCGAGTGACTGCAAGCGGCAAGATTTCTTATGGGAATTCTTGCCGCTTGTTGACTTTTTAAAAGAAGTGTGCTATACTAAAAGTATAAGCAAAGCAGTCAAGACAGCTATTCTAATAAAGGAGGAAATAATTATGCCCGAAGCTAAATATATCTGGTTGGGAATTCTTGGACTTGTTGTGCTGGTAACGCTTTTCAAGTGCATCAGAGTTGTTCCGCAGGCGAACTGCTGGGTGACGGAATTCCTTGGGAAATACAGAGCCTCGTGGAATTCGGGGCTGCATTTTAAGGTTCCGTTTTTCGAGAGGATCGTCAACAAGGTGTCGCTTAAGGAGCGCACGCTGGATTTCCAGCCGCAGCGCGTTATTACAAAGGATAACGTAACAATGGCGATAGACAGCGTTGTGTTTATGCAGGTGCTGGACGCGAAGCTGTTTACATACGGCATCGACAACCCGATGTTCGCGATTGAGAACCTCGCGGCGACGACGCTCAGAAACATTGTCGGCGAAATGGATTTCGACCAGACGCTTTCCTCGCGCGACGCGATAAACGCGAAGATGATAGGCGTGCTCGACGAGGCGACCGACCCTTGGGGCATTAAAATCACGCGCGTGGAGATCAAGAACATTCAGCCGCCCGCGGAAATTCAAGAGGTAATGACAAAGCAAATGAGAGCCGAGCGCGAAAAGCGGCAGGCAATTCTTGAGGCGGAGGCGCACCAGGAATCCGTCATCAAGCGCGCGGAGGGCGACAAGAAAGCAAAAGTGCTCGCCGCGGAGGCGGAGCGCGACGCGCAGATAGCTCTCGCCGAGGGTAAAGCGAAGAGCATCAAGCTCGTTTACGAGGCGGAGGCAAGCGGTCTTGCGAGCCTCAACGCCGTAAAGGTGGAGCAGTCGGTGCTGCAGCTAAAAGGGCTCGACGCACTCAAGGAGGTCGCGAACGGCAACTCCACGAAGATATTTATGCCG
>CAYSHU010000043.1:0-14207 GCA_964430965.1 uncultured Ruminococcus sp. | reverse complement strand
AATTATCCCAATGGCGGCTCATGCACATAGGCGCTCAGCCCGTTCCGCAAAGCCTTATTCGCCGCTGGCTCGAATATTTCCCCAACCATCAGTACGATACGAACTACGGTCTTTCCGAGTCCATAGGTCCCGGCTGCGTTCACCTCGGCGTCGATAACGTCCACAAGGTCGGCGCTATCGGTATTCCGGGCTACGGCTGGCAGGTCAAGATAGTCGACGAGGCCGGAAACGAAGTAGAGCTCGGCAGCGTCGGCGAGCTTTGCGTAAAAGGCCCCGGCGTTATGACCTGCTACTATAACGACCCCGCCGCGACCGCCGAGGTTTTAAAGGATGGCTGGCTCTTTACCGGCGACATGGCGGAGCAGGACGCGGACGGCTTCATTTGGCTTGTTGACCGCAAAAAGGACGTTATAATCTCGGGAGGCGAAAATATTTACCCTGTTCAGATAGAGGATTTCCTCTCCGCCCATCCCAAGATAAAGGACGTTGCCGTTATCGGTCTTGCCGACGACCGCCTCGGCGAGATAGCCGCCGCGATAATCCGGATTAAGGACGGCTTCACTTGTACCGAGGAGGAGATTGACGAGTTCTGCAAGGCAATGCCGCGCTACAAGCGACCGAAGAAGATAATCTTCGCCGACGTTCCGAGAAACGCGACGGGCAAGATCGAAAAGCCCGCGCTCCGCAAGCTCTACGGCGCGGATCGGCTCGTTGAGGAACAAAATAAACGATAATTTGAAAGGAAATTTCCCTTATGACGACAATAGTACTTACAAGCGTATTTCTCGTAGTATTCTTCGCGGTGATGATTATCATCGGAATACGCGCGAGAAAACACGCATCGGACGTAAACGGCTTTGTGCTCGGCTCTCGGCAGGTCGGACCGTGGCTTTCGGCATTCGCGTTTGGAACATCGTATTTTTCGGCGGTAATTTTCGTAGGCTACGCGGGGCAGTTCGGGTGGAACTTCGGGCTTGCCTCAACGTGGATAGGCCTCGGCAACGCGTTTATCGGCTCTCTCCTCGCGTGGAGCATACTCGGCAGGCGCACCCGAATTATGACGCAGCACCTCTCCAGCAAAACAATGCCGGACTTTTTCGGAGCGCGCTTTGAGTCTAAGGGGCTTAAGGTCGCGGCTTCGGTCATCACGTTCATCTTCCTCATTCCGTACACCGCCTCACTTTTTAACGGCTTGTCGCGGCTTTTCGGAATGGCGTTCAACGGGCTGGATTACTCGGTTTGCGTAATTATTATGTCCGTGCTGACGGGCATTTACGTTATCATCGGCGGATATATGGCAACGGCTATTAACGATTTTATCCAGGGTATGATTATGCTCGCCGGAATAGTTCTGGTAATAGGAGCCGTATTGAACGACAACGGCGGGCTTGTTGAGGCGACAAAGAGCCTCGCCGCCGAAACCGGCGACGCGGGCTGGGAGGGCGCTTACTCCTCGTTCCTCGGGCCAAATCCGCTGTTCTTGCTGTTTGTCGTAATGCTGACATCTCTTGGAACGTGGGGTCTGCCGCAAATGGTCGGCAAGTTCTACGCTATCAAAAACGAGGATTCTATTAAAAAGGGCACGATTATTTCCACGCTGTTCGCGATTATCGTCGCGGGCGGGTGCTATTTCCTGGGCGGCTTCGGGCGGCTTTATGACGTGGACGTCAAGGCAGACGGCTTTGACGCGGTTATCCCGTCCATGCTTTCCACGCTCTCCCCTATTATTATTGCAATCGTAATCGTGCTGGTTCTTTCCGCGTCGATGTCAACGCTGTCGTCGCTGGTTATCACAAGCTCATCGACCGTGACGCTGGACTTCATCGAGCCGCTTTGCAGGAATAAATTCTCCGAGAAAAAGAAAATGCTGACAATTCGTATGTTTATTGTCGTTTTCATCGCTATCTCCGCGGTTATCGCGATTATTCAGGCTAAGAGCCGCAATATGTTCATCGCGCAGATGATGGGCGTTTCGTGGGGAGCGCTTGCGGGCGCGTTCTTAGCGCCGTTCCTGTACGGGCTGTACAGCAGGAAAACCACAAAGGCGGCGGTCGTAACGTCGTTTGTGTTCGGCGTGGGACTGGAAATAGTGCAGCTTCTTGTATCTCTCGGCGTTATCAGCGTTGCGGGAGCTCCCGTGCTCGCGTTCGTTTTTACAAACTCGCTCTACTCCGGCGTTATCGCAATGGTCGGCGGGCTGATTATAGTGCCGATCGTCAGCCTCTTCACGGGGAAAACCCGCCCGAAGGACGTTGACAAAATGTTCGAGTGCTACAATGACAAAAAGACCGTTGAAATTACCGACAGCTTAGGCGATTAAACAAAATAATTACCCGCGTTTTCCCCCGCCGGAGGCGGGGGAAAACGCAAACAAAAATACCTTTCAAGAAAGGAATTCTGCCGATATGAAGAAAACAATGTTAGGAAACGAGGCGATCGCTCGCGGGCTTTTCGAGGCGGGCGCGAAAATCGTTTCAAGCTATCCCGGCACTCCGTCCACCGAGATCACGGAGTTTGCCGCGAAGTATGACGAGATATACTGTGAATGGGCTCCGAATGAAAAGGTCGCCCTTGAGGTCGCGTTTGGCGCGTCTCTGCGCGGCGCGAGAGCCGCCTGCGCTATGAAGCACGTAGGCTTGAATGTCGCCGCCGACCCGCTTTTCACGCTGTCCTACACGGGCGTAAACGGCGGTATCGTCATCTTTGTCGCCGACGACCCCGCAATGCACTCGTCGCAGAACGAGCAGGACTCTCGGCATTACGCGATAGCCTCAAAAATCCCGATGCTTGAGCCCGCAGATTCCGCTGAGGCGAAGGATTTTGTCAAGGAGGCTTATCGTCTTTCCGAGGAGTATGACACGCCTGTCATCATCAGGACCTGCACGAGAATAGCGCACTCCCAGAGCGCCGTGGAGCTATGCGACAGGGAAGAAAACGCGCTCCCCGAATACACTAAGAACCCCCAGAAATACATAATGTCCCCCGCGAACGCGATGAAGCGTCATCCGTTTGTCGAGGAGCGCCTCGCGAAGCTCGCGAGCTTCGCGGAGAATTCGTCCATTAACCGCATAGAAAAGGGCGGCGGCGAAATCGGCATTATCTGCGCGGGAAACTGCTATCAGTATGTTAAGGAAGTGTTTGGAGATGCCGCCTCCGTTTTGAAGCTCGGTATGGTAAATCCGCTCCCCGAAAAGCTCTTCCGCGATTTTGCCGCAAGCGTCAAGAAGCTGTACGTAATTGAGGAGCTTGACGGGATTATTGAAGCCCACGTGAAGCGCCTCGGCATTGAGTGCGTCGGCAAGGAGCTTTTCCCGCCTGTCGGCGAGCTTAACCAAACGGCGATAAGAAAGGCGTTCGGGCTGCCCGTGCCCGAATTTATGTCAATCGATACACCCGTTCCCGTGCGCCCGCCCGTGATGTGCGCGGGCTGTCCGCACAGGGGGCTTTACTATGTGCTCTCCAAGCATAAAATCACGACGCTCGGCGACATCGGCTGCTACACTCTCGGCGGCTCCGCACCGCTGTCCGCGCTGGATAGTACGCTTTGTATGGGCGCGTCCGTTTCGGGGCTTCACGGCTTTAACAAGGCGGGCGGCGCTGAAAGCGAGGCGAAAACCGTCTGCGTCATCGGGGATAGCACGTTTATGCACTCGGGTATGACAGGGCTTGTTGATATCGCTTACAACGGCTCTAACTCGACGGTTATCATTCTTGACAACTCGATTACGGGAATGACGGGGCACCAGCATAATCCCACGACGGGCTATAACATCAAGGGCGACCCTGCCGCCGCCGTAAATCTCGAGGAGCTTTGCAGGGCGCTCGGGATAAAGCGCGTTCGGGTTGTCGACCCGTATGACATCAAGCAGTGCGAGGACGCGATTCTTGAGGAGCTTGCCGCCGGCGAGCCTTCGGTCATCATTTCACGCAGACCCTGCGCGCTGCTGAAATACGTGAAGGCAAAGCCGCCGCTCTCCGTTGACGAAAACAAGTGCGTCGGCTGCAAGGCTTGTATGAAGCTCGGCTGCCCCGCAATCAGCTTCGCGGATAATCACGCGATAATCGACAGCTCACAATGCGTTGGCTGCGGCGTATGCGGGCAACTCTGCAAGCCGAGCGCGATTAAATCTTGAAAGGGGGAGCTGCAATGATGACTAAAAATGTTATGATAGTCGGCGTTGGCGGACAAGGAAGCCTGCTCGCAAGCCGCCTTCTCGGTACGCTGCTGCTCGACGAGGGCTACGACGTCAAGGTCAGCGAGGTTCACGGAATGAGCCAGCGCGGCGGCTCGGTTGTAACCTACGTGCGCTTTGGCGACAAGGTTTATTCTCCCGTTATTTCCCAAGGCGAGGCGGATTACATAGTTTCGTTTGAAAAGCTCGAAGCGGCAAGGTATATCAGCTGCCTTAAAAAGGACGGGAGGATCATCGTAAACTCCCAAGAAATCGCGCCTATGCCTGTCATAATCGGCGACGCGGAATATCCCGGCAATATTCTCGACGAGCTCCGCGGCAAGGGCGTATTCGTCGACGAGCTGAACGCTCAGGATTTGGCTCTCAAAGCGGGAAGCGGAAAAGCCGTCAATATCGTACTTATGGGAAGGCTTGCGAAATATTTTGATATTGATAAGGCAAAATGGCTAATCGCCATTGAAAAGCTCGTCAAGCCGCAGTTTGTTGAAACAAACAAAAAAGCCTTCGAGCTTGGTTACAGCTCGTAGAAATTCAGAGGCAAGAAATCGCATTGCCGCTTCGCGGCAACGCTGAGGCAAGGGGCAGGAGTGTTGCTTCTTGCCTCTTTTTGCTCATGCTTTTAATCACTTAATATCCGATATATTTTTATCTAAAAGCCCTTGCAATTCACGACAGAATATGCTATAATAAGAGTGTGTGCTTTGGGAAAGGGGCTATTTTGCGATGAGGAGGATTTTGTGCGCGGCTTTCGCGGCTTTGCTTTGCGTTTTTCTTGTCGGCTGCTCCGACGGCAGCGCGCCGCAGGTTTCGCGGACAGTTTTCGTTATGGACACCGCCGCGTCCGTTAAGGGAACGGCGCAGGACGCCGAAACCGCCGTTGAAACCCTCACGAGCCTTGGCAGGCTGTTCGACCGCTATGACGAGCAAAGCGACATTTACGCTGTCAACGCGCGGGATAATTCCAAAATCTCCCAAATCTCGGAAGAAACCGCCGAGCTTATTCGGCAGTCGGCGGCGCTTTCGGAAACCTACGGCGACACGGTCAGCATTTTCGCGGGGGATATTACCGACGCGTGGAGCATCACCGCCGAGAACCCCAAAGTCCCAACAGAACGCGAAATTTCGGACGCGCTCGCGAGCTTTCGGAACGCCTCGTTCTCGCTTGACACAATGAGCTTTGCGGACGGCAACGGCTCTCTTGATTTGGGGAGCGTCGCGAAGGGCTTCGCGCTGGATAAGGTCAACGAACGGCTTGGAAACGCTGAGAATGAGCCTTGCGTCGTTTCGATGTCGTCGTCAGTTCTCCTGCGCGGGAAAAAGCCGAACGGAGAGAAATTCTCCGTCGCGATACGCGACCCCGAGGACGGCGCGAAAACGCTCGGGACGCTGTACACCGACGCGTGCTTTCTGTCGACCTCGGGCGGCTACGAGCGCTATTTCGAGGCTGACGGGCGGCGGTATATTCACATCTTCGACCTTTCAACGGGCGCGCCGTGCGAGAGCGACCTCACGTCCGTGACGGTTGTCTGCGACAGCGGAATAAAATCCGACTTCCTCTCAACGCTGATTTTCATCGGCGGCACGGAGCGGCTCGGGGAGTTTATGAGCGATACGGCTCTCAAAATCATCGCCGTAACAAACGAAAAAACCGTTTACATAAGCGAGGGTGCAGAACTGAGGCTTGCGGAGAACAGCGGCTACACGCTTAAGGCTTGGGAAAATTAAACAATTAAAATTATTAAATGAAAAAGCTTCACCTGATAAAGCCCCTTGAGGCGGTTCTGATAGGGCTAGCGCTTCTTGGGTGTATTATAGTTATATTTATAATGAATATCCGCCGTGACAAATCGCAGGTTGCTGTCATCACGTGCGGCGAAATCACGCGTGAACTCCCGCTGAACGCGGACGGCGTGTTCCGCTTTGAGGGTATCGACGCGGCGTTTGAGGTTAATGACGGCAGGATTCGGCTTTGCGAAGCCGCTTGTCCCGACAAGCTCTGCGAGAAAACAGGCTTTATCGGCGCTTCGGGACAAAGCATAATCTGCGTTCCGAAAAAAATCACGGTTTCAATATCGGGCGAAAGCACCGAGTTTGACGCTATTGTAGGATAATATGAAAAAATCGAAATATATAGCCACAATGGGAATAATGCTGGCACTTGCGTCTGCATTGCAGTTTCTGGAGAGCCTTATCCCGATACCGCTGCCGCTCGGCGTAAAGCCGGGGCTTTCGAGCATTGTGATAATGGCGGCGCTTGTTAAGCTCGGGTTTCCGTCCGCGATTACCCTCGCGGCGCTGAAAAGCGGATTTGTGTTCATAACGAGGGGCGCGTCGGCGTTTTGTATGTCGATAAGCGGCGGATTGCTTTCGGTTGCCGTAATGGGCGCTTACTGCTTAATATCAAAGGGAACCAAAAACGGCACGGGAATTCTCGTGATGTCAACGCTCGGCGGAGTTTTCCACAATATAGGGCAGCTTGCCGCCGCCGCGATTTTTATGGGAACGGCCCTCACGTTCTCCTACGCGCCGATTTTAATTGCCGCGGGAATTGTCGCGGGAATATTTACGGGATTTATATTCAAGCTGATTTACACGAGAATAGAGGTCGGAGAAAACCCGCGAAATATAACAGATGATTAACGGTTGTTTTCCCCGGAGCGCCGCAGGCGGGGAAAACAACGAAATCAATATAAACTTAAACTCTAGCAAGGAGGTTATTTAATAGATGAAATTAAACGGAATCAAGCTAAAGCATCGGAAGAACACGGAAAACAGTGCGACCGTGGACTTTCCGCTGCCCGCTCGGGTGAAAATCCCGATGTCGATGACAATGGGCGCACCTTGTACGCCGCTTGTTAAGGTCGGCGACGAGGTTAAGGTCGGGCAGAAAATCGGCGACGCGGAAGCGCCGTTCAGCGCGCCTGTGCACTCGGGAGTTTCGGGCAAGGTCACGGCGATCAGCGACTACCGAACCGCAATGGGCGCGGTGTGCAAGGCTGTCGAGATCGAAACGGACGGCAAGCAGACCGTGTCCGAGGAGGTAAAGCCGCCCGTTATCACGGATAAGGACAGCTTTGTCAAGGCGGTGCGCGAAAGCGGCTCCTGCGGACTTGGCGGCGCGGGATTTCCGACGCACATAAAGCTCACGCCCAAAACGCCGCTTGACACGCTGATTATCAACGCCGCCGAGTGTGAGCCCTACATCACCGCGGACTACCGCGAGATGATTGAAAACTCAGACGACGTAATCGGCGGCATAAGACTTGTAAAGGAAATGCTCGGGATAAAGTCCTGCAAGCTCGCGATTGAGGCGAACAAGCCCGAGGCTATTAAGCTCTTCGAGGAGATGGCGGCAAACGACCCCGAGATTGACATCATCACGCTGCCGTCCTCTTATCCTCAGGGCGCGGAGAAGGTCATAATCCACAACTCCACGGGGCGCGTCGTAATGGAGGGTATGCTCCCGTCGGACGTCGGCGTAATAGTGCTGAACGTTTCGACCGTCGCGTTTATTTACAGATACTCCAAAACAGGTATGCCGCTCGTGACGCGCAGGCTGACGGTTGACGGAAACGCGGTCGGCGAGCCGAAAAATATCCGCGCGATAATCGGCACGTCGTTCAAGGAAATCCTTGAATTCTGCAAGACGGACTTCGACGCGATGAAAAAGCTCATCGGCGGCGGTCCTATGATGGGAATGTGTATTCCCGACCCCGAAATGCCCGTTGTAAAGACCTCCAACGCGCTGCTCGCGGTAAAGGACTTCGACGACAGAAAGCCCGACGCTTGTATCCGCTGCGGGCGCTGCGTAAGAGTTTGCCCGCTGGGGCTTATGCCCGCCGAAATCGACAGGGCGTATAAAATCAAGAACATCGAAGAGCTTAAGGCGCTTAAGGTTATGCTTTGTATGAACTGCGGAAGCTGCACGTATGTCTGCCCCGCAAACAGGAGGCTCGCCGAAACGAACCAGCTCGCGAAGACCTTGATTCCGCGAAAGTAGAAAGGGGTGGACCGTAAAAATGAAAACACTTATCGTTTCACCGTCTCCGCACGATGAAAACTACATAAAAACCTCGAATATAATGCTCAACGTCATCGTGGCGCTTTTGCCCGCGCTGGCGGTGGGGATTTACATTTTCGGCTGGAGAGCGCTCATTCTCACGTGCGTTTGCGTCGCAAGCTGCATTTTGTTTGAGTTTCTGTGCCGAAAAATTATGAAGCGCTCCAACACGATCGGCGATTTGTCCGCGGTTGTTACGGGAGTGATTTTAGCTATGAACCTGCCCGCAACTCTTCCGATATGGATGGCGGTTGTCGGCTCGTTTGTGGCGATCGTTGTTGTAAAGCAGCTTTTCGGCGGCTTAGGGCAGAACTTCGCGAATCCCGCAATCACCGCGAGAATTGTGCTTATGCTCTCGTTCCCAACAGCGATGACCAACTGGGCGGTGCCGTTCTTCTACAAAAACGGCGCGGACGTTGTAACGGGCGCTACCCCGCTGGTAAGCGGCGACGTTTCCTATCTCGATTTGTTCCTCGGGAATGTCGGCGGGTGCCTCGGTGAAACGTGCGCGTTCGCGCTGCTGCTCGGCGGATTGTATCTCGCCGTGATGAAGATCATCAACCTTGCCGCGCCGATAGGCTTTATCGGCTCGCTGGCGCTTTTGACGTGGATATTCGGCGGCGACCCGCTTTATGCGATACTCGCGGGCGGCGTGTTCCTCGGCGCGTTCTTTATGGCGACCGACTACGCGACCACGCCGATCTCTACAAAGGGCAAGCTGATATTCGGGCTTGGCTGCGGCATAATCACGTTTGTGATAAGACAGTTCGGCTCATACCCCGAGGGCGTTTCGTTCTCGATACTCCTGATGAACGTCCTCACGCCGTTTATCGAGCAGCTCACACGGACAAAGGTATTCGGCGCGAAGAAGCCCGAAAAACCCGTTAAGGACAACGCAAAGGAGGAGAAGAAATGAAAGACAAGATCCTCCCAACGATAGTTCTGACGATAATCTGCGTTGTCGCGGCGGTGCTTCTGGCGCTCGCCTATGAGGGCACAAAGGACAGCATCGCGAAGCAGAAGGAGCTGAAATTCAGCTCGACCGTCGAATTGCTTTTCGGCGAGTGCGAGATAAAAATGGTAAACGACACGTTCGGCGTTGACGCGATTAAAAACATCGCCGTAACAAGCGACGGCAAGACCGCGGTAGAGGTAGTCGCGGACGGCTACTCAAAGGGCGGAATTGACGTGCTTATCGGCTTTGACGAGGCGGGCAAGCTCTGCGGGATAGAGTTCGTGTCGCTCGGCGAAACGCCGGGCTTGGGCTCTAAAGTCCGCGACATTCCGACGTTCCGCGAGCAGTTTATCGGCGCTACGGACGACAGCTACAGCTTCGACGCGATAAGCGGCGCGACGTTCTCCTCAAAGGGAATGAAAAACGCCGTAGACACGGCGCTGAAAGTCTACAACGAGAACAAGGAGGCGATACTCAATGGCTGATAAAAAAGTATCACTCGGCAAGGAATTCACAAAGGGCATTATCAAGGAAAACCCGACGCTTGTAATGCTGCTTGGAATGTGCCCGACGCTCGCGGTTACGACGCAGGCGGCAAACGGCATAGGAATGGGGCTTGCGACAACGTTCGTGCTGCTCGGCTCGAATATCGTCATATCGCTTTTGAGAAAGGTGATCCCCGATAAGGTGAGAATTCCGTCGTTTATCGTTATTATAGCGAGCTTCGTTACGCTCATCGGCTTTATTCTCGAGGGCTTTGTGCCGCCGCTTTATGAAAGCCTCGGCATTTACCTGACGCTTATCACCGTAAACTGCATAATCTTCGGGCGCGCGGAAATGTTCGCCTCGAAAAACGGCGTTGTAGCCTCGGCGCTGGACGCGCTCGGAATGGGTCTGGGCTTTACGCTCGCGCTGTTCCTTATGGGCACGGTAAGAGAGATCGTCGGCTCGGGCACTTGGCTCGCGGGGCTCGGAAAGATGATAGGAACGGAGTGGGACGGCTTTACGATACCCGTCGTTCACGACAACCCCGTGCTGATGTTCATAATGCCCGCGGGCGGATTCTTCACGCTTGGCGTGATAATCGCGGTAGTAACTAAGCTCGCAAACAAAAAGCCCCCGCAGGAGATAGCTTGCGGCGGCGGCTGCGAGGGCTGCCCTCACTCGGCGGGCTGCTCCGGCGAAGCAAAGGCAGAGATCAAAGCAGAAGCGGAAGTCAAGGCGGACGAAAAAGCGGAAAAGGCGGGTGACGGCGAATGAAGAGCTTAATGGTTATTTTACTCGCGGCAATGCTTACGGACAACTTCGTGTTGTCAAAGTTTATGGGTATCTGCCCGTTTCTCGGTGTTTCCAAAAAGCTGAACTCCGCGACGGGTATGGGCATTGCGGTTACGTTCGTAATGGTCTGCGCTACGCTGGTTACATACCCTATTCACCACGGAATTCTCGTCCCGAATGGGCTGGAATATTTCGATACGGTGCTGTTTATTCTCGTCATCGCGCTGTTCGTTCAGCTTGTTGAAACAATGATGAAAAAGATGATGCCGCCGCTTTACAAATCGCTTGGCGTGTATCTCCCGCTTATCACGACAAACTGCGCGGTGCTGGGCGTTACGGTGCTGAACATCGACAACAGCTACGGCTTTTTGGAGTCAATAGTAAACGCGCTTGGCGCGGGGCTTGGCTTTATGCTGTCGCTCGTGATTTTCTCGGGCGTTCGCAAAAAGCTCGAGTACGCGGACATTCCCGAAACGTTTAAGGGCGTGCCGTCAACTCTCATTGCAGCTTCAATCGTTTCGATAAGCTTTATGGGCTTCTCGGGCTTATTCGGTTAAGGGGGTGGCGTTATGACGTATTTAATTCCCGCAATCGTTTTGGGAGCCTGCGGAATTCTGGCGGGCGTGCTTTTAACAATCGCCGCAAAGGTGTTTAAGGTAGAGGTCGACGAGCGTATTGAGAAAATCGGCGAGGCGCTGCCGGGCGCGAACTGCGGCGCGTGCGGCTTCGCGGGCTGCGCGGATTACGCGGCGGCTATCGTGAACTCGGGCGCGGAAACCAACCTCTGCCGCCCGGGCGGCGCGGACGCCGCAGGGAAGATCGCGGAGATCCTGGGTCAGGCGGCGTCTGAGGTTGTAAAAATGACCGCGGTCGTGCATTGCAGCGGCGACTGCGAGGCTACAAGCGCGGCGTTTGATTTCGGGGGCGTTCAGTCCTGCAAGGCGGCGAAGCGCTTTTACAGCGGTCCGGGGCTTTGCAAGTTCGGCTGTATGGGGCTCGGGGACTGCGTCGCGGTGTGCGAGTACGGCGCTATCGAAGTGAAAAACGGCGTCGCAAAGGTAAACCCCGCGCTGTGCGCGGCGTGCGGCAAATGCGCGAAGGCGTGCCCGAACGCGCTTATCGAGATAAAGCCGCTGACAAAGCACATCGACGTGCTGTGCTCGTCGCAGGACAACGGCAAGGTGACAAAGCAGAACTGCAAGAACGGCTGCATCGGCTGCAAGATATGCGAGAAGAAGTGCCCGACTGGCGCGATAAAGGTGGAGAACTTCCACGCTTCTATAAACCACGAGCTCTGCACGAACTGCGGAGAGTGCGCGAAGGCTTGCCCTGCGAAGGTTATCCATTCCTGCAATGAATAGTTGCTTGAACCTATAAGTTTATCCCCCGCCGTTTGGCGGGGGACTTTTGCATTTTGTTTCTAAAACTCTAGCCTCCGGCAGCCTTTGCCGCTGCGGTTTCATTCGCGAAAGTGATCGCGTATTCGTAGTCGTTCGGCTTCCTTTCCAGCGCTGCCAGAAATCCCGCGACTATTGCGTCGCCCGCGCCTACCGAGTTTACAAGCGTGATTTTCAGTGCTTTTTGAAAATGGATCTCGCCGTGCTCGTCGAGGAGCAGCGCGCCGTCGCCCGCCATTGACACGAGCACATTCCGTGCGCCCATTTCCCGAAGCCGCCGCGCAAGAGCCGCGATCTCATTAAGCGTGTTGGGCTTTTCATCAAAAAGCTCCCCGAGCTCACACAGGTTAGGCTTTATGAGAAACGGCTTGTGCTTCAGCGTATTCAGCAGCAAATCGCGCTCCGCGTCAACTACCGCGCGCACGCCGCATCCCGAAATCCGCGCGAGAATTCGCTCGTAAGCATCGCTTGAAAGCCCTTTCGGGACGCTCCCCGCTAGGACAAGCGTATCTCCGCCTTCGAGCGCGTCAAGCCGCTCTCAGAGGCGCTCCACGTCTTGTTCCGTAACCCGCGGGCCTCCGCCGTTTATGTCGGTTTCCTCGCCCGCCTTCAGCTTGACGTTAATTCGCGTCGCGCCCTCGGTAAGCTCGATGAAGTCCGCCTCAACTCCCAAATCGCCGACAAGCCGCGCGAGCTCCCGCCCCGTGAACCCCGCGACAAAGCCCAGCGCCCGCGATCTAACGCCAAGCTCCGCCAGCGTCGCCGAAACATTTATGCCCTTTCCGCCCGCGGTCGTTTCCTCCGAGGCGGAGCGGTTCACCTCGCCCGAGGCAAGCGCGGGAAGGCGCATTGTATAATCAATTGAGGGGTTTAGTGTCACCGTGTAAATCATATCCTTACCTCCTTGCAGCTGTCAGAGAATAGCTGCCGATTATTGAAGCCGAAGCGCTTGTCCCCTAACAACTACTTTATATTGTACCATACTCTTCCGCAAAATTCAAGTGGTTGACAAGACGGAAATTTTGGTCTATAATAGTAAATGAACTAATTCAACAAAAAGCGAGGACGTGTGATGAACTTTTTCGGATTTACGCTTGAGAAATTGCAGGAGTATTTCGTTGGAATCGGCGAAAATCCCGCAAAGGCGGGGATTTTGTTTGACGCGGTTTATAAGCGCGGCGTTCGGGATACCGCGAGGCTTGGGTTTTCGGAGCGCGTAACCTCGCGGCTTCAAAGCGATTTGAGCTTTGAGCTGCCGAAAATAAAAGAAAAGTTAGAAAGCGAGGACGCTGCGAAGCTGCTTTTAGAGCTCTCGGACGGCGAATTTATTGAAACCGTGCTTATGCGCCAGCGCTTTGGGAACTGCGTGTGCGTTTCGACGCAGGTCGGGTGCAATATGGGCTGCGTGTTCTGCCAAAGCGGTCTGATGAAAAAGCGGCGCGATTTGGAAGCGTTTGAAATGACAGGACAAGTCCTCGCGATTTCGAGCGCGTTTAATTGCAGAGTTGACGGCGTTTCCGTAATGGGAATCGGCGAGCCGTTTGATAATTTCCAAAGCGTCGCGGACTTCGTCGCGATTATTTCCCACGACAAGGGGCTTGCCGTTGGGCGGCGGCACGTCACGGTTTCGACGTGCGGGATTGTTCCGCGGATTTACGACTACGCCGAGCTCCCCGCGCCGTGCTCGCTCGCAATAAGCCTCCACGCGCCAAACGACGCGCTGCGAGATCGGCTTATGCCGATAAACAAAAAATACCCGATAGCCGACGTGCTGAACGCCGCCGAGTATTATCAGCAAAAAACAAAGCACCGCGTCGCGCTGGAGTATATAATGCTCCGCGGCGTGAACGACACCGACGAGCACGCCCGCGAGCTCGCGCGGATTATCGCAGGGCGAGATTTTTACGTGAATTTGATCCCCTACAACGCGACGGACAGCGAGTTCCAGAAGTCGGATATGACGCGCCTTGCAGAGTTCTGCGGAGTACTTAAGGACGGCGGCGTAATCGCGACAAAGCGCCGGGAGTTCGGCGCGGACTTAAAAGCCGCGTGCGGGCAGCTCCGCGCGGATTATTCCGCAAAATCCGAGTAATTTGGAAATAATTGTATTCACCCCCTTGTATTTTGTCGAAAAATGTGGTACAATATAAAGTGTATAGTTGACAGTTGCCGGTTTTGCTTGATAGAGCTGTCAGCGTCGTGCAGCGAACAAAAGCAACGCTCCCTACGAAGCAGCAAGAGGTGTGTACAAACCCAAAGCAACACACCAAGCGAAGTGTAAATTTCAAAAAGTGTCAAGATTTTCGAAGAAAATCTTGACCGGT
>CAYSHU010000042.1:7502-14263 GCA_964430965.1 uncultured Ruminococcus sp. | reverse complement strand
AGCACGGCGGCGCGAACATAAAGGTTATGGAAATGATGCAGAATATCCGAGAGAACGTCAAGGACACGAAGGATTACTACGAGGTCAGCAACTATCTCGCGAAGATTCTGGCGGGAGAGGCGTTTGACCGCAAGGGGCTGATTTACGGTATGGGACACGCCGTATATTCGCTGTCCGACCCGCGCGAGCGCATTTTCAAAACCTACGTTGAAAAGCTCGCGGCGGCGAAAAACCGCGAGGACGATTTGCTGCTCTACAAATACGTTGAGGACGCCGCGCCGAAGCTCATTGCGCAGAAGCGTAAGATTATGAAGGGCGTTTCGCCGAACGTCGATTTTTACAGCGGCTTTGTATATGAAATGCTCGGAATTCCAAGCGAGCTTTACACGGCGATTTTCGCGATTGCGAGAATTGTCGGCTGGAGCGCGCACCGCATGGAGGAGCTCAGCAACGCCAGCAAGATTATCAGACCGGCGTATATGAGCGTTATGAAGAAGATTGAAACATCTAAAGATAGTGAATAGGACTGTCGATAAACACTCGCACCGCACCGCCGCTACGCGGCGGTGCTTTTTAGTGCTTCCTAAAAATGTGATCTAAATTTTTTTGTATAATTTTTACAAAACACTTGAAAATTTTTTCAATATGTTGTATAATATATAATGTAGATGTATATCTGCGTAAAAAATATGTTGAAAGGGTGCGCTCGTATGCTGAACGAGAAAGTTACTGTTGTTATTTGCGGAAAGAATTACAGATTGAGAACGGACAACTCGCGGCAGCTTTTCGCTGCGGCGGCGGACGTTGATATGAAAATATCCGCGTACTGCGATAACGATCATAATATGCGAAAAGAGGACGCGGCGGTGCTCGCGGCGCTGGACTGCTTTAACGATCTGAACGAGCTTAAGACTAAGTGCGCACAGCTTGCGTCCGAGGTCGGGACGCTCACCAAGTCTATTGAACAGGCTAACGCGGCGATTGAGGAGAACAAGAAGCTCAAGGAGGACGCGGCTTCGCTTAAAACCGCAAAGGACGAGCTCGCGAGGCTTACGAAGCGCTTCTCGGAACTTGAGGGCAAGAACGAGCAGCTTGCCGAAACACTCAAGGAAGCAAACGCCAAGGCTGCGGAGTGCAACACTCTCAAAAAGGAAGCCGACGAGGCGAAAAAGGTTTCCGCCGAGCTCACGAAGAAGAATGACCAGCTCTCAAACGCTGCGAAGGACAGCAAGAAGGATCTCGACGAAATGAAAAAACAGCTCTCCGAAAAGGAAAAGCGCATAGCGGAGCTTTCGGGCGAACAGAATAAAGTCGTCAGCGTTGGGGCAGAAAATAAACGCCTTATAGAAAAACTCGAAAAGGCGGAGAACTTTGAAGAGGCTTTCCGCCGCGAGCAAAAACGCGCAGAGGATGCCGAAAAGGAACGCAACGCGCTGAAATCCGCCAAGGAGCAGCTTGACAAAACCGTTGCGGAATACAAAACCCAGATTGAGCAGCTTTCAAGGGAAGCAAGCGGCGGCAGCTCCGCGGAGCTTGGCACCTTAAAGGAAGAAAACAGCACGCTCAACAAGCTGCTCGCCGAGCAGAAGGCGAAGCTGGTTGAATATGAGAACCTCGCGGAGGCTAATGAACAGCTCAATAAGACCGTCATCGGGCTTCAAAATCAGCTTGAAGCTATGCAGGAGAGCGGAAGCTCTGATGAAGAGAAGAAGCTCCGAGAGGCGCTTGCCGCGGCGAATTCCAAAAACAGCGAGCTGAACAAGGATTTCGAGGAGCTTTCCACGGCTTACGACGAGCTTGACAAGCAGGTGAAAGCACTGCAAAAGGCAGGCTCAGGAAATAATTCCGAAGACAACGCGGATTTGAAAAAGCAGATTGAAGAATACAAAAAACGCGCCGACGAGCTGACGCTGAAAAACGCCGAGCTCGATAAGGAGAATAAGGCGCTCAAGAAAACAAATACATCGCTTGATAAGCAGTTGAAAGAGATGCTCGAGGACGGGCAGCTTTCGCTATGAGAGAAATTCTCGCGCCGTGCGGCGGCTTTGAGAGCCTTGCCGCGGCGCTGAACACGGGCGCGGACGCGGTTTATTGCGGAATGAAGCGCTTTTCGGCGCGGCAAAACGCCGAAAACTTCTCCGACGAGGAGCTGAAAAAAGCCGTTTTTGAATGTCACAAGCGCGGCGTGCGACTTTATGTCACGCTGAATACGCTTGTGTACGACCGCGAGCTTCCCGAGCTTGCGGAGTGTATCAAAACCGCGGCGAAATGCGGCGTGGACGGCTTGATTGTTCAAGACCTCGGCGCGGCGGCACTCGCGAGGGATATCTGCCCAGAGCTCCCGCTGCACGCGTCGACGCAGATGACGCTGAACAGCGTCTGCGGCGTAAATGCCGCGGAAAAGCTCGGCTATTCGCGCGTTGTAATCGGGCGTGAACTCTCCAAGAGTGAGATTGCGTTTATATCCGAAAACACCGGCGCGGAGCTTGAAATTTTCGTCCACGGCGCGCTTTGCGTATGCATCAGCGGGCAGTGCTATATGAGCAGCCTGTTTGGCGGGAGAAGCGGCAACCGCGGGCTTTGCGCCCAGCCGTGCCGCCTTGATTTCACGTGCGGCGGGCGGCACAACGTCATTTCGCTGAAGGACCAGTCCCTTGTTGAACGCTTGAACGACCCGGAGCTGTTAAACATTGCGTCCTACAAAATCGAGGGCAGAATGAAGCGCCCCGAGTACGTAGCATGCGCCGTAAACGCGTGCAGAAACTCGATTGACGGCAAGCCCTACGACATGGAGCGCCTCGGCAGGATATTCTCGCGCGGCGGGCTGACCGAGGGTTATTATGACGGCTCGATGCTTGATATGAACGGCGTCCGCGGCAAGGAGGACGTAGAAAACTCCGCCGCGGCTTTAAAGGGCATAAAAGAGCTCTACAAGGCCGAATTTCCGCGAGTTCCGCTTGATATTCACATTACGATAAAGCGCGGAGAGCACATTTCCTGCGTTGGAAGCATGGGAAAATACGGCGGGTTCATCACGGTCGACGACGAGGTGCCCGAAGAAGCAAAAGGGGCTCCGCTCACCGAACAATCCGTTGTCGAGCGTATGAGCAAACTCGGCGGAACGCCGTTTTATCCGCGGGAAATCACCGCCGAGGTCGACGACGGACTATACGTTTCTGCGGCGAAGCTGAATATGCTTCGGCGGATCATCTGCGACGGAATGCTCCGCGAAACGCCAAAGTACGAGCTTCATGAGTTCAGATTGCCGAAGAAAGCCGAGCCGCGCAAGCCCGATGAGGTGAGCTTCCGCGCGGAGGTCGCGACAAAGGAACAGCTCGAACAGGCGTTCGCGCTGGATTTCGAGCTGATTTACGCGCCGATATCCTTGCTTGATGAGAACACGCCGCATAAGAAAAAAATCGCGGTTATCCCGCCGAATATACTTACCGATTGCGAGGAGGAGTGCGAGGAGCGCCTGTCGGAGCTTCGGGAAATGGGCTTTAACAAAGGACTGGCGCACACGCTGGCTCACGCGGAGCTGCTGAAAAAATGCGGATTTAATCTTCTGGGCGGCTTTCGCATGAACGTGCTGAACTCTCTGTCGGTAAAGTCCTGCATAGAGCTCGGCTTCTGGGATATAACGCTCTCTATTGAGGGCAAGGCGGCTGAGCTTGCCGAGATAAGCTCTTCAAGACCCTTGGGAATCGTCGCCTATGGTAGGCTTCCGCTGATGCTTACGAGGCGCTGCCCGATTGCGAACGGCAAGCCCTGTGGGAAAAACGGCTGTAACGGCTCGCTTAAGGACAGACACGGCAACGAGATCCCGGTGCTGTGCGGCGGAAACAGCGTCGAGCTGTTAAATCCCGATACGCTTATTTTAAGCGACAAGCCCGAAATACTTCAAAAATTCGACTTTGCCGTTTTGAAATTCACAACGGAAACAAATGTCGGCGAGGTCTTTCGGCTTTATAAAGAGCATAAGAAACCGGTCGGAAAGCTAACGCGGGGGCTGTATTTCAGAGGCGCTGATTAAACAGGAAAGGACGGCGGATATGAGTTATACCGACATTTTTGATACTAAATCCGCTTTGCTTGAGGAGAAGCTGTTCAGCGCGGCTGAAAACGAGTTTTCGGATATTTTCGGAAAATACGCCGCTTTTGTTTCGGTGAGCGACATTAACGAGCGGGCTTACGTTTTCAGAGCCGCGGCGGATTGCGCGGAGGAGGCGTGGATAAAAGCCTGCGCCGCTGCTCGTGAGTTTATTGAGGCGGAGGAGTTTAACCCCGCTTGGGTGAAAGCTGACGTTACAATCAAGGGCGAGCGCGCTTCTCTTTTCGATACGCTCAGCGCGCTGTATAAGGGCTACGCGAAGTTTTTCCGCAAGGGGATTTCGTTTGACGAAACGCTTAGCCGCGCCGTAATCGAGGCGGAGCTTAACGTCTGCGGGCTTATCGATTACAAAAAAGGCACGATAAGCTTTAAAAAGCTCAACAAATTCCTTGCCGAAAATGATTTGGAAACGCTTGACGCGCTTCCCGAGAATATAATAATCTTTACGTGCAAAAGCGCGTTCTGCGATGAGAAGGACGCGGTTTATGAGCTGTATTCCGACGAGAAAAAATGCGGACGGCGGGTTCTCGAAAAATTTGACAAGGAAACCGCCTTCCGTGTTATAACCACCTCCGCGGATTATCTCGCGATGCAGATAGGGCTTGACGGAAAATTCGACTACGGCGTATATCCCGCGGCGACACGGCAAATCAAGGGCTACAATATCCTACGCCACGCGTCGTCGGTCTGGAGCCTTTTGTGCTCGTATCGATTGACTGGCGACAAATTCATAAAAGAGCAGGCGGAAGCCGCAATCGGCTTTCTTATCCGCAATATGAAATATAAATACCCGAGCGGCTTTAAGAATAACGTTCTGTATGTTTTCGAGGAAACGAAAAGCGAGGTAAAAATCGGCGGAAACGCTATTGCGATTATCGTTTTGACGGAATATATGGACGTTTTTAAAAGCGACAAATACGCGAAAATCGTAAAAGAGCTCGGCAACGGGATTCTGGAGCTGTTTGACGAGCGCGACGGCAGCTTTTTCCACGTGCTGAAATTCCCGTCGCTCGCGCCGCGCGATAAATTCAGAACGATTTACTACGACGGCGAGGCGGTGTTCGCGCTTAGCAGGCTGTACGGAATTACAAAGGACAGGCGCTTTCTTGAAGCGGCGCAAGGCGCGGCGGATAGGTTTATCAAGAGGAATTATGAGCAATACGCCGACCACTGGGTCGCGTATTCAATCAATGAGCTTACAAAGCATCTGCCGCTTGAAAGGTATCTGAATTTCGGCGTGAAAAACGCGCGGGCTAATCTCGAGAAAATCAAAAATCAGCCCACGACCTACCACACTTATCTGGAGCTTTTGTGCGTGTCGTTCGAGCTTGTTGAGCGGATAAAGCGCGACAGGCTGCGGTGCTCGGAGCTTGAGAGCTTCGACGAAAAAGCGCTTGCCAACGTGATTTTCCACCGCGCCGATCATATGCTGAACGGCTATTGCTATCCCGAATACGCGATGTATTTCCCAAGCCCGCAATCTACGCTCGGCGCGTTCTTTATTCGACACGATGATTACAGAATACGAATTGACGATGTTCAGCATTTTTGCAGCGCGTATTATGCGCTCTACAAAAACTTTGAAGCGCTGGACGAGTTTCGGAAATAACTCACAAGGAGTGATTAAAAAATGTCTCAAAGACTTAAAGCCCCCGAAAATTTCAACGTCATCGGGCAGGATGGAGCTTCTTTGTCTACGTGGGACAAGGTGGACGGCGCGGTGGGCTATAAGCTGCAATTCTTCTCCGCGGAAGACCCCGAAAGATGCATAAAGGCGCGTTACGCCCAAAACAACAAAAAGATAATCCTCGGCTTTGAAAACGGCAAGGAATATCTCGTGCGTGTCTGCGCGTTCACCTATGAGGATAATTTGGAGGTACGCGGAAATTTCACGGGCAAGCTGCCGTTTGTTCCCGTTAGCGTAAAGCTGAAGGCGCAGGGGGTTGTTTGTCTGAATGTCGGCGAAACCGAGCAGCTTATCTGCGAATGTAACGGCGAAACGCCCGTTGTGAAATATCTGTCGGAAAACCCCGAAATCGCGACGGTGAGCCCCTCGGGGGTCGTTACTGCAAAAGCGTCGGGCGTTGGTTATATCAAGATTACCGCGACAGACGGGCAGACCTTCCGCACAAAAATAGCCGTTGAGCGCTCGCTTATAAGCGGAAGCGGCAAGGCAGTGCTGATGCTTGCGGGAGATTTAATGTGCGCCTTAAATCACCAAAGAGCCGCGGTGAAGTATCTCTACGACTTCGGCGACGCGTTTTCAAGTGTCCGCGAAACGCTTAATTCGGCGGATTACGCGGTAGGTGTTCTGGAATCCACTTGCATTGACAGCAAGCCGTATGAGCACGAGCAAATTCGGCTTAGCAAGGGTCAGCCTAACTGCAACTCGCCGTCCACATTCCTGTCCGCGATATCGAACGCGGGCTTTAACGGGCTTGTCACCGCTAATAACCACAACTGCGACACGGGAAAAGAGGGGCTTGAGGCGACCGTTGCCGAGATAAAGCGCCGTGGAATGGATAACCTCGGCACAATGGGCGACAACCCCGTTGTCGTAAACGTAAACGGCTTTAAAATCGCGTTTATCGCGTGCTGTATGGTTTCTAACGGTCTTGAGGACGAGCTCGGCGAAATGCTTTCCGTTGTT
>CAYSHU010000042.1:5038-7492 GCA_964430965.1 uncultured Ruminococcus sp. | reverse complement strand
TTGACGGTGCCTTTATGTCTGCCCTAGAGAACCGGGCAATGGGCGCGGAATATGTCATCGCATATCAGCACTGGGGGAAAATGAACTCCCCTAAAACCGTACAGTCACAGCGCAGCACCGCGAGGTTTATGGCGGAATCGGGCGTGGATTTGATAGTCGGCTCGCACCCGCACGTTGTGCAGAAATTCGCATATATAAAGACCGAAAGCGGCAAGCGCGTGCCCTGCGCGTATTCTCTCGGAAATTTCCTCACTTCAATGAGAGAAATGCGTGAAAACCGCGACAGCGCCGTTTTGCGTGTGGAATTGACCCGCGGCGGCGACGGAGCCGTTTCGGCAAGGCTTTCGTATATCCCGATTTTCAACGAGGATACGGAACAGGGCGTGGCGGCGACAGTCGCGTTCCCGCCGCACGACATAAAAAGCCGCGAGTCGTTTTTGAGAACCAAAGACGCAATGGGAAAGTCGATAAATCACTTCGAGTTCCGCCCAAAGGTGATGCTGTCGGGCTCGGCTATTCTTGGAGATATTTTCAAGGCGGGCAGAGGGTATCGAGTTGACAAAACGGCGATGTATCTGTCGCAGATGTCCTTAGGCTCGGAAAAGAGCTTTGAAGTCCCCGAGGACGCAAATGAGGTACTGGCGCTTGAAATCGGAAAGGACCTCGCGGGATATATTAAAAAGACCGCCCCAGATTTCCTCGCCGTGGATTTCTACACCGCGGCTTCAAACTCCTGTTATAGAATTGACAGCGTAAAAACCGAGGAGCCGTGCTATTTCACAAACGTTAAGAAATTCCGCCATTCGGAGTTTTTCGCGCGACATTCCTACGAAACAATCAGAGTGCGCCCGCCGTTTGGCGAGGACATCTGGAAGCCGCTTGTCAAGCGGTATTCCGAGATAATAAAGGCCTCTGTGCCGCGCGACAGGGTTATTCTTTTCCGCTGCAACGTAAGCGGCAAGAAGTTCATCGGAGCGGATTTGAGGACGGGCACCGCCCCCGAGCGCCGCAATAGACTTATACGCGAAATGGAGGACCTGTTCATCAGCATCGTAAACCCGATAGTAATTGATTTGTCAAGCCGCTTCTTTACCGAGGACGGCGCAAGCGCTGTCAAGTTTGAGAACGAGTATTATTTAAACGCCTACCGCGCCGCCGCGGAGGCAATGTCGAACAGCGGGAGAACGTATATCGGTTCGCCCGACGCGGAGCTTTGGTTTGACCGCGTTATAAAATATTACGAGAATATGACGGCGCGGTCTTATCAGAGCTGGCTTCTGGATATGAACAGCGCCGCGGACAAGATAATCGCGAGAACGACAAAGGACTTCGCGATGAGAAACAGACAGCGCCTGCTTCATATTAAAAATTCGGGGCACGCGGATTTAAACACGCTTTCCGATCTGTTTGTCAACGATACGGGCGCGGGGGAGATTATCCGCGCGGGAGAGATAATCGCGGCGCTGGAGCGCGGCAACCTAAGCAAGCCCTACGATTTCTACGCGCCCGCGTTTGAGGGACGCTACAACATCATCAAGACAATGGTGCGCCTGCTCTCGGCGGAAACGGGCATTGCCGTAAACGAAAGCACCGCCGAAACAGTCTTCCTGCTCCGCGGCAAGCCGCAGTTCAAGCGCTTCACCGCAGGCGTGGAGAAAAACACTATCGACATCTGGGGCAGCTGCGTTTCGCGCGAGTCTATTAACCGCTGCAAGGACGCGTATGTCGGTGCGTATGTTTTCAAGCAAGCACCGATACTCGCCTATGAGCCGCCGATAGACATTGAATTCCCCGAGGGCGCGGACGCGTTCTGCGGGAGCTACTGGCGCAGAAGAACGATGCGCGATTCCTTTGCCCGCAACGGCTTTGACATTCTCTGCGACAGCGAGGCGGACTGGGTTATGGTAGATTTATACGACGTCATCTGCACAATGGAGGATTACAAGGGCGCGCTGTTTGAAGTTGACGATTTTATCCGCCGCACGGATTTTTATAAGGGCATAAAGGACGATTGCAGGGAATGTTACTTGTTCGAAAAGCGCGAAATGAAAACCTGCTTTGAGGCTATTTCGCAATTCGCGAAGGAGATCCACAACATCTACGAGGACAAGATAATACTCGTAAAAACCGACCCCAAGGATTGCTACATCACAGTTGACAACCGCCTCAAGCTGTTTGAGGAAAACAGGCTGTTTGAGATTAAGCAGAAGTTCATCTCGCTTTGCGAGGAGCGCTTCGCGTCGGTTACGGGGTGCTATGTCATCGACATTTCAAAGCATTTCTACTCATCGGATAAATTCCCGTTAGGCGGCGCTCACATCGTACACTATGAGGAGGAATTCTACCGCCAGACCGCGGAATATATTTCGCAGATTGTAAACGGCAGCGGAAAGAAGTATTTCGATGCCGTTGACGAGAATTATATTCTTTTAAGAAACCTTAAACTCAACAGAG
>CAYSHU010000042.1:0-5028 GCA_964430965.1 uncultured Ruminococcus sp. | reverse complement strand
AAATTCCGGAAAAATTTCGGAACATATTAAAAAGCTCCTTGCCGCCGCCTTAGCGCTATCAATAACGCTTTGCGCGGGGTGCAGCGGCGGGGGAGGAGAAAGCTCGGCTGAGCCGATTTCAGCCGCTGAAAGCACGACGCATATTCCCGTTGACGAAAGCTCGGCAAGCTCCGAGTCTTCAACCGCTTCGACAAGCTCATCGGCGGCTTTAAGCGAGCCAAGCGCTGTTATTTCCGAGAGCTCGTCCGAAAGCTCGGGCACGTCCTCGGTTTTGGGCATCTCCGAAAGTAATTCCGCAGAGAGCTCCGAGGCGGTTTCGAGCGTTACCTCCGAGCCAACTTCAGAGCCCGACCCGCCACCCGTGGTCGTAGTGCCGACGATCTCCTCTCCGTACTCGCCGGGAACGCTCACGGCAGTCGGCGCGGACGGCGTTATCGACTACTCCAACGCCTCGCAGGGGTATATTTCGGCGAGATATACGGGGAGCAACTCCAAAGTTAAGCTCCAGGTAAGCTGCAGCGGACAGAAACAACCCTTCGACATTCCATCGGACGGCACGACCGTTTATATCCCGCTTATCTTTGGAAACGGTACGTACAACGCGTATTTGGGCGAAAACGTTCCGGGAACAGCGACGTATCTGGAGGTAGCCAGCGTTGATTTCAGCGTAAGCCTTGATTCCTCGCTCGCTCCGTATCTGTATCCGAATATGTACGTGAATTACAGCCAAAACTCCGACTGCGTTTACAAGGCGGCGGAGGTCTGCGCGGGGAAGACCACGGATATTGAGAAGATAGCAGCGGTGTTCGGGTGGGTGACAAGCAACGTCACCTATGATTATAATCTTGCGGCAACGGTGAAAACGGGATATGTTCCCGACCCGAACAGGACTTACAGCAGGCGCACGGGAATATGCTTTGACTACGCCTCGCTTATGTGCGCGATGCTCCGCTCGCAGTCTATCCCGACAAGGCTTGTCGTGGGCAACGCTTCACCCGATATTTACCATGCTTGGAACGAGGTCTACACCGAGGAAACGGGCTGGATAACCCCCGAATTATTGCTGAAGAATGCGGGCTACAACATTGTGGACAGTACGTTTTACGCGAGCTCGACAAACAAGTCGCAGATAGCGTCTTACATTTCCAACTCGGTGAATTATACGCCGAAATATTATTATTGATCATAAAAACGGAGGAAAATACATAATGAAGAAATTAACTTCCGATGAGGTGTCATATTTCTGCGAACAGCTCTCACTCGTGCTGAACGCGGGTATGTCGTTCAACGACGGCTTTGAGATACTTTGCGAGGATATGGACGACAAGAAAATTTTGTCGCTTTGCTCCGCAATGCGCGAGGAGCTCAACAACGAAAAATCACTCTCCGAGGCGATGAGCGGCACAGGGGCGTTCCCCGAGTACGCTGTTAAAATGGTGAAGATCGGCGAGATGACGGGGCGGCTTGAAAAGGTGCTCGTCGGGCTTTCGGAGTATTACGAAGCGCGCGCGGAAATGGCAAGGACGATACGCTCCTCGGTTTTGCACCCGCTTATGCTGCTTGTAATGATGACAGCGGTTATTGTCGTGCTGATAACGCTTGTGCTTCCGATGTTCGGGGAGATTTTCTCGCAGTTCGACAGCTCAATCGGCGAAACTGTTCAAAGCACCGTCGAGCTTGCTTACGGCGTCGGCACGGTGATGCTTATCGTTCTTCTCGTAATTATCGCGATATGCGTGATCGTCGCGGTTTTATCAAGAATCCCGTCGACGCGGAAAATGCTTTCCGGCTTTGTCGCGGCGTTTCCCCCGACAAAGAGAATGTCAAGGCGCTTTTCGCTGTCAAAAATCGCGGACGCTATCAGTATGATGGTGGACGCCGGAATAGCTCCCGATGAAACCCTCGAAAACGCCGCGATGCTCATAGATGATAAAAAACTCTCGAAAAAGCTGTTGGACTGCCGCAAGAGAGTGCTTGACGGGGAGTACTTCGCTGACATAATCTCAACGGCGGGGATTTTCCCCGCAATGAGCGCTCGCTCGCTTAAATTAGCGTACAGCTCGGGCTCGTTTGAAAAGGCGTGGAAGAAGCTCGCGGAGCAATGCGGTGACGCGGCAATGGAAAGCGCGTCAAGCATTGTAGCATTTATCGAGCCCGCAATCGTGATCGTACTTACGACTGTCATCGGCGCGATCTTGCTTACGGTTATGATCCCGCTTATGAACATAATGTCCGCGCTTGGATAATTGTTTTCAAGCGTTTTCCCCGCCGAAAGCGGGGAAAACGAAGTAATATGTTTTAAGGTGATAATATGAGAAAAAAATCGACCTTTAAAAGAGCCTTGGCTTATATAATCCCGCTTGCGATTTTCGCGGCGATGCTTGTGTGGTTTTTGCTCGCGATGAAAAGCACCGCGTCGTCCAACAGGAAAAGGGAGCTCGAGGCGCTTAAGACCACCGTCGAAAACGGAATTACAATGTGTTACGCCGTCGAGGGAGTTTATCCCGAAAGTATGGAGTATCTTTGCGCGAACTATGGACTGATCTACGACAAAAGCAAGTATATCATCTTTTATGATTGCTTCGCGTCGAATATCAGACCGTCGGTGACAATTCTGGAAAGGCAGGGAGCAAGTGAAAAAGTATAAGAATAAAGGACTCGGCGACACGATAAGCACTATCGGAAGTATGCTGCTGTTTATGCTGTTTACGGGCTGCCTGCTGATGATGATAGCCGTCGCGGCGGGAACGTACAGCCGCATAAGCACAAACTTCGACAAGACGTTCGGCACGTCTGCGTCGCTTCGATACATTTCTAACAAGCTGAAAAGCTCGCAGACCGCCGAAATCGCCGAAAACGGCACGGCGCTGTTTCTACAAAGCGACGGAGTCTGCGACATAATCTATTTCAAAAACGGCTCGCTCTATGAAAAAAGCGTTTCCGCGGCGAATACTCCGACAGCGGACGGCGGCTTTAGGATTTTCGACCTCAGCGAAATGAAAATCACCGAGGACGGCGAGCTTATCAAAATCAGCGTGAAGCTAAACGACGAGCAAAACTTTACATATGTAAGAAGGTGAGCGCACTGAAAGCGATTAAAAAAACAGGCACAAAACGCCGCCCCGTGAATTTGTTTTTTACGGAGCTTATTATAGCGCTTCTGTTTTTCAGCATTTCGGGAGCGGTTATACTTAAGCTGTTCGCTGCGGCGGATAAAAAAACGCGGGAAAACGCCCGGAAGGAGCGCGCGATAATCTGCGCACAGTCGATTGCCGAGGTTTATTCCGAGCTCGGAAACGCCGAGGCGGCTTTGAAAACGGTGTTTTCCGACAGCGTTAAATTAGAGGACGCGGGCGACGGCTTTTCGATAAAGCTCGACGGCGATCTCACTCCCGCGCTTGACGGCGGCGTTGTTCTCAAAGCCACGGAGCGGCGCGAGAAAACCGCCTCGGGGGAGCTTTCGACGCTCACCGTTAATTTCAATTCGGAAAAGGGCGAGCTTTACGAGCTTGTCTGCTCGGCGTATTTATCCGATAATAAAGCGCCCAAAGCCTCGAACGGAGGTGAGCCGCAATGAACAGGGAAGAGAAAACCCGCAAGATAGCAATGGGCGTGGGATATGTTTCGGTTATGCTGATCTTCGCGGTCATCTGTCTTACGATTTTTGCCGTGATGAGCTTCAAGGCGGCGATGTCAACCGACACGTTCAACAACAGAAGCGGCGAGTTTTTAAAGCAATATTACGCCGCGGATTCCAAGGCGAAGGAAACGCTCTCGAAGCTGAACGACAGTATGCAGGCGGCGCGGGGCTCGATGTTCTTTGAGGAGGAGTTCGAGGAAGCCGCTAAGGCGCTTGACGGAGTTTCGGTCAAGCAGTCGCCGGACGGATTTTTGGCGAGTTATGATGTTCCGATAAACGACAGGCAGGTGCTCGCGGTGGAGATCCGCTTTGACAACGACGGAAAATACACAATAAGGCAATGGCAGAGCCGCGACGTGGGCTTCGATGACACGGAGTCGCATCTCGGCGTTTGGGACGGAACTTTTGATTAAATCACCTTTACCATTTGCTTCTCCCCGCCGCAGGCGGGGAGAAGCAAGGAGCAAATCTACACTTGTGGAGGATATAATAATGCAGCTTAATGAAATTTTGCGCACAGCCGTTGACAACAACGCCTCGGATATATTTATAGTATCGGGCGTGGGGCTTAGCTATAAGGCGAACGGAAGGCTCGTCAAAATGAACGGCGACCCGATGCCGCCCGCCGAAACAAAGCGCCTTGTGCATGAGATTTTCTCGCTTGGCGGATTCAATTACGATATTGAAAAAATGCCTGAAAAGGAAACGGATTTTTCAATTTCGCTTGTCGGAATGGGACGCTTCCGCGCGAATATTTACAAGCAGCGCAATTCCTACGCGGCGGTTCTGCGCTATGTTCCATTTGAGCTGCCAAACGCCGAGGCACTCGGAATTCCCGAGCAGGTAATAGAAACCGCAAGATACAAAAACGGCATCGTGCTTATCACGGGCCCCGCGGGCAGCGGCAAATCCACGACGCTTTCCTGCATTATCGACAAGATAAACAACGAGCGCTCGGGGCATATCATCACGATTGAGGACCCGATAGAATTCCTCCACAAGCACCAGCAATGTATTATCAGCCAGCGCGAGATTTCCATTGACACGGGCTCGTACATAGACGCGCTCCGCGCCGCGCTTCGGCAGTCGCCCGACGTTATTCTCCTCGGCGAAATGCGCGACTATGAAACGATAAGCACCGCGATGACGGCGGCGGAAACGGGGCAATTAGTATTGTCAACGCTGCACACGCTCGGTGCTTCAAACACTATCGACAGAATAATCGACGTTTTCCCGATAAACCAGCAGCACCAGATAAGAATTCAGCTTTCAATGGTGTTAAGCGCGGTGATTTCGCAGCAGCTTGTCCCGACGATAGACGGCGGGCTTGCTCCCGCGTTTGAGATTATGACAATGAACAGCGCGATAAGAACGCTTATCCGCGACGA
>CAYSHU010000041.1:0-14561 GCA_964430965.1 uncultured Ruminococcus sp. | reverse complement strand
GCGAAGAAATACGACAGAATTCCGCGGATCTTGGTTTGCTCGGAATTGTGCGTTATCGTCACAGGGCTGGTACTCGGGTGGACGGCGTTTTTGCTTGGCCGTCCCTTGCTCGGAATTTATTCAAGCAGCACCGAGGTCATCACGGCGGGAATGGCGCGGCTTTCGGTTATCGCGACGACATACGCGCTTTGCGGCTGTATGGACGTTATGGTGGGAATGCTCCGCGGCATCGGGTGCTCTGTTGTGCCGATGATAGTGTCCCTTATCGGCGCGTGCGGTTTGCGAATACTCTGGATAGCGACGATTTTCCAAATCCCCGAATACCACCAAATCCGCACGGTCTACATCTCCTATCCCGCAACGTGGACGGCAACATTCATAGCGCACGTGGTTTGCTGGTGCATTGTCTGGCATAAATTCAAGAAAAACGCGGCTAAGGAACAATTGACCGCGAAAAGCTAAATGAAAAAATCCCCCGCCCCGCGGGGGATTTCGTGCCTTCGGCTTTCTTACCTCTAACCCTCTTACCTCTGATAGGTCAACATAAGTTTTTTCGCGCTTGACTTTTTTACAAAAATATGTTATAATAATAATGTATATATTTCTAATAGCGGAGGTGCCCTCATGAAGCTGATAAGCGTCGGGTTCGGGAACGCGGTGAACGCGGATAGGATTGTGGCTGTAGTCAGCCCCGAGGCTGCTCCCGTAAAGCGAATCGTCCAGGTCGCGAAGGACGGCGGAATGGCCGTGGACGCGACGTGCGGACGCAAAACGCGCTCCGTCATCGTCTGCGACAGCGGGCACGTGATACTCTCCGCGCTGCGTCCCGAGGCGTTAGCGGGAAAGACAGCCGATGGCGAAAACTAAAAAGAATTGACAGCGGGGTGTAAAATATGAAGGGTTCTCTGTTTGTGGTGTCCGCGCCCGCGGGCTGCGGAAAGGATACGATTTTGATAGAAATGTTCAAGCGCAACGACACGGCGGGCTACGCTGTTTCGGCGACTACCAGAGCGCCGCGCGAGGGCGAGGTAAACGGCGTGCATTATCATTTCTTGACCCGCGGGGAGTTCGAGCGGAAAATCGCCGAAAAGGAAGTGCTTGAGTATACCGAGTATTGCGGGAATTATTACGGAACTCTCAAGAAAAGCGTCGACGACCTGCTGAAGGCGGGAAAGGACGCTATCTTGAAAATTGAGGTCGAGGGCGCGATGAATATCAAAAAAATGTTCCCCGAGGCGCGGCTGGTGTTTATCCTGCCGCCGAGCTGGGAGATTTTGGAAAAGCGCCTGCGCGACCGCGGCACGGAAACCGAGGAGAAAATCATCGAGCGCACCAAGCAAGCGCGAAGCGAGGTGGAGTACGCTCGGAATTACGATTATCTGATAGTCAACGATGACCTCAACAAAGCCGTTGACGATCTTTTGACAATTCTGAAAGCCGAAAAGCTCCGCCGCGTTAATAACGACGAGCTTCTGGCGAAGTTCCGCTGATGAGCAGTTCCGATATGAAAGAATACGCCGCCGTGGCGGTTGAGAACACGCTTTACGCGTTCGACAGGCTTTTTTCGTATGAAATCCCCACGGAGCTTTCCGAAAGGGTAGAGGAGGGCGTGCGCGTTGTGATACCGTTCGGGCGCGGCAACAAAAAGCGCGTCGGGCTGGTTGTTTCCATTTCGGACGAGCTCCCGGAGGCTAAAACTAAGCCTATCGAAGCCGTCATCGACGAGCGCCCCGTGCTTAACCGCGAGCTGCTGCGGCTCTGCGTCTGGATTCGTGACAACACGTTCTGTACGTATTTTGACGCGTTCCGAACGATTTTGCCGCCCGGCTTGGGCTATTCGCTGAAAACGCTTTACACGCTCTGCGAGAATGCTTCCGCGGAGCTTAACGATAAAGAACAAGGCTTCGTAAAGCAGCTGAAATCCGCCGACAAGGGGACGTTCTCGGCGCTTTGTGCGGGCTCGCCGAGCGTCGTGAAGTCGCTCCTCGAAAAGGGCGTGCTCTCCGAGCAGACCGCGCTGAAGCGCCGCGTCGGCGATGAAAGCGTCCGAATGGTGCGTGTTTCCGCCGAGCTCGATGAGAGCCAAAAGCTCACGCCTAAGCAGAAATCCGTTGTGGAATTTCTCGGAGAAATCGGCGCGGCGAGCGTCCACGAGGTGTGCTACGCCTGCGCGGTGACGGAGGCGGTCGTCAAGAGGCTGATTGAAAAGAACGCCCTCGAAACGTTTGAAAACGTGATTTTCCGCGCGGAAAGCGATGTTGAGGACGCGTCCGAAAGCCCCGAGGATATCATTTTCTCGCCAAAACAGCAAGCGATTTTCGACGGGATTTTGGAGCTTGTGAACGACCCCAAGCCGCAGTGCGCGCTGCTTCGCGGAGTGACGGGCAGCGGCAAAACGTCGGTGTTTATTCGGCTGATAAACGAAGCGTTAAAGCAGGGCAAAACGGCGATAATGCTTGTGCCCGAAATCTCGCTCACGCCGCAAATGGTCGGGAAATTCCGGCGGCTTTTCGGAAACGAGGTCGCGCTGATGCACAGCTCGCTGTCGCTGGGAGTCCGCGCGGACGAATACCGCAGAATACAAACGGGCAGGGCGCGGATAGTTATCGGAACGCGGAGCGCGGTTTTCGCGCCCGTCGAGAACCTTGGACTTATCGTCATTGACGAGGAGGGCGAGGGAACGTACAAATCCGAAAGCGCCCCTCGCTACCACGCGCGTGAGATCGCCAAGCAGCGCTGCTTCGCGCAGAACGCGACGCTGCTGCTGGCAAGCGCCACGCCGTCACTCGAAAGCTATCACAACGCCCGCGAGGGGCGCTACAAGCTGTTCGAGATCGACGAGAGATATAACAACGCGACGCTCCCCGATGTGTATATCATAAATATGCAGCAGGAGCGCCAAAACGGCAACGCCTCGACGTTTTCAATGCCGCTTTTGGAGGAGCTCGAGGAAAACCTCAGGCGCGGCGAGCAGTCGATATTGCTGCTTAACCGCCGCGGCTATCACACGTCCGTGAGATGTCTGACGTGCGGCAAGCCGATAGAGTGCCCAAGCTGCTCAATGCCGATGACCTATCACAAGGTAAACGACAGCGTAATTTGCCATTATTGCGGCTATTCGCGGCGGCTTGAAAAGGTCTGCAGGTTCTGCGGCGGGAAATATTTCAATATGAAGGGCGAGGGCACTCAGCTTATTGAGGACGAGCTCTCCGAAATGCTCCCCGCGGCGCGTATTCTGCGAATGGACGCGGACACGACTTCAACGAAGAATTCCTACGAGCGGAACTTCACGGCGTTTAGCAACGGCGAATTTGATATTATGGTAGGCACGCAGATGATTGCAAAGGGCTTGGATTTTCCGAACGTGACGCTCGTCGGCGTACTGAAAACCGATAACCTGCTCTACGCCGCCGATTTCAAGGCTTACGAGCGGACGTTCTCGCTGATAACGCAGGTAGTCGGGCGCGCAGGGCGAAGCGGCAAAAAGGGCAGGGCGATGATACAAACGTTCAGCCCGGAGCATTACGTCATTAACCTCGCCGCCGCGCAGAATTATCCCGCGTTCTTTGAGGAGGAAATCGAGCTCCGTGAGGCGCAGCTTTACCCGCCGTTTTGCGATGTGGTGATTTTCGGGTTTTCGGCGATAGATAATAATCGCTGCGTCGCGGCGGCAAAGCGCTTCGCAAAAATGCTCGCCGAGAACGTAAAGCCCTACGGCGAGCGCGTTCCTGTCAGAATATTAGGACCCGCGCAAAGCGTTGTCGGCAAAATCAACGGCAGATTCCGCTGGAGGCTTCTCGTGAAGTGCAAAAACAGCAAATCCCTCCGCGAGGCGGTAGAATCCACATTAAGACAAGCGTCAAGCGATGATTTGTTTAAAAACATCAGCTTTTACGCGGATATAAACGGCAATATTGACTAAAATCAAAATCGGCTTCCCTTGCGCAGCGGAGGAAACCGCAAAGATAAATATATATTCTTACAAATCGGGAGATAATAAACGAAATGGCAAAGAGAGAAATTATTAAATTCGGCGACGAGGTTCTGCGCAAAAAGTGCAGACCCGTTACTAACTTTGACGAGCGGCTGTCGTCGCTGCTGGACGACCTTGTGGAAACGCTGGAGCGCTCGGACGGCGTGGGGCTTGCCGCGCCGCAGATAGGGATTCTGCGGAGAGTGGCGGTCGTGAATGTCCGCGATAAGAGAGGAACTATCGAGCTTGTAAACCCCGAGATAGTCGAGGAAAAGGGCTCGCAGGTCGGAAACGAGGGCTGCCTCTCCGCTCCGAACGAGTGGTGTGAGGTAGAGCGCCCGAACAGGGTGGTTGTAAAGGCGTTTGACCGACACGGCAATGAGTTCACGATAAGCGGCACGGAGCTTCTGGCGCGGGCACTTTGTCACGAGATAGACCACCTCGATGGGATTTTGTTTACGGATAGAGTAAAGTCCCTTATCCCCGGGCAAGGGGGCGCTTTGTGATATGGTAAAGGAAATAGTGAAGTTCGGCGACCCGCTGCTCCGCGAGCAGTGCGCCGAGGTCGCGGCGTTCAACAAGGAGCTTTGGAGGCTGCTTGACGATATGTATGACACAATGCGCAAGGCGGACGGCATAGGTCTTGCCGCGCCGCAGCTCGGGGTGCTGAAAAGGGCGGTGGTTATCGATGTGGGAAAGGGGAGAATAGAGCTTATAAACCCGGTGATAACCTCAATGCGCGGCACCCAGCTCGAGCCCGAGGGCTGCCTGTCTTTCTCGAAAAAGCGCGGCGTGGTAAAGCGCCCGATGCACGTAAAGGTGAAGGCGCAAAACCGCTTTGGAAAGCCGATTAAATTAAGAGGCAGAGAGCTTCTGGCAAGGGCGTTCTGCCACGAGATAGATCATCTTAACGGGATTCTTTTTGAGGATAAGGTTATTGAGTGGGTTGAAGAAGAGGAAGAATAGCAGTAGTTGACGGGCGGCGCATTAAGCAAGCCGTCTGCCAAGGCGGTCAGCTAACCAAAAGCGCATTAAGCAAGTCGTCTGCCAAGACAAGCACATAACCCCAAGAGCAGTTGGAGCGAAAAAAGCGAGTGAACTTGCCGCAGCGAAGCGGAGGCAAGTTCGCGAGGCTAGGCGAACGAAGTGAGCCGTTTTTTCGCGACTTTAAAATAAGCGAAAAAAGCGAGTGAACTTGCCGCAGCGAAGTGGAGGCAAGTTCGCGAGGCTAGGCGAACGAAGTGAGCCGTTTTTTCGCGACTTTAAAATAAAACGGGTGCGTGTTAGCCCCATTCTACCGAGAAAGACATCATAAAGGCGGTGTAGGCAAGAAAGATATGAAGATAGTATTTATGGGAACTCCACAATTCGCCGTCCCTTGCGCGGAGGCGTTAAGAGCGGCAGGACACGAGATATGCGGGGTGTTTACACAGCCCGACAAGCCGAAGAATCGCGGGAAGAAGATGATGACCTCTCCCGTGAAGGACTGGGCGTTGGAGCACGGGGTTGACGTGTATCAGCCGCTTTCGCTGCGAAAGGGCGACGACGCGGCGGAAAGTTTTTTAACATTGCAAAACCTCTCTCCGGAAGTTATCGTTGTAGTGGCGTATGGGCAGATTTTGCCCAAAGAGGTGCTTGAGCTCCCGAGGCTTGGGTGCGTGAACGTCCACGCGTCGATTTTGCCGAAATACCGCGGCGCGGCGCCTATCCAAAGGGCAATACAGGACGGCTGCACGGAAAGCGGCGTTACAACAATGAAGATGGACGAGGGGCTTGACACAGGCGATACTATAATGGTATCAAAGGTCAAAATCACCGACGAAATGACAGGTACGGAGCTTTCCGCGCTTTTATCGAGATCGGGTGCGGAGCTTATCGTGGAAACGCTCGCGGCGCTTGAAAACGGCACCGCGGCAATCACGCCGCAGGCGCAGGACGAAACGGCGACCTACGCTAAAATCATCACCAAGGAGGAGTTGAAAATCGATTTTAATCAGCCCGCAAAACGCGTTTACGATACTATCCGAGCAATGGCGGACGAGCCGTGCTGCTATACGTTCCTCGACGGCAAGCGCTTAAAGGTCTATCGCGCAAGGCTCAGCGGCAAGATTTCAAGGCTTCCCGCGGGGACGGTCGAGGACGAGAAAGCGTTCGCGGTGGCGTGCGGCGACGGCAATTGCGTAGAGCTCGCCGAAATCTGCCCCGAGGGCGGTAAAAGAATGACCGCTGACGCGTTTTTAAGGGGAAAGAAATTAGAGAAAAACACACAACTTGGCGTATAAAATAACTTTCGTGATTTTTCCGTCGAATGTGGGAAAATCGAAAAAACTAATAACTAATCGCTATTAAACTAAATACTACACGGAGAATTTATAATGAGTGATGCACGTACAACCGCCGCAAAAATGCTTATGCGAATGGAAAACAGCGGCTCGTATTCAAATATATTGCTTGACAGCGCGTTTTCCGCGTCCGATTTGAACGAGCGCGACAAGGCGTTCGCCGCGGCGTTGTTCTACGGCGTTATCGAGCGCAAGCTGACGCTGGACTACATAATCGAAAAAAACAGCTCCCTGCCGTTTTTAAAGCTCGACAAGGACGCCGTGATAATTCTCAGAATGGGAATTTATCAGATCTTGTATATGCCCTCCGTGCCGGAAAGCGCGGCGGTGAACGAAAGCGTCAAGCTCTGCAAGAGGCTGAAATTATTCCACGCGGTGGGCTTTGTAAACGGGCTTCTGCGCGGATTTATAAGAGGCGGAAAGCGTGTGGATTTCGACGGGCTCTCCGACGAGGAGCGCCTGTCGGTGGAATTCTCCTGCCCGCGCTGGCTTACGGACAAATGGACGAACGAATACGGCTTGGAGAGCGCGCGTAAAATCCTCGAAGCGTCAATAGGCGCGCCGCCGATCTACGTGCGTGTAAACACCTTAAAAGCAACGGAGGACGAGGTAATAAAAGCGCTGAAAAAGGACGGCGTAAAGGCGGAGCTTTTCCCGAAGCTCGCGGGCTGCATTAAGCTCGAAAAAACGGGCGACATCGAGAAAACAAGCGCCTTTAAGGACGGGCTTTTCCATATCCAGGACGTTTCAAGCCAGCTTTGCTGCCTGACGCTCAGACCGATAGTTAACGAAACGGTGCTCGACATCTGCGCCGCGCCCGGCGGCAAGTCGTTCACAATGGCGGAGCTTATGGGAAACAACGGGCGCGTGATCAGTATGGATTTGTACGAGCAGCGTGTCAAGCTCATTGAGGAGGGCGCGGAGCGCCTCGGGCTTCGCATAATAGAGCCGCGTGTGAACAACGCCGTAAGCTACAACGACGAGCTTCCGACCGCCGACAGAGTTCTGTGCGACGTGCCGTGCTCCTGCCTCGGGACAATCAGAAGAAAGCCCGAGATAAAGTACAAGGAGGAGGACTTCTCGGAGCTGCCGCGGCTTCAGCGCGCGATTCTGGAGATAGCGGCAAGATACGTAAAAATCGGCGGCACACTGGTTTATTCGACGTGCACGCTGTCAAAGGCGGAAAACGAGGGCGTTGCGGAGGAGTTCGCGAGAACGCACGGCGGCTTTTCCCCGATAGTCCAGACCCTCTCCTACGCCCAAGCCCCGAACGACTCTATGAGAACCTTCTTCCCCGAAAAGGACGGAGGCGACGGCTTCTTTACGGCGGCATTTCGTAGAGTAAGATAACTGTCGGAAGCAAGAATTTTAGCGAGTGACCGCACGCGGTCACCCTGCAAGAGGCAAGAATTCCGCTAGCGAGGAGCTGATATAATGGAACAAATCGACATTCTTTCCCTCACCAAAGCGGAGCTCTTGGACGCGGTTGCGCAAATGGGCGAAAAGAGCTTTCGAGCGGGGCAGATTTATGACTGGCTCCACGTTAAAAGAGTACGGGATTTTTCCGAAATGTCTAATCTTTCTGCACAATTCCGCGAGGAGTTATCAAGAAAATTTTGTATAAAGTCACTAAAAATTAAAAAAAGACTTGTAAGCGGCATAGACAATACGGTAAAATATCTTTATGAGCTCCCCGACGGCGAGGCGGTGGAGTGCGTGCTTATGGAATACAAGCACGGCAACAGCCTTTGCATCTCGTCGCAGGTCGGGTGCAAAATGGGCTGCAAATTCTGCGCGTCGACCGTCGCGGGCTGGGTGCGGAATTTAGAGCCGTCCGAAATGCTCCTGCAAATATACGAAACCGAGCGCGACAGCGGGCGGCACGTTGACAGCATTGTGATGATGGGAATCGGCGAGCCGCTGGATAATTTCGATAATGTCGTGACGTTCCTCGAAATACTGAACGCAAACGGCGAGGGAATGAGCCTCAGGCATTTGTCCCTTTCGACGTGCGGCGTCGTCGACAAGATATACAAGCTCGCGGAGCTGAAGCTGGGCGTGACGCTCGCCGTGTCGCTCCACGCGGCGACCGATGAAAAGCGCGGCGAGATAATGCCGATAAATCACAAGTATGATCTCAAAACGCTGATGACGGCGTGCGACGATTATTTTAAGGCGACGGGCAGGCGCATTTCGTTTGAATATTCGCTTATCGAGGGCGTAAACGACACCGAGCAAAGCGCCGAGGAGCTGATAAAGCTCATCGGCAAGCGAAACTGCCACGTTAATTTAATTCCGATAAACGAGATAAAGGAGCGCGAATTCAAGAAAAGCCGCTTTGTAGAGCGCTTTAAGAAACGCCTTACCGACGCGGGGATAAACGCGACCGTCAGAAGAACGCTCGGCGCGGACATAAACGCCGCCTGCGGGCAGCTCCGCCGCGACTCCGAAAAATATACCGATAAAACTACCGAAACGGGGTGACCTTATGAGGATTTTTACAAGAACGGACATAGGGCTTGTCCGCACGGAAAACCAGGACAGCGTTTGGGGCGCGATGCTCTCTCCGAACGTCTGCGCCGCCGTGCTTTGCGACGGAATGGGCGGCGAAAGCGAGGGCGGGCTTGCCAGCACGATTGCCGTGGACGTTGTTTCCAAGCGCATCGAGCAGAACTTCAACGAGAAAATGAGCCGAAACTCCGTGCGCAATCTCCTAATCACGTCCGTTGTCGCGGCGAATTCCTTTGTGTGGGACACCGCGCGGACTAAGGTGCGGCAGGTTATGGGCACGACGTGCGTTGCCGCTATTGTTTTCGGCGGCACGGCGTATATCGTAAACGTCGGCGACTCCCGCGCGTATCACCTGTTTACGCAGGGCGACGACGAGTGCATCCGCCAGATAACAAAGGACCACACCCACGTTCAGGACCTTCTCGACCGCGGCGAGATAACGGAGGAAATGGTAAAGACCCACGCCGAGCGCCACAAGATAACCAGAGCAATCGGCGCGGACGACACGGTTACTCCCGATTACTTTGAAATGCCGCTCGAGCCCGGCGACAAGCTGCTGCTCTGCTCGGACGGGCTTTCGTCCTACGGCGACGATATGGACATACTCGACATCTGCTTTGACTCAAAGCCCGAAAACTGCTGCGACGATTTGATTCGCTACGCGCTGAAAAACGGCGGGCATGACAATGTTTCCGTGGCATTGTTTACACCTTGAGCCGCCTCTTGACAAATAAGGAAAAATATGTTAATATATAAGGTGGATATTATTTAACGCCCGTGCCATACGTCGGGCGGGGGAAATATAGGAAAACGCCGAAACACATAGATAAAACGGTTCCTCGGCGTTGTGTAAGTATGGAGAATAAAGGAGATAAGTGCGGAAAGTTATGGACAACAACATCGGAAAAAAGCTGGACGGCCGATACGAGCTTCTTGAGCTTATCGGCGTTGGGGGAATGGCGGATATTTACCGCGCGAGGGATATTCAGGAGGACAGAATCGTTGCCGTTAAAATACTCAAGACCGAGTACGCAGGCAGCGAGGAGTTTCTGCGCCGCTTCCGCAATGAAAGCAAGGCGATTGCTCTGTTGAGCCACCCGAATATCGTAAAAATCTACGACGTGGGATTTACCGACAAGGTTCAGTTTATCGTAATGGAATACGTCGACGGCATTACGCTGTCTGACTATATCGAGCAGCAGGGCGTGCTGAAATGGCGCGACGCGGTGCATTTTACGGTTCAGGTGCTTAAGGCTCTCCAGCACGCGCACGACCGCGGCATCGTCCACCGCGACATCAAGAGCTCGAACGTAATGCTGCTGCGCGACGGCGCTATCAAAGTCATGGACTTCGGCATCGCGCGGTTTAATCGCGAGAACAATAAAACTATGTCTGAAAAGACAATAGGTTCGGTACACTATATCAGCCCCGAGCAGGCGCGCGGCGATATGACCGACGAGCGCAGCGATATTTACTCCGTAGGCGTCGCGCTGTTTGAAATGCTGACGGGCAAGAAGCCGTTCGACGGCGACACGCCCGTTTCTATCGCGCTTATGCATATGCAGACCGAGCCGAAAAAGCCTACGGAAATCAACGAAACAATTCCCGAGGGCTTGGAGCAGATCGTCCTCAAGGCAATGCAGAAGGAGCCGAACGCGCGTTATCAGACCGCGCTGGATATGATAACGGATTTAGAGGAGTTCAAGAAGAACCCCGGGATAATCTTCGACTACAAATATAACTCAACGGACGGCACGCCGAAGTTTGCGGGTGCGGGTCCGTTCGCGGAGCAAAACGAGTTCCGCCGCAAAAAAGCTCCCGAGGAGCCCGACGACATAGATTACAATTATGACGACGACGATTATTACGATGACGACGACGAGGTAGAGGAGCGCCGCAGTCCGCTTATCCCGATTTTGTTCGGCGTGGGCGCTGCGTTTGTTATCGTTGTTGTGTTCCTTATTCTGAAGCTCGTTTCCGACCACCTTGGCGTTCAGCCCGATAGCAACAGCAACAGCTACGCAATGGGAACAATAAGCTATCACATCGAAGGCGACGAGCTTCCGATGCCGAACCTCCTGGGCTACACATGGGATCAGGTAAACGCGGAGCTTGGGCAGGTGCTCAATCTTGTTCCCTCGCAGGATAACAACGAAGCGCCCGTCGGCACGGTTTACGAGCAGGAATTCCCCGAGGGCAGACCCGTAAAGGTCGGGCAGACTGTCAGGGTAAAGGTCAGCAAGGGAATACAAAGGCTTGAAATTCAGGATTTGAGAAACAGAACCGAGGACGCGGCTAAGAAGCAGCTTGAGCGCGACGGCTTTAAGTGGACGATAATCCGCGATGAAAGCAATGACGTAGTTAAAGGCAACGTAATCGGCACGCTCCCCGAGGCGCACTCCATGGCGGAGGTCGGCAGCACGGTAAGCATCATCGTCAGCACGGGACCCAGCAACAAGCCGTTCACCGTGCCGAACTTTGTGGATATGAAGATTGAGGACGCGGCGAAGAAGTGCGACGAGCTTGGGCTTAAGTATACCGTAAAGGAAAGAGATAACATCGCCGAAAAGGACACCGTGCTCGAGCAGAGCATAGCGCCCGACACAATGGCAACGCGCGACGACCAGATAATCCTCACGATAAGCACGGGCGAGGAGGGCGAGCTCAAGAAGACGATTAACGTTCCTATCCCGTCGGGAGCGGAGGGTATGTACGAAATCAAGTACATCGTCAACGGTGTTCAGCAGAAGTCCGAAACGCGCGACGTTGGCTTCTCGGGCAACAAGATGCTCAAGTTCGAGATTTCGGGTATGGAAGGCGAAACCAGAAACTTCCGCATCAGAGTTAAGGACATTGAATACGACAGCGAGGAACTTTACTACGAGGTTGACATTGAGTTTATCAACGGCGACGCGCGGTTTGTTGAAGACAGCGAGTATAAGGACCCCTACGCGTTCGACGTAAGCGGCAGCGGCGACGACGGCGGAACGCTTACTGGCGGCGGCGGCGCGGCAAGTACGCCCGAGGCAAGCTCGTCCGAAAACAATGACAACCAGACAGGCGATTAACGTTTAATAGGGGTGAGCGAAATTTCATCATTTACCTTTGAGGGCATTATAACAAAAGCAGTCGGAGGCGTCTACTATGTGGACGCCTTTGACGGCATTTTTAAAGAAAGCGCGGTAAAATGCGCCGCGCGTGGAATTTTCAGAAACAAGGGGATAAGCCCCGCGGCGGGGGATTTTGTTGTCGTGGAGGCGGAGGAGAACTCCGAGCCCGTCATCGCGGAAATCCGCGAGCGGCGGAATTTTCTCGTGCGCCCGCCGCTTGCCAACCTCGACGTGGCTGTATTCGTAAACAGTACCGCCGAGCCGTCCGTCAACCGCTTTATTCTCGACAAATTAGTCGCAATCGCGGACAGCAAGGGCATTTCGCCGATTATCGTGATTACGAAAATCGACATCGAAAACGCGGGAGAGCTGCCCGAGGTTTATCGCAAAATCGGAATTCCCGTCTGTGCCGTGGATAACACAACGGGCGAGGGCGCGGAGGAGGTTCGCGCGCTTATCAAAGGGAAAACCGCTGCGTTTATCGGCAATTCCGGCGTTGGGAAATCGAGTCTGCTGAACGTCCTTTATCCCGATTTGAAGCTCGACACCGCGCATATCAGCAAGAAGCTGGGGCGCGGACGGCACACGACGCGCCAGGTGGAGCTCTACAAAAGGGACGGCGGCTACATAGCCGACACGCCCGGCTTCTCAACCGTCGACACCGAGCGCTACGTGAGAATTCCAAAGGAGGAGCTGACCGAGGCGTTCCGCGAGTTCCGCGCGGTTCTTGACGAGGCGGGCGAGTGCCGCTTCGCGAACTGCGCGCACGTCAAGGAAAAGGGCTGTGCCGTCCGCGCGGCGGTGGACGACGGAAAAATCGCGCGGTCGCGCTATGAGAGCTATCTCAGAATGTTCGAGGAAGCGGGAAAAATAAACGACTGGGAAACAAAGTATGGTAAATGACGAAAAAATCTGCTCGATAATATGCGGCGCGCCGTGCGGGCTTTGGAAGGAATTGGTAAGCGGCTTCGTCATCGCCGCGGACAGCGGGCTTGACCGCTGCCTTGAAGCGGGGATAACTCCCGACTTGGCGGTCGGGGATTTTGACAGCGCGAAAACAGAGGTGCCGAGCGGAGTTGAAGTCGTCACCGTGCCAAGCGAAAAGGACGATACCGACGCGCACCTAGCGGCGCAAATCGCATTAGAGCGCGGCTTCACGGAAATCAGGCTGTTTTGCGCCCTCGGCGGAAGAGCTTCACATTCGATTGCGAACATTCAGCTCCTGCGGGAGCTTCAAAAGAAAAACGTCAGCGCGGTGCTCTACGGCGAGCAAAGTCAGATGTTCCTGCTTTGCGGTGAGAGCGTCGAAATCCCGAAATTCAGCGGCTATCTGTCGCTGTTCGCACTGGACAAAACGGCGGTGGTAAGCGAAATCGGCGTGAAATACCCGCTGAGCCGCCACACGCTGACAAACGATTTCTCGCTTGGCGTAAGCAATGAGATAACCGAAAAAACCGCGGTAATAACGTCGCACGAGGGGTTGTGCCTTGTTGTTTTGGAGGAAGAATGATTATTCCCGCCGTGAGGAAAATTTCCAAAAATATTGTGCCAAACGCTAAAGAAACCCCCAACATCTGCCGATAATATAAATGTAAGTATATACGAAAGGGGGCAAGCGGTATGGGCGTTTCGCGAGTAAGCACTGCCGCGGCGCTTAGCAGAACGGCTTCAAGCAGCTCCGACTATTCCGGCTATTCCAGAATAAGCGCGGTCAGCAGCAAGCAATCCTCGCGTGACAGAGCGTATTTCTCGGCGAGCGCAGAGGCGGCTATTGAGAAGGCTAATTCGGCAAATCCCGAGAAAAGCGATAATAGCGCGGGAAAATCCTTCTCCGAGCTTATTAAGGAGCAGACGGAGAAAATCGACAAGATGTTCCAAAGGGACGACAGCAAGGCAAACGAGCTTCAGCTGAACAGCATTAAAATGAAGCTTCGAAGCGGTATGACTCTATCGTCGGACGAGGAGAGGTATCTCGAAAAGCACGACCCCGACGGTTACACGAATTACCGCACGACCCTCGACGCGCGGCGAATGTTCCGTATGCAGCTCTTGTGCTGCCGCACGAAGGACGAGGTAAACGGAATGAGGCTCTCTAACGCGCTTTCGGCGCTTTCGTCCTACAAAAAGGCGATAAAAAACGGCGGCGACGGCTCGGCGGTGGCGGGGCTTAATATGGCTTTAGAGCGCGAGATCTCGGACTACGCAAAAAGCGCGCGCTACAACTCGCTCCCCACGGCGGCGGAGCGCGACAAGTATTATATGGAGCTCGCGAAGGCGAAGCGCTTTGAGCGGGAAAAACGCGCCGCGGAAAAGCTGAACGCGCTTCGCAAGGGCAAGAAGAAAAAGCAGGTAAAGCAAATAGGCGACGGCAAGCGCACCGTTGCGCAGGTGGAAAACTCGCCGCTTGGGCGAAAGGTCAAAAACGCGGGCAAGGGCGGCTCGTGTATGGCGTTTTCCTCGTCGCTGATGACGAAATCCTATAAGAAAATGGATCAAAAAGGATAAAAGCCTTTAACGGCGACGCATAAATTTCAAAAAATGTCATAATTTGGCGAAGCAAAATTATGACTGGTTCCCTCAGCGCTGCAGAGCGAACGAAGTGAGCGGAGCAGCGGTGAGGGAATT
>CAYSHU010000040.1:0-14887 GCA_964430965.1 uncultured Ruminococcus sp. | reverse complement strand
TTGCCGGGCTTGTTTAGGATAGAATCGGGAATTCCGATTTTGCCTATATCGTGGAGCAAGCCGATGTACTTGACGTTGGAAATGCGCTCTTTACTATATCCGATTTCCGCCGCGAGCATCGACGAATACTCCGCAACGCGATACGAGTGGCCCTTTGTGTACTCGTCCTTCGCGTCTATGATGTTCGCGATCGTCGTGATAGTTTGCAGCGTCACGCGCTCGAGCTGCTTTTGCTTTTCGTCTATAGAGCCGATATATTCCGTGTTCTGCTTGACGATCTTATTGTAGATTACGGACGCGATATACGCGAAAATAAAGCAGAATAAAATCATTCCGATTTGAATTTCAACGTCCTTGATGTCCTCGGTCGTCACCATTCCGATTTTGAAGAACCGCACGACGCACGCTAGGTTCGCCGCCAGCGCCACGCTTCCCATGATCAGCACAAGCCGCGGCTGGTGATACAAAACAATCAGCGAAAGCATCGGGATTATGTAGCCGTAGGTCATTATCGTGTTCGTGTTTAAAAGCACGAACGTATACATCAAAAGATAGCCCGCGATCGCGAAATAGCGCAGTTTGGTGCTTTTCGGGCGTATCAGGAAATAAACAAAACACGCCACGGCGGGGATTATCACCACCGCGTAGAACGGTCCCATATAAGCCCAGTCACGGTGCCCGCGCACAAGCTCGCCCGTATACGTCGCCGACAAAACCACAACGATTGCCAGCCATCCTATCATTAAATACCTGTTGATCTTTCCGACCATTCTGTCCACAAAAAGCAACTCCTTTACAATTTACTCTCGGTTTTGAAGAACAGTATATAAAAATTATAACATATCTCAAGAGAATTTGTCAAGATGTTTTTGCTCAAAAACCTTCGGATTCGCGGTAGGAGAGGGGGCGGGGCTCCGCCCTAATTCTCTTGAGAAGGCAAAATCCCCCCGCCAAAAAGGCGGGGGGATTTTGGTGGCACAAAAAACTAATTAAAGAAAGATTTTTTGCGGGGAAAATAATATTTTAATCCTTATTAACCAAAAGAATAAAGCTGTGCGAGAACTTGAAGCCGAGCGTCGGGAGCTTATCCTCTAAGCCCTTCATATTGTAGACCTCGCGTACCGCGTTTATGAAATCCTTATCGTTGAAGTCGCCCGTGTAGCGTATCGCGATCACCTTGTCGGTGTTGCCGTCGAGGGCGTTTGACAGCGCCGTCTTGAACTCCGTCATATCCGACGCCGAAAGGTTGTTCGCGGTGTAATATTCAAGCTTGGAATCCGCGACGGAGAACGTGCCTACCGCCGTGTCCAGCTCGTAGAATTTATCCTCGGTGTAGCCCGACATCGCGAGGTCGTCCTCGCCGCCTTGATAGAGGTAGAACGGAATTCCGCAGTTTGTAGCGTTGTTCGTGCAGTCGGTCTGATACCACGCGCCGTCAAGCTTTACGGCGTTCCAGGCGTGCGGCATATCGCCGTTTAAATAGCCCGTGATGACTTTGGCCTCCACGCCGCTCAGCGTGCAGAGCAGCTTATAAGACAGCGCGTAGCTCTGGCAAACGCCCTTTTTCGCGACAAGAATTCCATACGCGTTGAACGCGTCCTCGCTGTCCTTCCAGTCGTCGCCCTTGCGGTAGTTGTTCGCCTCCGCATCGGCAACCGCGTCGTAATCGTAAGCCGTGTTGTCGTTCAAATAGTCGTAGAGCGCGCGGCACTTTTCCTCGTCGGACATTCCGCCCGTGATTATTTCGTCAACAAGCGCGTTCGCCTCGTCAAGAATTTCAACCTGCCTTTGCTCCAGCTCGGCTTGCGTGTAGCAATATTTTACGTGAAGCGCGAGTGAGCCGTAATCGTATTTATATGCAACCACGCCGAGCACGTAGGGGTTCTGATAATAAACCTTCTGGAACACGTCCATTAAGTTGTCGTACTGCTGAAGCGACGGAAACGCCTCGAGGGAAATTCTCTCATTGCCCGCGATAAGATTTCTCGCGAGCCATTCCTCCTCCGCGCTTTCCGCGAAGATCGAAAGCGAGGTCTGCTCTACGACCTCCTTGTCACCGTTCGCGATGTGCTCCTCGGTGTTTTCGAGCTGGCGCTCTATAAGAGTTTGGTCATCGGGATTTGCGGGCTCGGTCGGTTCGGAAACCTCGGGCTCGGAGGTTTCGGGGAGGCTTTCGGACGTTTCGGGGTCCGCGCTCGGCTCGGTTTCTATGATCGTCGGAACGCTCGCGTCGGGATTGAACGGCGTGTTGTTCTCGGGGTCGGCCTTGGTGGAGTTGTCAAAGTTGCTGCCGTCAAAGCCCTCGGGAGCGTCGCCCTCTTTCTTGTCGCGATAAAGCTCCATTTTGCCGTCGAGAATATCCATTGTGCACTCGCCGGTTATCGCCGTGCCCTCGATAGAGTAGCGATACTGCGGGACATCGGTGCCGATAAGCGTTTTGCCCCAGTGGAATTTGTAGTCAACGCCGCGCTCTGTTATTGAGCCATCAATATTCTTCACGCGGACAGTTTGCGGAAGATCCGCCTCGGTTTCAAAGCGCTTGAGCATCGGGTCGTCCTCTTCAACGACAACGTAAGGAATAACAAGGTCGGACGTGTGGACGATGTTTGAAAGCCCGCTTTCCTTGTCGCCGTAAAGCGCGGTAACGAAGTACGAGCCGTTTACGGAATAGTTCTGACCGAGAACAGCGTCGAAGTCGTCCTCGTCAAGCAGCGGGTCGTGGTAGAGAATTGCAAGCCCGTGATCCTTGCCCGCGAAGCAGTCGAACTCGGTTTCGTCGGTGGTTGCGTCCCAAAGAAGATGCTCGTCGCTGTTTACCTCAAACGCGCTTTCCGCGCCGGAAACGGGCTCGTTGAAGTCGCCCGTGCGGTTTTTGTCGGTGTTGCCGTACCAGTAAATATTGTAGCCCGTCGCGCCCTCAACGGCGTCCCACACGAGCTTAAATCTGCCCGTGCTGTCAACAACGCCCTTAAGCGTCGGGATAGCGAGGTCATGCCTTACGGTGAACGGAATGACAACGGGCTCGTCGAGCTTGACAAAGCCGTCCGCGTCAAGATCGACCCAAACCGCGAGGTAATACATCGAGGCGTTGCCCCACACCTCGGTTCTGTCATCGAGATAAGCGTTCTCCTCGGCCTCCGTTGTGAGAACGCCGCCGATAGGCGCAACGCGCAGGGTCTTGCCGTCCTCGTCAAACAGCGCGGACGAATAGAGCTTGCTCTGCTCGGTGCAGGCGGGATCGGTGTGAACCGTCACCATATCCCACGGGTTTATGTCCGTAAACGAATCATAATAATCCGTCTTGAATTTGAACTCGAAAACCTCGTCGGGCGCGACGTTGTAAAGCGGCATAATGTCGCCGCTGTCGCTGCCGTAGGCGTTCTTGATATCCGCGACGGAAACGACCGCGGCGTAATTCTGCAAGCCGCTCCCGCTCGTCGTGGAGCTTGTGCTTGAATTTGTCGAATTAGTGGAATTCGTCGTGCTTGTTACGTTGTTTTTGCTGCAGCCCGTCATCAATAAGGTAAGCGCCAGCGTGCTTGATAACAGCGCCGTTAATGTTCTGCTTTTTCTCCTGTTTCTCATAGTTGTCCTCCAAAAATCGTGTAAACCCGTGTGGTTTTGCTTCCCCTTGCGGCGGGAAAAACGGAGGCTGAAGCTCGATTGTTTTCCCGCCCCGGGTAAGGATAATAAGAAAGCGAAGCCTTGTGTTTGCCCGCGTGTTTTTCGCTTTCACAATTAACACGAATTCAAACTCAAAAACGCTGCAAAATTTACGGGAGCCTGTAAAAATTATTCTCAAACATCAGAATATCCTCGGAAATTCTGAATTTGAACACATCGCCGTTTTCGAGCGTCAGCATATAATAATCTCCGCCGTCCGCCGTTTCCTTATCGATTTTTTCGGCGGATTTTATTTTCTCCGCGAGAGCCGCGCGCTCGCTGTCGGAAACCCTGTCGTCATAATCGAACGTGTTGGAGTCGCTTTTGTAGAGCGCCGCGCCGCTTTGCGAGAGCATTTCCGAAAGCTCCCGCGGGAGCGCGTCGCCGTCCGAAAGGCTGTCCTTGTTCCCGAAAACTCCCGTCGCGTAGGGAAATCTCACTTCAGCGGCGTTTACGGGCGCGGGAGCGGGCTCGCTTCTCTTCGGGAGGTTCACAAAAACAGTAACCGCCGCCGCTGTCGCCGCGACCGCTCCCATAATCGGCAGAAAAACAAGCGGGCGCGCCTTCTTGCGCTTGAGCCTTTGCGCCTCTTTTTCCACGTTCATTTTATATTCAAGCTGCTCCAGAAACTCCGCGCTCGGCTTGATTTTTTCCTGCATTTCGCTGTATTCACGCTTAAAATCCATATCAAATACTCTCCTTCAAAATCTCCCGAAGCATATCCCGCGCTCTTGTAAGCTGCGAGCGCACCGTGGCCTCCTTTTGCTTTGTGACGGCGGCGATCTGCGCTATCGACATATCCTCGTAATAAAACAAGTGAATAGGCACGCGATATTTTTCCGGCAGGCTCTGCACCGCGTACCAGACCTCGCTTTTCTCCTCAAGCTCGTAGGAGGGCTCAATGCCCTGCTCGGGATATTGCTCGATATCCGCCCTGTGCCGATAATGCGCGCTTTTGACAAAATCGTTCGCGCAATTCACCGCGACGCGCAATATCCAAGCCTTGCGGTGCTCCTCGCTGCTGAATTTTTTGTTCGCGCCGATGTATTTCAGGAACACATTCTGCGTGATGTCCTCCGCGTCCGCGTGGTTTTGAGTCCGCGCGTAGGCTATTCGGAAAACCGTGTCCGAGTACATTTCCAGCAGCTGCTTCGCGGGGAGGTCTTGCTGAAATTTCTCCATTTTATAACTCCTTGTGGTCGTCTTATATATAACACGAGATAGTATCTCCTTTTGCTGCAAAAAAAGTTTGCGCTGTCAAATTTCTTCCTTTCGCATATAATGCACTAAATAACGCTTTGGAGGTTTTGGTATGAGGATATTATTTGCGGGCGGCGACGCTCGAATGGAATACGCGGCGAAGAGGCTTTCGGAGCTTCACGAGATAGTAAGGCTCGGCGAAGAGCCAAACGGAAGGCTTGACGCGGCTGTTCTTCCTCTGCCGCTTACCAAGGACGGCGAAACCGTTTTTGGAACCGATCTGACGTTCGAGGCGTTGTTTGAGGAAATCGGAAAAGACAGTGAAGCCGTGGACGAGCATACTCTCGTGCTCGCGGGCGGTGAAGCCGCCGCGCTTTCTGAGTATTGCGAGCGCCGCGGATTAACGCTGATCAATTATTTCGCGCTTGAAGCCTTGACGCTCAAAAACGCCGCCCTGACCGCCGAGGCGGCGCTGTGCCTGCTCTTCCAAAGCACGGACGGCGCGCTGCTCGGCTCGGAAACGCTTGTCACGGGGAGCGGGCGCATCGCGGTGTTCCTTGCCGAGCGCCTTCGCGCGTGCCAAAGCAAGGTGACCCTAGCGGCACGTGATCCCGTCAAGCGCGAGCTGTTGAAGCTCCGCGGCTTCAACGCCGTTTCTCTTGACGAGCTCCCCGATATTCTGCCGCGGTTTGATTACATCGCGAACACGATCCCCGCGCCGATTTTCGGCGAGGTTTTATTTTCGAAAATGCGGGAGAACGCGGTTTATCTTGAGCTCGCGACGCTCCCCGCCGAGCCGCGCAAAACGCTCGCCGAGCGTCACGGAATAAACTGCGTCTTTGCGGGAGGACTCCCCGGAAAATGCTCGCCTAAAGCGGCGGGGGAGGCAATCGCGGAGACAGTCGAGGATATTCTCGCGCCGCGTTCACTATAAAATATTTTTCCCGTTTCGGGTAATAAAAAGGCAAAAAATTTTTCGGTGTAAACACTTTCCTCATTTTTGAGGTTACAAAAAAAGTAAAAAAATAAAAATAATTTTTCCGGAAAATGCTTGCCCAAAGCGGCGGGGGAGGCAATCGCCGAAACCATCGAAAATATTATCGCGGTTTACTCACCGCGCAGCTATGAGGATTAGGGGGTCTGACTTCTTACCTCTGACTTCTTACTTCTAAACGGAAAGGAATAATGCTTATGAATGATATAGAGAGGCTCTCGGGGCTTCGGGTGGGCTTTGCGGTGTGCGGCTCGTTCTGCACGTTCGGGCGCGCGTTTGAGGCGCTCGGCGAGCTGGTTGAGCTCGGCTGCGAGGTCACCCCGATCATGTCCCACAACGCCTACACGCTCGACACTCGCTTCGGCACCGCCCAGCAGCACGCCGCGCGGCTGTTCGAGCTGACGGGAAAGACGGTTATCCACGACATTCCCGCCGCCGAGCCCGTAGGCCCCAAAAAGCTGTTCGACGTGCTGGTAATAGCTCCCTGCACGGGCAACACCCTCGCGAAGCTCGCGCTGGGGATTGTTGACACGCCCGTCTGCATGGCGGTGAAAAGTCACCTGCGCAACGAGCGCCCGGTTGTCATCGCGGTGTCTACCAACGACGCGCTTTCGGGCGCGGCGAAGAACATCGGCGCGCTGCGCAACTACAAAAACTTCTACTTTGTCCCTTTGGCGCAGGACGACCCGCTTGCGAAGCCGTTCTCGCTCGTCGCGGATTTTTCGCTGATTCCGAGGACGATTCTGGCGGCGCTGGACGGCAAACAGATCCAGCCGGCAATTTTTTCAAAATAAATCAAAGTGTATCAAAAATGAAACACAAAGCCGTTGACTTTCTTCGACAAACCTGATATAATATAAACATAAACAAACGATAGTTTGTTTAATTTCCCCCCATAAAGTACCTTTCAAGTACCTTTCTTAATTTCCCCTTCGAGCTTTTTATAGCTCAGAATAATTTAGCGCCCTGTCAAGCGACAAGGCGCATCTTTTTATATCGTTTCGGGGACGACTGCGATGTCGGAAGCACTCCTCGACTTAAAAACGCCCCTGTTCGGATATTCACATATTTACCGATTCCTCGCAATAGCGCATTACGCTGCGGACAAACGTCTGGATTTTCTCCTCGGGGACGTTTGTTTCCACCCACAAGCCGTTGCTAAGCTGCTTGGGCTTGCTCATATCGTTTGTTGCGATTACCTCGTCGGTCGTGAAAAACTTGCCGATTTTCGGGTTGGAATAAATCAGCCGCATCGAGAACGGGAACTTTGTGATCAAGTCCTCACACGCGTCGATAATCGGGTCGCTTGCGCCCTTGTCCTCGTCGTCGTCCGACATATCCATATCCAGAACGTCGAAGTTCATCGTGGGCTTGGAAATGGGCTTCGGAGCAGGCTTGGGCTGAGGCTTGGGAGGCTCCGCGGGCTTGGGAGCCGGCTTCGGCGGTTCTGCGGGCTTCGGCTGAGTCTTGGGAGGCTCTGCGGGCTTGGGCTGCGGTTTAGGCGGCTCCGCCTTGGGAGCTTCCGCGGACTTAGCTTCGGGCTTAGGGGGTTCGGGTGCGGGCTTCGGCGGCTCGGTAGCAGGCTTGGCCTCGGGCTTAGGAGCTTCCGCAGGCTTAGCCTCGGGCTTGGGCGGCTCGGGAGCGGGCTTCGGCTCAGGTTTTTCTTCTTGCTTGGGAGCTTCGGGCTTGGGAGCCTCGGGAGCCTTTGCCGCGTCGCCGCTCAAAAAGCCGAGGCTAACAGCCTCCGCCTTAAACTCCGCGAACTTCTTCTTCAACGTTTCAATCTTCTTGATGTCGGATTTCGTCGACGCGAGAATTTCCTCTGCCTTATTCCAGTCGTCCATATCGATAGCGCTGTGTGCCGCCTTTCGCAGGTCGGTAAGCAGGGTGTCGAGGCTTTTCTCCAAGGAAGCAGCGGCTTCGGAAAATGCCGTGTTTTGGTTCAACTCATTAGCCATAGCGTTCACCTTTCTATACAAAAATTGTGAGAAATTTCGTTAATCTTATTCATTATAATATTATATCATAAATTTCAGCGGCGAAGCCGCATCAGCGCGGAGCGCTGAGTTTTCGCGAAGCGAAAACAATTTAACGACACAATAAATATATCGCTCGGCAAAGCCGACAGCGCCGATAGGCGCTGAAAACCGCGAAGCGGTTCTCGATATATTTATTATATCACACTTCCCACGAAATTGCAAGATTTATTTAATAATTTTTAGGGTATCTCAAAAATTCGGTTTGAAAAGTGAAAATTGACAGCGTGCGGCGTGCTCCGGCAATTTTCACTCAAACAAGATTTTTGGAGATGCCCGAGGTAAAAAAAACCCGCAGGCAAGGGGGTGTCTGCGGAAAGATAAATCAAGTGCCGTCTGTTTGGGGAAAACAGATAATCGGCTGAAAATAATTGGGGAAAATATATTAAGAAGTACGCAGCCTAAGCCGCAATACTATCTCACACAATTTTCTTACACTATGATTATACCATTTTTTACTATGATTTTCAATTCTATTTTTACACAAATTTGCCTCGCGATTTTTGATTATATTGCACAATTCGAGGAATAAACGACAGCGTTCTCCACGCCTTTGACGTGGAGAACGCTGTCGTTTATTTCAAGGCGGGAAACGCTTTATTAAAATCTCCTTACCGGATAAAAAGCCTCGTCAACATTCCCGAGAGAAACAGCATAAGCGGGATCGTGATAATGCTCGCTATGGTAGACAGCGCGAAATGGTTTGACGCGCACTTTTCGTCGCGGTTGTGCTTGTAGGCGAACATTACCGTAGCCGAGGCGGTCGGCGCGGCGGCGGCAATAAGCACCGTGTTCACGATGACCGAGCTCACTCCGAACAGCTGCAGCGGCACGAAAAGCCCCGCGAGCAGCGCGGGCACAAGCAGCAGCTTCGCGGTCTGGAGCAGGTAAACGCTCCGCGTTCTGAAGCAGTCCAAAAGCCCCGATTTCGCAATTGTCGCGCCCGAAACTATCATCGCGATCGGCGTGTTCATCGCACCGAGGTAATTCAGCGGCGTTTGCACAAGCGAGGGCAGGCGAAGCCCCGTAAAGAAAAACACCAGCCCCAGCGCAATAGAAATTATCGCGGGGGACGTGAGGATTTTCACGAGCTCCCGAAGGCGCTCCTTAAAGGATTTTTCCGTCTTGCCCTGCATTAAGACAACGCCGTGCGTCCACAAAAAAATGTTGAAAACCGTGACAAACGCCGTGAGGTAAAACACGCCGTCCGCGCCGAAAACCGCCTCCACAAGCGGAATTCCCATAAACGCGCAGTTTGTGTACGAAATCGCGAAGCGCTCCGTTTCGTAGTTCGCGCGCGACGGGCGGATCACTATCACTGCGGCTATGATCAGCAGCACCTGCGCCGCCAGCGAAAGCCCCAGCGCTGTCAGAAGCCCGCGGAGCTTCGCGGGGTCGAACTTTGTTTGATACGCGTTGAAGATAACGATCGGGTTAATTATCGTCAGCGCGATGTTTGAAAGCTGCTTTGTCGCTTCGTTGCCGAGGAGCTTGCCCTTATAAAGCCCGAACCCCACCGCGAGGAGCATCAGCATTATTGCCGCCTGTCGTGCTACTATTATCGCGTATTCCATTATTTCAAAATAACACTCGAGAGCTTGGACTTAAGAGGCATGGCGATCGCGGAAACGCAGACGATTTTCAGCGCGTCGCCGGGGATAAACGGCAGGGCGCAAAGCGCGAGCGCTCTCCCAAGACCGCTGCCCGTCATTATCATATACCACGCCGTACCGAACGTATAAAGCGCGACTGTTCCGAGAAACATTCCAAAAATCATTCCGAAAATCATCGTCCGGCGCTTTTTATAGTTCATCTCCGCGAATATTCCCGTGAGAAAAACCAGCGGAATATACCCGATGATATAGCCGCCCGTCGGTCCCAACAGCGCGGTGAAGCCGCCGTTGAAATTCGAGAACACGGGAAGTCCCACCGCGCCGAGCATTATGTACACGGCAACGGAAACCATTCCGCGCTTGCCGCCGAGTATCGCCCCCGCGAGGTAAATTGCGAACGTCGCGAGCGTAATCGGGATAGGTCCCACCTGAACCGAAACCGGCGCGGCAACGCAGATTATCGCGGCGAAAATCGCCATAAAAACCATACCGCGAACGGTAAAAAGCCTTTCCTTTGCTTCTTTCATATAATTACCCTTTATTTCCTTCTACAACCTTTGAGATACTAATCGCCATTAAAACACTTGGCAGGATTTGCGAAGAAACCGTGCCTAGCGCGAGGAAAAGTGACGCAGGCGTACTTTATGTACGCCAAGGAGCTTTGACGAAGCGATAGGTGCGGGATTTTCGCAAAGATGTCAAGTTTTTAATGAGTGATTAGTATTAGCTTATCCTCGGGAACATACGCCGAAAGCCCTCTTGTTACCATATTTATCGCCGTGCTTGTGATAAAGCCGAGGTCGTCCTTGCAGTCGCCGTCAAACCACGCCGAATAAAGCGCCAGCACTCCCGAGATCGAGAACTCCGCCGCCGCCCTCAGTGTTTCCTCGCTTTCGGCAAGCGCCCCCGCGTTTTTCAGCGACACGATGATAACGCGGCAAAGCATCGCCTTGATTTTTCCCTTGTTGAACAGGTCGGGGTTCCGGAGCATAAACTGCTTGAAAAATTCCCGACGCTGCTCTATCGTCGCGCTGATGTCGCGAATGGCGGCGCTGACGTTCAGCAGGCTGTCGCCGCCGCTTCGGAGTATCGCGGAGAACTCCTCCAGAACTTCGTTCTCAAGCTCCTCGATAACGTCCGACGGCGCGCGGTAATGCGCGTAAAACGTCTTGCGGTTTATCCTCGCACGGACGCAGATCTCGGAAATCGTGATTTTCGCGAGCTCCTTTTCGCTCATCAGTCCGAACAGCGCCTCGCGAATCGCGGCCTTTGTCTTGACTACTCTGAGGTCGTCCATTATTTGATGTCTGTTTTCTTGTCCTTAGACTTTTTGTCCTTATTGTCCGACTTGTCCTCAAGCTCCTTTTTGGGCTTGCTTTCCGAAGCCGCGGCTTCCGCAGCCTCGTGCTGAGTGTTGTTCTTAGCGATCGCGGATTTCATTATGCGGATTTTGGTGCGGTCGGAGCCCGTTTCGATAAGCACGGTGTCCTTGCTGACGGAAACCACCAGTCCCACGATGCCGCCGGTTGTCACGATTTCGTCCGCGACCTCGAGATTGTCGAGCATATTCTGCATTTCCTTAGTGCGCTTTTTCTCGGGGCGTATGATAAACAGCCAGAAAATCAGCACCATAACCGCCAGCGGGATAATCATCGTAAAGATGCTCATGCCGCCCATTGCCGCGTCCGCGTCCGTTGCCGCGGCGCCGGACATAGTAATCAAAAAATTGTTCATAATAAACCTCCTGTTTCTCTTGTCCTATTTAAATGGATAGCGGAGAATTCTCCATTATCAATTTTCAATTATATATCGCTATCTCCGCTTCGTTAAGCGCGCGGGTGATATCCTCCAGCGTTTTCCCCGTGACGTAATCGGGAATTCTCACGCCGAAATCCACGCCGCTTCCGAACAACGATTTTGCCGTAGTACAAAAGTCCTTTGCGGTTTCGTAGTCGCTCTTAACGGTCGGAGTTTTCGTCCCGCTTGTCGTGCTTGTTGAGGCGGTTGAGCTCGTCTTGCTTGCGGTGCTTGTCGAAGCCTCGGAGCTTGTGCTTGCGGAATTCGCGGCGTTTGCGGTTTGAATTACGGTGGAAGTCACCGTTGAGGAAGCCGCCGCGCCCGAATTACCCGAATTACCCGAAGAAGCCGCGCTTGAAGAAGCAGTCGAGCTTGCGGGGTTTTTCACCAAATCGTAAACGACGATTATCTTAACGCCCGAGAGCTTTGTCTTGTCTGCCGCGATTTCCGCGTCGGTGTTGTTGCGGTTCTCCGCGACGATTGCCGAGGCGCTCATTTCAAGCCACAGCTCCGCGCCGTTTTTCTCGGCGTTTGTCTTCGCAAAATTCACCACGCTCCACAGAGCCGAAACACGCTTGTCGGGCTCGGTGAGCGGCAAATCCTTGAGGTGCGTTGTGATATCCACGTTGAAGAACGCGGGGAAGCGCGTGTTCGCGCAATAGATCCTCTTAAAGCCCGCCGCCGAAAGCTCGGACGTGATGCTTCCGATATAATTCACGCTTTCGCTTTTGAACGGTGAGAGCCACGGCTTGCCGCCCTTTTCGGGGCGATTGTCGTGCCACGTGCCGCCGCCCTGCTCCTCCACAATGCGGTAATTTCCCTTGACAACGCCGCCCGCGGTTTTATCCATAAGCGTGCTTATCCGAGCGGCGGGGATAAAGCCCTCGTTGCTTATCATCGTCGCGATGCGCGTTGCGGCGAGTGTTCCCGTCACGATTTCCGCCTCGTCCTTCACCTCGGCGATGCCGGTCTTGTACAGCAGATTTCCGTCGTCGTTTTTAAGCGTCACCGCCACGACCTCGCAGCCGGAGCGCTTCGCGGCGGCAAGCTCCGCGGAAAGCGCCGCCTCGCTCAGCGCGGCGTTTTCGGGGAGGTAATAGACCTTGCTGCCCGCTTGCGGATTTGGCTCAACATTGCTTGTTTCATCGGTGGAGATAACCGTGCTCATTTCCGAGCTTTCCGCGTCGCCGATAATGCTCGAAAGCAGCGCGGAGGTATCGGGTCCGCCTGCGTTTCTGTCCTGAATATACTTCATCAGCGGCTTGCCGAGCCCATACCCCAGCACGCCGAGTGCGCACACCGCGACCACGGTAATGGCAACCCGTAAAGCGCGTTTTGCCTTGCTTTTCTTTTTATTGTAGAGATTAAATTTACTGCGTTTTATTTTGATGTTGGTTTTCTTGGGAGCCATTATTATCTCTCCTTTCGTTGAAGTTTATTTTTCGCTTTTCCCCGTTTCCGTCGGGGGAAAGCGAAAAAGTGTTTTAAAATTCGGAAGTATATCCCGTAAGAACATTAAGCGCGAGCGAGATTATTCCTATATAAATCATCATAATAGGATAGCCGCGGAAAATGCGGGGGATTTTTTCGCTGTCAAGCTGCTCCTTCGCGATGTTCAGCATAAAGCACGCCGCAAAAAAGCCCACGCCCGACCCGAAGCCGTAGCCGATGTAGTTCGGCAGGTTGCTGCCGTAGGTGGAGTTGAGGAACAGCGCGCCTATCACCGCGCAGTTGAAAACCGCGAGGTGCGCGTATTTGCGGACAATTTTGTAGGTCTTGTGGAACGCTTTCCACATAATCAAAAGCCCCGCGACGTAAAGCACGCCTATTACACCTATATAAATAAGAGGCATATAGTAATACCCGTGCTCCAAAGCGAGCATCGGCTTGTCGATGAAGTAGGTGACGACAGAGGCAAGCGTCGTTATCACGGTAATTCCCGCCGTGAAGCCCAGCACGTGGTTCTCCTTGCGGGAGGCGTAGATAGCGACGTTCGCGCCGAAGGCTCTGTCAAAAATCGCGTTTTGCGTGAAGATCGAGATCATCGCGAGAGTCACTATCCTCGCGAGCACTCCGCTGAACGTCATTGCGCTCCCTCCCCTCTGTTTTCGGGAGCAACTCTTGCCGCTCTCTGCCCGGAGCGCCTCATTCCGCAGCCCGCTCTGCAAACCGCCGCGAAAATCCCGACTAAGAAAAACCCGAAGAACGGCGATTTTGCCGCGGGCATCGGCGGGTCGAACCAACGCATACCGTAAAGCGTCCCGAACGCGAGAAGCTCTCGAACAGCCCCGATAACAAATGCCGCGATTGCGTATCCGATAACATAAAACAGCGCGTCCAGCGCCATTACGCCATACGGCTCAAGATAAAAGCGGCTTTCGGTTTTCGCGAGAAGAAGCGAGTTTACCGTTAAGATCTCGATATACAGCATAATGCTTTTCGTCGTCGCGGGGAAGAGCCTTTCTAAAATTATAATCGTCGGGATAAACATTCCCGCCGCGACAACCGCGTAAAGCATCGCGCGAACCGTGTAAACGATTTTCCTTGGAAAAATCCGGCAGATGATAATGCTTGTGTAGCTCATTAAAAAGAAACTCAGAACCAGCACGAGCGCGCGTTCTACGGTCGTCGCCGCGACGATGATCGGCGCGGTTACAAGCCCGCTCATAAGCACGATGTTTTGCCTGAACAGCCCGTCGGGCTTTACGGAGAATTTATTATTGCTCATCATTATGGTTATTTTCCTCCTCCGCGGCGTTGTTTATTCGCGAGCGCCGAAGCTGCTCAATTCGGCTCAGGCCGTCCTCGCCGGTTTCCAGAATATCCTCCTCGTCATAATCGACGATAGTTCGGATATTTTCGATTTTCGCCAAAAGGTCATAGTTCGGCGCATCGTCGTTTTCGTAATTTTTATCGTAATTCGGCGCGATTTTAACGTCGTCCTCCTCAAAATTCGGCGCGATTTTAGGTAATTCTGGCACGGCCTCGGGCGATTTTTTGCTGCGCTTCTTTTTTGTGATTTTGCCGTCGATAGGCGGCGTGTTGAAGCGGTATTTTTCGGGGAGAACAATCTCCTGCGTATCGGTGAGCTTAGGCGCGCCGACCTGCGCCTGCGTTTTGGATTTCTCGAACGTGGAGAGATACGTTTTCTTCCAGTACAGGAAGTTTTCGACAGCGCGGTCGAAGCTCGCGCTCAGGGCGTTTGTGATAAGCATCGCGAAGATAAAGCAGCCCTCGGTTTTGCCGAAGAAGCGGAACATCATTGTCGTATAGCCTAAGGCAAAGCCGTACATTATCTTACCTGCCGCGGTTTTCGGCGCGTGGTGCGGCTCTGCCGCCAGGAACACCGTCCCGAACAGGATATACCCCGTTGAAAGCTCGTAGATCACGGACTGCCCCGCCGAGATGTCCGCGCGCGGGAACAGCGCCGCCAGCCCCGCCGCCGTCAGCACGCATGTAAGCGTAACAAAGCCGCTGTTGCTTCTGCGGAACGCCATACAAATCCCGCACACGAGAATTATCACGACGTAAACCGATGCGATAGGCCCCGCGACAAAGCCCATAAGTGTGTCGCCGAGAGATTG
>CAYSHU010000039.1:0-14912 GCA_964430965.1 uncultured Ruminococcus sp. | reverse complement strand
CACCTTACCCTGCATGCACGCCCAGCTTTTCAAGCTCTGAAACCGCCTGCTCCCTTCCGTTGTCCCCAAGAAAGTCGTAAATCTCCGAGAAAAGCTCCTCGAATTCCTCCGACGGGATATGAGCATTATTATGTTCGTCGACGAGGCGGCTCTGCAGATATTTCAGAATTTCTATGATACAGCCCTCGGGGTAGGTTTCCCCCGAGATATACCGCCCGACGGTTTTCTGGTCCTTGCCGACAGCCCTCCCAAGCTCCGCCTGCGTCACGGCAAGCTCCGAAACGGCGGCCTTCAGATTTTCGGCGAAGTAACAATGCTCGGCAAGCGTTTTTGCGTCAAGCTTCAAGATTATCGCCCCCTTTTTTCCATTATACTACAATTTTTCGGAAAAGTAAAGCAAAATCAAAAAACGCTAATTTGCCGCCGCTTTCCGATAATGTAAATCCAAAATAACATTTTCGCAACCGCAGGTTGGTTGCATTTTCGGAAAATATATGCTAAAATAAAGAAAGTAAGAAATCCGAAAAGAGGGGACTTGAAATGGATTACAATAACCTGAAGCTGTTCAGAAAAAAGCACGGCTACACGCAGGAGCAGATCGCCGAGAAAATCGGCGTTTCGAGGCAGGCGGTGGCAAAATGGGAGAAAGGCGAGGCGCTCCCCGACATCGAGAATATCCTCGCGCTTGCGGATATCTACGGCGTGACCGTCGATTCGCTTGTGCGCAGCGTTTCCGCCTACACAAGCACAAGCGTGGATTCCGACAAGCAGCATATGTTCGGCATTGTCCGCGTCAACGACAAGGGGCAGATAACCCTCCCGAAGCAGTGCCGCGAGATTTTCAATATCCGAACGGGCGACACGCTTCTGGTGCTTGGCGACGAGGACAAGGGCATCGCGCTGGTGAAAGTTTCGGAATTTTAAGGAGGCTCTATGCTCGCAGTAGAAACAAAAAAACTGGTAAAAAAATACAAGACAAAAACCGCCGTCAAGGGGCTTGACCTCGCGATTAACGAGGGCGAGATCTACGCGCTTCTGGGCGTGAACGGCGCGGGAAAAACCACGACGATAAGAATGCTCACGTGCCTTTCAACGCCGACGGCGGGGGAGTGCTTCGTGTGCGGGAAGAATTGCGTGACGGAGCAGTCGGCGGTGAAAAGCATCGCGGGCATCTCCCCGCAGGACACCGCCGTCGCGGAGAACCTCACGGTAGAGGAAAACCTGCGGCTGATGTGCGGCATTTTCGGGTACTCCAAGGAAAAAACCGCCGAGAGCGTCAAATCCGCGATTGAAATGTTCGGGCTTTCGGAATATGAAAAATCCCGTGCGAAAACGCTCTCGGGCGGCTGGAAGCGCAAGCTTTCTATCGCAATGGCGATGATAGGCGAGCCTAAGGTGCTGTTCCTCGACGAGCCCACGCTGGGGCTTGACGTTCTCGCGCGGCGGGAGCTCTGGAAGGTCATCGAAAAGCTGAAAAGCAAGATAACAATAATTCTCACGACGCACTATATGGAAGAAGCCGAGCAGCTCTCCGACCGCATAGGCGTGATGATCAACGGTGAGCTGAAAGCCGAGGGCAGGCTCTCCGAGCTTGAAGCCCAAACAGGCGAGCAGGGCTTGGAAAATGTATTCGTGAAAATTGCCGAAAATGCCGATAAAGGAGGGGAGAGCAATGACTAACAGAACACTCGCGTTCTCGACGCGGAATTTAAATGAAATCGTCCGCGACCCGCTGAGCTACGTTTTCTGCCTTGGGTTTCCGCTGGTGATGCTTGTTGTGATGACTCTCGTCAACGACGGAATTCCCGCCGAGGCGAATATGACGATTTTCCGCATTGACAACCTTGCGGGGGGAATCGCGGTTTTCGGGCTGACGTTTGTGATGCTGTTTGTCTGCCTGTCCGTTTCAAAGGACCGCAGCGGCGCGTTTCTTTTACGGCTTTATGCCACCCCGATGCGTTCCGGCAATTTCATCGCGGGCTATCTTCTTCCGTCGCTTCTGCTGGCGTTGATTCAGATTATAATCACGTTCGCCGCGTCGCTTGTCGTGGCGCTTATCAAGGGCATTGATTTAAATATCGGCGGCTTGCTTTTAAGCGTCGCGGCGCTTCTTCCGACGGTCGTGCTGTTCATTTCGCTGGGGCTTTTGTTCGGTACGTTGTTCAGCGAAAAAGCCGCGCCCGGATTATGCTCGGTGGTTATCTCGTTCGCGTCGTTCCTCGGCGGAATTTGGTTTGACGTGGACAACACAAGCGGCGTGCTCAAAAAAATCTGCGGCGCGCTGCCGTTCGTTCACTCCGTAAAAACCGCAAGACAAGCCGCCGCGCTGGATTTCTCCGAGCTGCCTTTGCACCTCGGAATTACTTCGGCATACGCCCTTGCCGCGACGGTGCTGGCGATTGTCGTGTTCAGGAGCAAAATGAAGGCAGATTTAAACTAACCGAAAGAAACATGTCCGGCGGCAGGAATCATCTTCTTACATCTTACCTCTAGCCGCTTGTTTTCTAAGCTGTAAACGTTTACATATATAGCTGCACCATTCTCTTGTTATTATGAATAACCACCCGAACGGCAATTTGTTTAATATGTCGAATTTGTACAAATTAACAAAAAATTGTTGACAAAGTGAAATAATTGCTGTATAATATAATCAAACAAAGGGCGACGGAAACCTCCGTTTTCATTTGTTTGTTTAGTTGTCTCCTTTCTTTTGTTCTACACATAATGTATAATTTGATTTTTCCCCCTCCCGAGAGGGGGAATTTTTTGTTTTCTCTGCCGAAGGCGGGGAAAACTCTTTTATATAGTCGTTTGCGTAAATTTTGTGAAATTTGTAAAAAAGTATGGAAAAATCCGAGAGAATGTGCTATAATAGAAATATATGCGGCTCTCTCGCGGAGCAAGGGAGCTTTGACGCGAACAAAACGTCTTTTCGACATATAAGGAGGACATAATATGGCTACTAAAAAAAGCGGCGGCATAAAAATTCCCGGCGTATCGTTTTCGTGGAAACGCGCCTTGGGCATCACCCAGGCAAAGCAGAAATTCGCGCGGAAAACGGGAATTCCCACCACTAAGGCGGGATTAGAGCGCAAGGTCGGAAGAGCGGTGCTTGATATGATTGACCCCTCCGGCAACAAAAAATCCAAAAAGTAAAACTGAAGAAATGAGTGATAATTATTTTTGAACGCAAACAAATTGCCGACGGCGCGTTTTTCAGCAGGATAACCGATAAGCGCTTCAAGACAAATCAGATTATGGCGTATGTTTTAACCGAGTTTGAGGGCGATTCCCGCGCGGATTACGCCGTCGCGTCCTACGCGCTTTCGGAGTGCTGCGAGAAATTCCCGACGTATCGTATACTGTCAAAATATCTCTCGAATTTGTATGACGCGTCGCTGACATCAAATACGGGGAATATATTTGCGTGCTGCGACAGGCGTATGAGCTATATCGGCGGCGTGATTCTCGACGACCGCTACGCTCTCGACGGGGAAAAGCTCGAGGCGGAATATTCCGAGCTGCTTTGCGAGTGCCTGACAAAGCCGCTCGCCAAGGACGGCGCTTTTGATGAGAATGTCACAACACTGATGAAGGCGGAGCTTATCGATACTATCGATAGTGTAATCAACGAGAAATCCTCTTACGCCGCGAAGAACGCCGCGAAAACCGCCTACATCGGCGAGCCCTCGGAGCTGCCCGCCTACGGCACTCGCGAGGAAGCGGAAAGGGTCACGGCGCAGTCGGCGTATACGGCGTACAAAAAGCTCCTTGAAACGGGACATATTGAGATAGTCGCGGCCGGGTGCAGCGAGTTTTCCGACGCGGAGAGGGTTTTCACGGCAATGCTCGCGGGGATTTCCCGCGGCAGCGTGAAGCCGATTGCGATGAGCAAGCCGTCGCCGCTGAAAGAAACGCCCGCCTACGCCTCGGACACTCTGACGATGCAGCAGGCGATTTTGCGAATGTATTTCAAAGCGCCCGAGCTCTCCGACCACTACGCGGACAAGCTGTTCACGATGATTCTGGGCGGCATGACGACCTCGCGCTTTTTCTCGAATATCCGCGAAAAGCAGTCGCTTTGCTATTACTGCGGGTGCTTTTCAAACCGCTACAAGCGCGTTCTTACGGTGAACGCGGGCGTGGAGCCGCAGAATTTGAAGCGGACAGAGCAAGCCGTTCTGCATGAGCTGAGCGAAATTCAAGAGAACGGGATTACGGAGGAAGAGCTCCGCAATGCGCTTCTCGAAGCGAAAAATCAGCTTGAGATGATGCGGGATTCCACGGCGATTTCGGGCTGGTATCTCGACCAGATCACGGAAGAGAAGATCCTGTCGCCCGAGGAATATCTCGCGGAGCTGAAAAAGGTCACGCCCGAGCGAATTCAAGCGGCGGCGCGGCTTTACAGGCTCGACACCGTTTACGCTTTGTCGGGGGAGGGTTTGAAAAATGATTGAGAAAATCTATAACGACATCGTAAAGGAAACCTGCCTCAAATACGTCCATTCAAGCGGCGTGACGGTTTATATGCTGCCTATGGAGGGCTATTCCTCGGCGTGCGCGCAGGTGTCCGTGCGGTTCGGCTCGGAGGACAACTCGTTTTCCGTAAACGGCGGCAAAATCATCGACATTCCCGACGGCACGGCGCATTATCTTGAGCACAAGCTGTTCGAGAGCGAGGAGAAAAACGCGTTTGAGCTTTTTGCGCAGACGGGCGCATCGTGCAATGCCTGCACGAGCTTTGACTACACGAAATACTATTTCAGCAGCGCGGATAACTTCGCGAAAAATCTCGAGATACTCCTCGGCTTTGTGCAAGACCCGTTCTTCACGCCCGAAAATGTTGAAAAGGAGCGCGGGATTATCGGGCAGGAAATCACAATGTACCGTGACAGCCCGAACTGGCGCGTGTTTACAAATCTGCTGGAAAATATGTTCGCGTTAAATCCCGTTAGATTAGATATCGCGGGAACTGTCGAGAGCATCGCGCAAATCACCGACAAGACGCTTTATGACTGCTACGACGCGTTTTACAATCCCGCGAATATGTACCTCTGCGTAGCGGGAAAATTCGACCCCGATGAGGTTGTGCGAATTTGTGAGGAGAAACTGAAAGACCGCTCGCCTTTGAGCGTTAAAGCCACGCCGTTTGAAGAGCCTCTCGGAGTGATAAACAAGCGCGTGGAGCTTGTGATGCCCGTAGCCAAGCCGATTTTCGAGATAGGCTGGAAGTGCCCGCTCCCGAAATCGGGCGCGATGCTTTGCGATTATTCCGACGACTATTTATACTACAATATCCTGCTCGACGTGATTTTCGGCGGCGTTTCGGATTTCTTCGAGCGCGCTCGCGAAAGCGGGATTATCAATGAGCAATTCGGGCAGGGCTTGATGTATGGGCGCGGCTTTATGTTCCCGTTTGCGAGAGGAGAGAGCGACGATCCCGACGCGGTTCTGGAGCTGCTTCAGGAGGAAATTCGGAAATTCAAGAAAAATCCGCCGCCGCGTGAGCAGTTTGACTGCGTAAAAAGGGCAAGCTACGGCACGCTTGTCCGCGCGTTCAACGATGTTGATAATGTCGCGACAATGCTTTCGGAAAGCGCCCTTTCGGACACCTCGCCGTTTTACAAAATCGATTTGGTGGCGGGCGCGGAATATGAGAAAATGCTCGAAAAGCTAAACGAGCTTGACGAGGAAAATGTGTGTATATCAATTGTGCATTGCTAAAACCGGTTTGAAAAGGCAAAATCGGCAAAGTGCGTCGGCTGCTAGGAAAGCCGACGAAGCAAGGCTTTATGCCTTGCGAGGAGGCTTGACGACGCAGACGGCGTGCTATGTCGGTTTTGCCTCAAACAAGGTTTTAAGAAATGCACAAAAGTTAAAGGAGAATGAAAATGACATCTGGTGTTTTGGCAAACGCGGGCGAGCTCGCGAAAATGACGCTTGAATTCCCGAACCTGTTCGGCGGCACGGAGATAACCTATCGCCGCGGGTTTGAGATCTTCGGCGTTCCGATTTACTGGTATGGGATTTTGATCGCGGTGGGCGTAATTCTCGCGTATATCTACGCGATGCGCCGCTCTACAAAGGACTTCGGGCTTGTAAAGGACAGAGTGTTTGACGTGGTTTTCGTCTGCATTGTCGGCGGATTTTTGTTCGCGCGAATTTACTACTGCGTCTTCACAACGCTCGACCCGAACAACCCGACAAAATACAATTTCGTCACGATGTTCACGACGATACGCGACGGCGGCATTGCGATGTACGGCGGCACAATCGGCGCGGTTGTGATCGGAATTCTGATGTGCAAGCTGCGCAAGGTCAACTTCTTCGCAATGGTTGATTTGGCTTCTCTCGGATTTCTTATCGGGCAGACGATAGGGCGCTGGGGGAATTATATCAATCAGGAGGCATACGGCGCGCAGTGCCCCGACAACTGGCTCTTCGCGATGACGGGCTCGCAAATCAGCGAGGAAATGGGGCGCAATGTTTACGTTCACCCGTGCTTCCTGTACGAGAGCGTGTGGTGCCTGCTCGGCTTTATTTTCCTGCATTTTTACAGCAAAAAGCTCCGCACATTCGACGGCGAGGTGGCGCTGATGTATCTTATCTGGTACGGCTCCGGGCGTGCGGTTATCGAGCAGCTCCGCACGGACAGCCTTTACATCGGCTCGTTTAAGGTATCGCAGCTTGTCGGGATAATCTCCGCGGCGGCGGCGCTGGTTGTGTTCGTTATCTTCAAGATAAAGACCAACAAAACGGGCAAGCCGCTTTACGTCAACTCCGACGCGTCCTCCGCGCTTATCGATAGCGACCTTAGGGCGGAGGAGGAGCATAAGGCAAAGAAGAAGGCGAAGTCTGAGGGAATTGACAAGGAAGAAATTTCCGAGGGAGATTCGGATGATATTTCCGAGGAAATAACCGAAGAAAAATCCGAGGAAACTCCTGCAGAAACGGACGAAGAAAAATCCGAAGAAAATACAGAAGAGGAGAAAGAAAATGGCGGCGAGGATAATTGACGGAAAGGCCGTTTCGGCGGCGGTTAAGGAGCAGGTCCGCGCGGAGATCGAGCGCGGGGGGATAAAGGCGGGGCTGGCGGTCGTGATAGTCGGCGACGATCCCGCTTCCAGAGTATATGTAAACAACAAGAAAAAAGCGTGCGAGCTTTGCGGGATAAAGAGCTTTGAATACGCGCTGCCCGCGGAAACGACTCAAGAGGAGCTTCTGGAGCTTGTCGACACGCTGAACAACGACGATAACGTCGACGGAATTCTCGTGCAGCTGCCGCTGCCGAAGCACCTCGACGAGGGCGCGGTCATCGAGCGAATCTCGCCGAAAAAGGACGTCGACGCGTTCCACGAGAGCAATGTCGGCAAGATTATGATAGGCAGCTACGCGTTTTTGCCGTGTACTCCCGCGGGGTGTATGGAGCTTATCCACTCTACGGGCGTTGAAGTAGCGGGGAAGGAGTGCGTTGTAATCGGGCGCTCGAACATCGTCGGAAAGCCCATGGCGATGCTGCTGCTCCACGACAACGGCACCGTGACGGTCTGCCACAGCAAGACTAAAAACCTCGCCGAGGTGTGCGCCCGCGCGGACATTCTCGTTGCGGCGGTTGGCAGACCCAACTTCGTCACCGCCGATATGGTGAAGGAAGGCGCGGTAGTTATCGACGTGGGTATCAACCGCCTTGACAACGGCAAGCTCTGCGGCGACGTGAAGTTCGACGAGGTGAGCGAAAAAGCGGGCTGGATCACTCCCGTCCCGGGCGGAGTAGGGCCTATGACGATTGCGATGCTGATGAAGAACACTCTCACTGCTGCGAAGCAGAAGAAGCAATGAAGCAGGGAAACAGCAAGTCGTTTCTGAGAAACGCGGTGATCCTCACGCTCGCGCTTGCGATGCTCTGCGTGCTTATGCCCGAATGGGGCGCAGCGCAAGTGATCGTGATAATTCTCGTTGCAGTGCTCGCGGGATTTCAGTGGGTTTTGTATTTCTATATGAAATAATAAACAGTATTTCCCCGCCTCCGGCGGGGAAATACTGAAAGATTATAAGCCGAGGCTGACTTGCAGCGCGTCATTAACCTGCTGCATAGAGCCGCTGTCGAGCTCCCCCATTCTCTCTTTTAGTCGGCGTTTATCTAATGTACGAACCTGCTCCAAAAGCACGACGGAATCCTTTGCAAGCCCGCAGGTGGACGCTTGCACGGAAATGTGAGTTGGCAGCTTGTTTTTCTCTTGCTTGCTGGTTATCGCCGCGGCGATGACGGTGGGGGAGTGCTTGTTTCCAACGTCGTTCTGGACGATAAGCACGGGGCGGATCCCGCCCTGCTCGCTCCCGACAACGGGGCTTAGGTCGGCGTAGTAAATCTCTCCGCGTTTAACGGTCATAAAAAACATCCTTTCCATTAGGTTATTTCGGAGTTTCTCCGCTATTAGTATTGACCGAGTTTCCGCGGTTATTCAAGTATAAAATTATAGTTGTATTTTCCTCTCTTTCGGCGGGGAAATATTAAAAGGAGTTTTTTATGAACTGGAACCAACTTCTTTGCCGGGAGCGCGAACGCCCTCATTCTTCAAACAACGAGAACGAGATCCGCACGGAATTCCGCCGCGATTATCATCGGATAATCGGAAGCGCGTCTTTTAGGCGGCTGCAGGACAAAGCGCAGGTCTATCCGCTGCTCCGCGGGGATTTTGTCCGCACGCGGCTTACACATTCTTTGGAGGTGAGCTCGTTTGCCGAGTCGCTCGGGGATATTATCTTCCGCAAGCTCGAGCTTCCCGAAAACGACATCCGCGAGGACTGCCGCGATATTCTCCGCTGCGCGGGGCTTATCCACGACATAGGAAATCCGCCGTTCGGGCATTTCGGGGAGTTTGCTATTCGCCGCTGGTTCAAGGAGAACCTTTCGCGCCTTAATTTCCGCGGCAAACCCGTTTCTGAGCTGCTGAATGAGCAGATGACAAAGGATTTCATGAATTTCGAGGGCAACGCGCAGGCTCTCAGAATAATCACGCGGCTGCATTGCCTGACGGATATGAACACAGGAATGAACCTCACCTACGCGCTGCTCAACACGATAATCAAATACCCCGTAAGCTCAGTTGACATCAATAAGAATAGCGGCGATATCCGCACCAAGAAAATGGGCTTTTTCTATTCGGAGGGGGCGCTTTTCGAGAAGATAACGAACGCCACGGGCGCGAAGAATATGCGCTATCCGCTGACGTTTATACTCGAAGCCGCCGACGACATAGCCTACCTCACCGCCGACATCGAGGACGCGGTCGTTAAGGGCTTTATCGACTTCCGCACGCTTTTGGAGGAGCTGAACTCCGGCGCGCGTTCTTATATCGACGAAACGGGCGGTCTTTATGAAACAATACGCGGGGCTGCCGATTCACTTGCCGAGAGTTATACGAATGTGTTCAAGCTCGGTATGCCCGACCCCAAGCAAAAGGCTGTTCAGCAATGGGTGGTAAAAATACAAAATATGCTGATCTATGCCGCCGCGGATTCGTTCTGCGATAACTATGACGCGATTATGAACGGCACGTTCAAAACCGACCTGCTCACCGCAAGCCCCGCGCAGGGTCTTTCAAGGCTGCTCGGGGAAATAGCGTATAATTACGCGTTCCGCTCTAAAAGCGTCGTAAGCTCGGAGATCTCGGAGCATACGATAATGTACTCGCTGCTTGACAAAATAGTTGATATGGCTTTGAAATTCGACCTTGAGGACAGCAGCAACTTCCACACAGACCTCTCCGAGGTTTTATCGGAAAATTACGTCGCGATCTGCCGAAAGAAATGCGAGGGAGCTTCCGAAAGCGAGCAATGCTATTACCGAATTCAGCTTGCAACGGATTGTATTAGCGGCATGACCGACAGTTACGCGGAGAAGTTTTACAGAATGTTAAACGGGTTTGGAGATCAGCGATATGTATAAAATATTCATCGCCGAGGACGACGACGGCATTGCGAACGCGATTATAAAGCGCCTTTCCGAGTGGGAGTTTGAGGTGTGCCGCGCCGACGACTACAAGAACGTTTTAGAGGAATTCAAAGCCTTCGAGCCGCATATCGTGCTGCTTGACATTTCGCTGCCGTTTTATAACGGCTTTCACTGGTGCGGCGAAATCAGAAAGGAAAGCAAGTGCCCGATTATGTTTATCTCCAGCGCCGCGGACAATATGAATATCGTCACGGCGATGACAATGGGCGCGGATGATTTTGTCGCCAAGCCGTTTGATTTGGGAGTCCTCGTCGCGAAAATCCAGGCGCTGCTTAGAAGAAGCTACGACTTCGCCGCGAATATCGGCAGAATCGAGCACAAGGGCGCGATATTAAACACCGCCGACGCGACGCTCACCTACAACGGCGAGCGCGTGGAATTAACGAAAAACGAGTACAGAATTCTCGAAACGCTTCTCGAAAGCAAGGGCAAGGTAGTTACGCGAGAAACGCTGATGAACAAGCTGTGGGAAACTGACAGCTACGTCGACGAAAACACACTCTCCGTAAACGTAAACCGCCTTAGGAAGAAGCTCGACAACGCGGGCTTGGTGGATTTTATCGCGACAAGGGTAGGTATAGGCTACATCATCTCATAAAAATCCCCCCGCCCTTTCAAAAGAGCGGGGGATTTCTTACCTCTTAAAACTCTTCTTAGAACTTTGACCTCTGTTTCCCGCGGCGTACCCTCCGCAGTTTATATCCAGCACCGGCCGCACGGGCTGTATCAGCGAATCCTCGTACTGCGCGTGCCATTGCGGCTCCCATTGCATCGAGCCGTCGGGCGCGATGCTGTCAAGCGTGTCGCCGCTTTTCACGGGGAACTCGTTGTCGAACTGATAGCTCGCGATATTGTAGACGTAATTGACGACGTGGTCGGGGTTCAGCCCGCGGAAGTGCACCTGCACGTCCGCCGCGCCGAACGCGTTAAGCCCGAGCGTGTCTACAATTTTATCTTCCGTTCCGCTGATATTGAAAAACCGCGCGTTGACCGCCAGGCGAATAAACCGCCCCGCGAGGCCGAAGCGCTTGCAGTCCTCAAACTGCTCGGGAGTTGTCAGCTTGCCGCTGTGCACAACGTAAATCGCCTCGCATGTCGGGTAGCATTGCAGAGCCGCGTCGATTTGCGCAAGGAACAGCTCCGCCTGCTGCTTGTAGTGCAGCCCTGCGGACATCATCGCGAACACGCCGACGCACCACTTCGCGCCGTCAAGAAGCTCCGCGCCGTTTCGCACGTCCCAGAACTGGCTGCGCGTAATTTCGTCAATATTTTCATTAGCCCTCGCGTTAAATTCACTCTCCAACAGATAATCAGCGAGCACGGGAATTCCCTGCGGCGTGTCCTTGAAAACCGCCTTGTATTTCTGCACGGCAAACATCGGCATTTCGGGCTTGTCCCCGACTGCCTCCGTTTCCCCGACGAGCTTTTCCAAAGCGGCTTTCAGCGCGCCCACGTCCGCCATAGGCGGCTTCTCGCGGAACAGAAGCTGCGCCATCAGCATTTGCGGGCGGTCGGGGGATTTTTGGGTAAGGTCTTGATTTAAGATTTTGTCGCTCATAATACGCTCCTTATTTCAATTCGGGAAACAATCCCCCGCGAAGTGGGGGATATTCGTGTTTAGAAAACTAACTACTAATAACTATTTTCTAAAAACTATTTGGTTGCTCCCATAATATCAGCCGCCGCCTGGGCGTTGTCGGGGTGAACCACGAGATAAACATAGCCATCGTCCTCCTCAAGCACCGCGTTTTCCCACGCCGCGGCAACCATCGGGTACATCATATGATCCTCCAGCTTCGCCGCGATGAGGTTGGAAAGAGTCGTGCGAACCGCGTCGGTTTTGCCGTCCTTTGGCTTGAGGCAGTAAACCTCGTTCGCCACGGCGCTTATCATCGGCATTACGCACGCGAACTCATCGAGGTCGGCGGGGTCAACGCCCGTGACAATTGCAATCGCGTCCTCCTCCACAAGCATCAGCGCGCCCCACTCGCCCGAAGCCAGCGCCGCCTTTACCATACGCCCCGCTCTGTTGTCGGGCAGCGCCAAGCCGCTGTTATCAACAATGGGGTCATCGGGGTCTGCGGGATTGTTGGGGTCGTCGGGGACTACTATCGGGTCATCGGAAACGGTGGTGTCCGTGCTTTCGGGCGCGGCGGATGCCGAGATCTCAACGTCGTCAACGCTCGAAATTACGGGGGCGTTCGCCTGCTCGGAGGAATTTGAACTCTCCTCCGAATTATTGCAAGCGGTCAGCGTCAGCAGTGTTAAAACAGACACCGCCGCCAAAATCAACGAAAAAGATTTTTTTATTCTTTTCATAATTTCTCCTTTCCTTTTAGACGTAAGAGTCAAGAGCCTGTTTTCCGTCGATTTTATTTTGCCTCATTTACTGCAATGATTATACAATAATCCGCTGATTTTTTCAAGTGATTAAAGTGATAATAGACCGCGGGCTTTTCGCGGGGATTATGGGGTTTTGCACAAATCAGAGATAAGAGGTCAAAGGTAAGGATTAAGCCCGAAATCATTTCCTCCTGCGAATTGCCGCGGCAATTCCCAACCCCGCCAAAACTATCGGAGCTATGGAAACCGCGATACCCGTCGGGGGATTATAGGGCACGGCGTTTTTGCTGCTGTTTTCGTTGTTGTTATTGTTGTAAGTGTAATTGTAGTTGTAATCGTCATCATTGTTATTGTTATTATTGTTGTTGGGATTATTGTTGTCGTTGGAACTGTTATTGTTATTGGAGGGTATCAGGGGAATAGGCTCTGTTTTTTGCCACTTGCAGTCCTCGCAGGTGTAAGTAATCACGCCGTTTTCCGTGTAGGTCGGCTGCTTTGTAATCACGCCGCCGTCAAAGCGATGGCTTTCGTGGGGCGTTTGATAACCGCATTTGGTGCAGGTGTTCCAGTGATTTTCGGGATCGCGCCCCCACGTTTCCATATCGAAAACGTGTTCGCCCATAAGCTTAACTTGCGCGTCAGCTTCGTTATAAAGGACAGTCTGCCCGTTTACGTCCGCAGAGAATTTGGCGCTGATGTCAGCGGGAGATACGCCGGCGGCAAACGTCGTTGCAGGGACGTGGTCTGCGCAATCCGGCTTATCCTCCGGGTGAATTCCTATTATATCCGTAATGTCAAAGCCGCTGCCTATTGTTATTGTCTTGCCGTGCTGGAGATAAACATTGCTTTTTGTGCCGTCGGATTTGGGCTTTGAGGTGAGCGTAACTGTGCCGTTAAGAGTGATTGTTCCTCCGCCGTTGCCGTTATCATTGCTGACAAATACACAGCTTCCGGTGCGGGCAGCCTCGTTATCTGAAATCCTGCTGCCGTCATTCATTGTGAATTCGCCGTTTTTCAGATACAATCCGCCGCCGTCCCTTGACGCTTCGTTACCGGAAATCATACTGCCGCTGTTCATCGTGAACTTGGCGGTATCTGTTAGATATACTCCGCCACCGTTCTTTGATGAGTTGTCCGAAATCGAGCCGCCGCTCACTGTGAACGTTCCTTTGTTCGAATATACCCCGCCGCCGTTATTTGATGTGTTGTGCGACAATTCGCCGCCATTCATTTCGAACTCGCCGCCGCCCATACCTACTCCGCCGCCGCCGTCGGAAGCGATGTTGTTATCAATCAGCGCGCCGCTGTTCAATATAAGCCTGCCGACGGTGCTTATATACACGCCGCCGCCGTAACTTCCCTTGTTATCAGAGATAGTGCCGTCGTTCATTGTGAATAACGCGTATTTACCGCTTATGTTAACGCCGCCGCCGAAACAATATTCTTCTTCGGTGCCGGAAATGTTGTCGGAAATTACGCCGCCGTTCATTGTGAACTTTCCCGCTGTATAAACACCGCCGCCGCTGTACGTGGTTTTATCTTGATCGGGGGTGGATTTGTCCACCTTGTTGCCCGAAATCGTGCCGCCGTTCATAGTGAATCCACCCTCGCCGTTGCCGCCGTTCACATAAACGCCGCCTCCCTGGTGCCCCGCGGTGTTGTTTGAAATTGAACCCTTAGACATTTCAAAGGTAGCGTCGCCGTTATGCAAATATACGCCGCCGCCTGCGCTTGCGTTGTTATCCGAGATGACGCCGCCGTTCATAATAAATTTGCCGCGGTTTACATAAACGCCGCCGCCCTGTACCGCGGAGTTGTCCTTGATTGTGCCGCCGTTTAGTGTAACCGTACTGTTATTATCGACATAAATCGCGCCGCCGGAAGAGCCGCCGCTGCCGTCGTGTTCTTTTACATTGCCGCCTGTAATTACGCCGCCTCCAGCGCAGTCACATATTGTGAGAGAACCCCCTTGAATATCAAATATGCGAGAATTTGCCGCCGCGGTAATTGTATTCCCGTTCAGGCAAATGGTAACGTTTCCCGTAATCTTTATTTCCTCGGTGAGTGTTACATTATCATCGAGATAGTATTCGCTATCGGAGTTCAAAGTATAGGTGTTGCTCGGCAAACTATTCACATGCGAAATCTCACACTCGGGCGCAACTGCCTCGGCGCGCAAATCCACGGCCGCCGATGCCAAAACCGCAAGTGAAACCACCGCCGCGGCGATATTTCTGAAAATCTTTCTCATATTTAATTCCCCCTTGATTATGGCATTTTATACAATAAACAGCCTCTACTTTACATTATATCACATTATTCAAAGAATTGCAAGGTGTTTAGAGGTAAGATTTTTCATAAGCAAGAGCAAAAGAAAAAAAGAGGCAAAAAGCAAAGTTTTTGCTTCTTGCCTCTAACTGTGAAACGCTGACGAAAAAGATTTTTTGCAGCCCTTGCCAAATAGAGCTTTATAACTATAAAATGTCTCAAGCTATGCGCTTTTACTCAAGATGATATTTTTGGATAAGGGAAATAATCATTTTGAAGTATAATT
>CAYSHU010000038.1:0-14953 GCA_964430965.1 uncultured Ruminococcus sp. | reverse complement strand
GCGACGACGCTGCGGGCTTGGCAGTATCCGAGAAGATGAGAGCTCAGATCAAGGGTCTCAAGCAGGCAGTTCGCAACGCTCAGGACGGCATCAACATGATCCAGACCTTCGAAGGCGCTGCTACCAACACACACGAGATACTCCAGAGAATGAGAGTTCTTGCTGAAGAGAGCGCGAACGGCACCTACGACAACACGACCGACCGTGACGCTATCCAGCTCGAGTTCGATCAGCTCAACGACGAGCTCAACCAAATCGCTGACACCGACTTCAACGGTCGTCTCGCTTTGAACGGCGGTACTATGGCTGACGGCTCTATCGCAGCTAATAACAAGACTATCGCTAACAAGCCCGTTGTTGCTACTAACGCTGTTGAGGATCCCTCTTCCGCAGTTGCTTACAAGGGCGGCGTACAGGGCTTCGTTGATTACGGCGGAAATGGCAATATAAACGTTGATGGCGTTAGCCTTACCCTTAAGGGCGGCGTAGTTCAGACTGTAACCGCAACCGGTGCTCAAGTTGCTGGCGCAGTAAAGGTTGGCGACACCGCGTATGATACCGATGCTGATATTACAGTAACTTCGGCTGGTGCAAGCGGCGTTATCACGGCTGATACAACATTGGCTATAAACGAAGACACCACCAAGGTTACAATTTACGGCGAAACATTCAACATCAAGAAGGCTGCTGACGGCACTTGGAGTCTTGTTGACGATGAGGGTACTGCAGTTGGTACTGTTAAGGGCGCGGACGTTACAGTAACCGCTCCTACCGCAGCCGCTGCAGGTACAATCGTTGTTGAGCAGGAATACACCCTTACTAATGGTGTTGTTACCGATAAGGCCGGAACGACTGTTGGCCACGTTGACATCAAGAGAGGCGTATCCGTTTCCGATGCTTTCCAGCACGGCAGACGCAACCTTACCTACTCCAACAGCATTACTCTCCAGACGGGCTCTCGCTCTAAGGACGCTGTTGACTTCACGTTCGAGTATGTTACCAGCGGTATCGGCGATCTCGACGCTAACCTCGACATCTCCGCTCGCGGTCTTGGTACGGCTCAGCTCTCTCTCGTAACCGCAGAGAAGGCTAACGAGGCTATCGACCACATCGATAACGCTATCAACAAGGTATCTATGGTTCGCGCTACATTCGGCGCTATGCAGAACCGTCTTGAGTACAAGATCGACAACATGACGACCACTCAGACCAACCTGCAGGAAGCAGAGTCCAACATCCGTGACACCGATATGGCAGACGAGATGATGAACTACACCAAGTTCAACATCCTTCAGCAGGCAGCTCAGTCGATGCTGGCTCAGGCAAATCAGCAGCCGCAGAGCGTTCTTCAGCTCTTGGGCTAATTTCTTCGAGTATCAACGCAGCCTAACGGCGGCATGATAGTTTGACAATTGCGCCCTCTCCACAAGGGGAGGGCGTTTTTGTGAGAATATCATATGAAATTTTTATGTGAATTTGGATGTTTCGCACAACGAGATACATATAAGTCAGAAGCAATACATGCTTTCCATATTTTTCAAGGAGGATAATTATGGTATTGTCAATCGGAATGATTGTAAAGAACGAAGAAAAGTATTTGGAGAGGTGCTTGACGGCTTTACAGCCCATTCTGAACGAGCTTGACAGTGAGCTTATTATTGCAGATACGGGCTCGACGGATAGAACTGTAGAGATTGCTAAGAAGTTTACGGACAACGTTTTCCGTTTTGAATGGATAAATGACTTCGCCGCGGCGCGAAACTCCACGCTTGAAAAGGCACGAGGCGAGTGGTATATGTTTATTGATGCGGACGAGATCATACAGGATTGCTTTGATATTATTAGATTTTTTAAATCTAAGGAATATAAAAAATATAATTCGGGCACATATGTTGTCCGTTCTTACACCGATGCGTCCGATATGACTTCTTATAAAGATATTCGGTCGCAAAGGCTTATTTCCACCGCTAAGGGGTCTAAGTTTATCGGAAAAATTCACGAAACGTTTGATTATTTTTATGCTCCTATAAAATATTTGAATGTTGTCGCAGATCACTATGGTTATCTGTTTATAGAAAACGATGTTATTACCGAGCTTGCTCATAAAAAAGTTGAGCGCAACCTTAAGCTTTTATTGGAAGAACTTGAGGACGAGAACGTTGTTGAACGTCAACCGTGTATTTATAACGAGATCGCTGATTGTTATGATACTATCGGCGACCGCGAAAAGGCGCTTGAGTATATAAATATCGGCTTGGATAAAGTGGATCATCGTATAATAAACATAACCGCCTACTATGCACACAAGGTGGCGCTGTTGTTCCTGACCGAAAGAATTTCGGACGTAGTTTTGACTGCGGAAGAATATTTCAACGCTAAATCAAATCCCTCACACACTCAACAACTCGCAAGCGATTGCGAGGTTTGCTATTATGCGGGGTGTGCGGACTATAAATTAAAAAATTACTCCAAATCAGTTAAATGGTTTGCGAATTTTTTTAATGCATATTATAAATACAAGCAGGGTAAACTAAACACCTCCGATTTGATGTATAAAGTCTTTTCAATGGACGATGCAAACGAGAAAATAGCTTACGACATTTTCTTCCGCTGCTGCTATCAAGAAAAGGAGTTCGCGCTTGCAAAAGATTATGCAAAATCCATGCCACTTGAAAAGTATCTTGGGGATCAAAACTTTATGATCACTCACCTCAATGTTCGCGTTGAGATGATGGAGAATTTGGGTTATAATAATCTCGACAATCTTTACAGGCAGCTTGACGACTTCGGGAAAAATCACCTGCTTATTCAAATTCGCCGCAGGGTCTTTAAAACAAATCCGCAGAACCGTACTGTGATCATCAAGAAGCTGGCGGCTCTCGGCGGCATTTGCGCGGAGCTTGCGGAGATCTACAAGAGCTATTTTGAAAGCAGCGAGGTGAATCTCGGGCTTGCCAAGGTTTTTTTGGAAAATCACGGTTCGGAAAACGGCGAGGATATATTGTATATCTTGCTTGAAAATCAAATGGATATCTCACCGTTTCTGCTGACAGATGATTTCTTTGCGGACAGAGCAGTGCAGATTTCTATCAACTTCTTTCCAAATAGTGTTGCATTGTATGAAAATTACAACATTGACATTATCTCGCAAGACGGCTTAGTGAGAGCAACAAGTTTCTACGGTTGGATCATGCGGCGAATAATGGAAAGGAATGGCAAGATATCCAAATTCTTTGAATCATACGGTTCTTTGGGACTGAAATGGTATAATACATTTGGCGAGGTCGCGGTCTTGCCCGGGGATATTCGCGCAGCATTGCTTGTAAATAATGTTGTTTCCGCAATGAAGAGCGGTAACCAAAACAACTTTATGAGTGCGGTTCGCGAGCTTGGAAGCATTGTTCCGGATCTAATTCCGTTGGTCGACGCTTATAAGACGGAAAACGAAAACGCGTTCAAGACAACGCTGATCAATCCTGAGTTTGATTGGCTTGCGGCGCAAGTGAAGCACAATATCCGCGCTATGATAGATGCGGAAGACTTTACAAGCGCATGGGAGCTTTTGGCGGAATATGAGGTGCTTTGCCCTGATGACACGGACGTAGAGCTCTTGAAGAATGAGATTGCGGACAAGTTTTGAGCGATGATGAGCAATATAAGAGGTTTTTCATGAAAATCGTAATTCTCGCGGGAGGTATGGGGACGCGTATTTCCGAAGAATCTTCGACGCGCCCCAAGCCAATGATAGAAATCGGCAGTATGCCGATTTTGTGGCATATTATGAAAGAATACTCATTTTATGGATTTAATGATTTTATAATCTGCGCCGGCTATCGTCAACACATGATCAAAGAGTGGTTTGCTGATTATTTTCTGCACACATCGGATATTACGTTCGATTTTACAAACGGAAACAGCATTGAAATTCACGATATGCGCACTGAACCATGGAGAGTTACCGTTGTTGATACGGGTCTTTCAACTATGACGGGTGGGCGCATTAAACGCGTTCGGAAATATATTGGCAATGAAACCTTCATGATGACTTACGGTGACGGCTTATGCGACGTTAATATTTCCCAACTTGTAAAATTCCACAAAAGCCACGGGAAACTTGCAACACTCACATCCGTTACGCTCGAACAGCAAAAGGGAATCCTTGATATTGCATTTGACAACTCCGTGCGTGCGTTCCGCGAAAAAAACGCGAACGACAGCCTTACGATCAACGCCGGATATATGGTTCTTGAGCCGCAGGTGCTGGATTTAATCCAAGACGACAGCACCGTGTTTGAGCGCGAACCGCTCGAAAAACTTGCATCAAATGGCGAACTGATGTCATATTTGCACACGGGCTTTTGGCAGTGTATGGATACAAAGCACGAAAAGGACAAACTGGAGAAGATGTACGCCGATGGAAATGCCCCCTGGGCAAGGTGGAAAAATTTTTAGGCGGTAGGTTTTATGAATGATGAAATGATATGTCTTTCTGTGCCGAATTTCAGCGGCAATGAGCGAAGATATGTTGATGAAGCGATAGACACCGAATGGGTATCTACCGCCGGTCATGCTATTAACAGGTTTGAAGAAAGCATAGCGAAAATGCTTTGCGTTAATGACGCATGTGCTTGTCAATCCGGGACGGCGGGTTTGCATCTTTGTCTACGGCATTTTGGGGTGGGTACAGGCGATATTGTGCTTGTGCCTACTCTCACATTTATAGCAACAATAAATGTTGTGATGTATCAATCCGCAATCCCGGTATTCTTTGATTGCGATGATAATATGTGCATAGATGCCGAACAGGTTGAAAATTATTTGGCGAACGAATGTATATGTAAGAACGGGATAACCGTCGAAAAAGCGTCTGGAAAAACTGTGAAAGCTATAATCCTCGTACACGTTTTCGGGGATTTGTGCGATATGGACAGGTTTATGGAGATAGGCAATAAATACGGACTGTATATTATTGAGGACGCAACTGAGGCTCTGGGCGGGGTTTTCGACACGGGACGGTATTCGGGGAAATGTGCGGGTACTGTTGGTCACGCAGGGGTTTTCTCTTTTAACGGAAATAAAATAATCACGACCGGCGGCGGCGGAATGGTGGTTTCGGATGACAAAAATGCAATCGAACATATTCGTTATCTATCACAACAGGCAAAAGATGACACGATGTATTTTGTTCATGAGGAATATGGGTACAACTACCGTATGACGAATTTACAAGCGGCGCTGGGCTTAGCTCAGCTTGAACAGTTGGACGAATTTGTAAAAACAAAACGTCGCAATCACAAAATGTATCAAAAGCTACTTGCAGACTGCGATTATGGTTATGTAAAAGATTTTTCGTGTAAAACGACAAACTGTTGGTTTTACTCGTTCGTATTAAACGAACCAAATTCAGAAAAGCGTGATAAGCTCATTAAATGCCTTAACGAGCGCAAAATTCAAGTCCGCCCGATTTGGAAATTAAACCACACACAAACTCCGTTTAAACAATTCAAGGCGTTGGACTGCTCTAACGCGCGACGGTTTTACGACAGCGTTATAAATATTCCGTGCAGCACTAATTTGACGAGCGAGCAAATCAAACGAGTGGTTAGAGAAATACTAGAAATGGGGAATAGGGTATGAATAAAAAGATCCTTGTAACAGGCGCTGATGGATTTATCGGAAGTCACCTGGCTGAATTGCTTGTGGAAAAGGGCTTTGACGTTCGCGCTTTTTCATTTTACAATTCTTTTAACACATGGGGTTGGTTGGATTATCTGCCCAAAAATATTATGAGCAGCGTAGAGGTCTTTACCGGAGATGTACGCGATCCGAACGGTGTAAGAACCGCAATTAAAGAATGTGACTGCGTGTTTCATCTGGCGGCACTGATAGGCATCCCGTTCAGTTACCATTCTCCCGACGCTTATGTAGATACGAACATAAAAGGAACACTTAACGTATTGCAGGCAGCGCGCGATTTAGATGTGGATCGCGTTCTGGTTACGTCAACATCCGAGGTGTACGGAAGCGCACAATATGTTCCTATTGATGAAAAACACCCTTATCAAGGTCAATCTCCGTATTCGGCAACCAAAATCGGAGCAGACAGACTTTCGGAGTCTTTTTTCAGAAGCTTTCAGCTTCCGGTGACTATTGTACGTCCGTTCAACGCATACGGTCCGCGTCAATCTGCTCGCGCCGTTATTCCGACTATCATTACGCAGCTTCTTGCGGGTAAAACAGAAATAAAGCTCGGATCACTTACTACAACACGAGACTTCAATTATGTCAAGGATACCGCTAATGGGTTCTATGAAATTTTCAAATCCGACAAAACGATCGGTGAGGAAATAAACATCGCAACTCAAAGCGAAATATCAATCGGCGTTCTGGCTGAAGAACTAATAAATCAAATAAATCCGTCCGCAAAAATTGTGTGCGACAAGGATAGACTGAGGCCTGAAAAAAGCGAGGTTATCAGGCTTTGCGGAAGCAATGAAAAAATTAAAAGGCTTACCGATTGGGAACCTCGGTATACGCTTTCTCAAGGATTGGCTGAAACGATAAAGTTTTATGAAAATAACATTGATAAATACAAATGTGATATATACAATATATAAAAAGGTGTCGTGGAACTTTGCTGAGGGAATGATATGGGGATAATAGATACAAAAAATTCGCATGAATGGAACTCGATTATAGATTCCTTTCCAGAAAGCGACATATATTACCGTTGCGAATACACCGCTTCGCTGCTCGCCAACAACAAGCGCGGCGCGCTGCTAGTGTTTAACGGCGCAGGAAGCAGAATTTGCATGCCCGTTATTATAAACGATATCGCGAATGACCCGAAATTCGTTGGACTTATCCCAAACGGCGCGTTCTTCGATATGGAAACGCCATATGGGTACGGCGGACCATTGTTTGACGGATATTGCGAGCGCGATTTGTTGACTTTTAAGAAGGAGCTTTTGGGGTGGTGCGGACGCGAGAGGATCGTAAGCCTGTTTATACGTTTTCACCCGTTGTTGAAAAACGCGATGACCTCCGAAAAGTTATTTGACGAAGTTACCTATGCACATAAAACGATCTTTATAGATACGACCGACAACGAGCTTATTATGCAAAACGCGTCGGCGAAGTGCCGTAGCACAATACGTATCGCCGAACGAAAAGGCGTAAGCGTTTACTTTGATGAGAAGCTGGAGAACGCCGAGGTTTTTAAATCAATATACGAAAGCGTAATGGATTCGCACAATGCGGATGAGAGTTATTATTTCCCGCAAAGTTATTATGATTTCTTGAGAAATGATTTCTCAAGAAATACGATTCTGATAACGGCTCAGTACGAAAACAAAACAATCGCCGGGGGGCTGTTTTTCTATGATGAAAACACCATGCATTATCATCTGTCTGGAAGTTTGAAGGAGTATCATGGCTTATCGGCAACAAACCTTATTTTGTACAAAGCCGCTTGTTGGGCCAATAAAAAAGGGCTCAAAGCACTTCATCTCGGCGGCGGAATGTCGGAAAACGACAGTCTGTTTGCTTTTAAAAAAACGTTCAACAAAAACGGCGAAGTCGATTTTTACATCGGTAAAAGCGTCTTTTTGCCCGAAAAATACAATGAGCTTATTGATATTCGAGGAAAAGGAACCCCTCTTTTTGACAGAAACAATTCAAGGCTAATACAATACAGGGCATAGGAGAAAACTGTGAACAAAGTGTTTATCATTGCCGAGGCAGGCGTAAATCACAACGGCAGCTTTGAGCTAGCCTTAAAGCTTGTTGATAAGGCTAAGGAAGCGGGCGCTGACTGCGTTAAATTTCAGACATTTCATTCAGAAAATGAGATCTCGCGTTTCGCTGAAAAAGCAGAGTATCAAAAAGAAAATAGCAACACTGCTGAAAGTCAGCTTGATATGGTCCAAAAGCTGGAACTTCCGTTTAGCGACTTTGTAAAGCTCAAGGCGCATTGTGATAAGGTTGGAATCATCTTCCTGTCCACGCCGTTTGAGCTTGACAGCGTAGCATTCCTTGATACAATCGAAATGCCGTTTTGGAAAATCCCTTCAGGAGAGGTTACAAATTATCCGTTTTTGCGGGCAATCGCTAAAACACGGAAGCCCGTGGTTATGTCAACCGGAATGTGCGAGATTGATGAAATCGCTGCTGCAATTGAATTGCTGAAGGCAAACGGCACGTCAAAAATAAGTCTTTTGCACTGCAACACCGAATATCCAACGCCGTTTGAGGACGTTAATCTTAACGCAATAAAAACTCTTCGCGAGCATTTTGGCGTTGAAGTCGGGTATTCCGACCACACTGCGGGAATTGAAGTCGCGATAGCCGCTGCCGCACTTGGTGCCACAATAATTGAAAAGCATTTTACACTCGATAAAAATATGGCCGGTCCCGATCACAAGGCCAGTCTTGAACCCGAGGAGCTTGCGGCAATGGTGACGGGAATACGTCGCATTGAGTTGGCTATGGGCAACGGTGAAAAAACCGTGAGCCATTCCGAACGGAAAAACATGGATATTGCGAGAAAAAGTATAGTTGCTAAACGAGAAATTGCAAAGGGCGAGGTCTTTACTGAGGATAACATTACCACAAAGCGTCCGGGGAACGGCATAAATCCGATGCAGTGGAATGAAGTTGTCGGAGCAATTGCTAAGCGTGATTTCAGAGAGGACGAGCTTATTGAATTATGAAGCACAAGGTTTGTACGGTAACGGGTTCGCGTGCGGAATTTGGGTTGTTGACACCATTAATCAGAATAATTGAAACGGACGAGAACATTGAACATCAGCTTGTCGTTACCGGAAGTCACTTAAACGACGTTTTTGGAAGCACTGTGAATGAAATACAAGAAAGCGGGCTTCATATTCACGCGAAAATCGCGCTTCCTATTAGTGGCGATGACAAATGCGACACTGCCAAAGCTACGGGAACGGCCATTTCGCTGTTTGCGGATTTTTTTGATAAAAATCGCCCCGCGCTTGTAATTGTGTTGGGCGATCGCTTTGAGATATTTGCTGCTGCGACCGCTTGTGCAATACTGGGGATACCTATTGCGCATCTTTATGGCGGAGAAACGACCGAGGGCGCGATAGACGAATTTTTCCGCCACTCAATTACAAAGATGAGCGTGCTTCATTTAGTATCCTGCGAAACATATCGCCGCCGTGTTATACAGCTTGGAGAGGCACCTGAACGTGTTTTCAACGTTGGGGCGTTGGGAATAGAAAATATTTTCAATTTGCCGATGATGACAGTTGAGGAGCTTGGACAAAGCTTGAATTTTGATTTGACAAGCAGTCGGTTTTGCGTTGTGACATTCCATTCGGTAACGATGGAAGAAGGAACGGAGAAAGAACAGATTGTAGAGCTTATCGCAGCTTTGAATGAGTTCCCCGAAATGAAATTTATCATTACAAAAGCAAACGCCGACGCGGGCGGACGAGTAATAAACCGCATTTGGGAAAGTGAAACAAAAAAGCACAACAATTGGGTTTTGGTATCGTCGCTTGGCTCAAAACGCTATTTATCAGCACTGAAAAACGCCGAGATGATGATTGGGAATTCTTCGAGCGGGATTATTGAGGGACCTTCGGCTCATATCCCAACAATAAATATCGGCGACAGGCAAAAGTCACGGGTAAGGGCAGACAGCATTATTGACTGCAGGCCCAACAAGGGGGATATTGTGGCGGCAATGAAAAAGGCGATGACACCCGAATTTAAGAGGATCACACGTGATACGGTAAGTCCTTTCGGTGATGGGAATACTTCCTCGAAAATACATTCCGCAATTACAGATTATCTCAAAACGGGAATTAAGGGCGTTGAAAAATCATTTTATGATATTGAATTTGAAACGGAAAAGCTATGAAAACAGTTTTACTAACAGGAAAATCGGGATTTATCGGACAGAATGTTTATCCGGTGCTGAAGAAGCGTTTTAACGTTTTAACTCCGACACGCTTTGAACTTGATTTAAGGGATATTGAAAGCGTAACACGTTTTTTCAATTCTCACGATATTGACATTGTATATCACTGTGCAAATCCGAATTATACAAGGAACAGTGGCGACAAAGCGGAAAATATGGCAGTTGACAGCATTCGGTTGTTTTTAAATTTATATGCGTTTCGCGAAAAATACGATAAGATGATTTATCTCGGGTCGGGCGCGGAATATAATAAGGCGCTTGAAATATCAAATGTCGCGGAATGCGAGTGTTTTCGTTCTCCGCCCGATGACGATTACGGATTTGCGAAATATACAATAAATCGGATCGCCGATAAAAGCGAGAATATTTATAACCTTTGCGTCTTTGGTTGCTATGGTGCGGGAGACGATGAAACGAAATTCATCACACATTGCATTCGCTGTGTTTTGCGAAACAAGCCAATAACAATCCGGCAGGACTGCAAATTCGATTATATACACGTTTCGGATCTTGCGAGAATTATGGTATGGGCAGGAGAAAACGCGCTCAAGCACAGGATGTATAATATATCCGGTTGTAACCATGCATATTTATCCGAAATCGCGGATATGGTGCGTTTGACTATGCGCAGCAATGTGCCGATAAAAATCCTTTCTTCGGGCTTGAACCGTGAATACACCTGCAATGGCGAACGCCTTTGGTTGGAAAGCAGGTTGGAGCCGCTTATGTCTTTGAAGGACGGAATTGCGCTTCAGATAAAATGGGAAAAGGAGCATTTTAAATGAAAAAAAGAGCCGCGGATGTTATCATAGAAACTCTTGTCGAGCGCGGAATAACCGAGTGCTTCGCCGTTGTGGGCGGCGGAGCTATGCACCTTGACAATGCGCTTGGACTTAACAATAAAATTCACAAAATATTCAACCACCATGAGCAGGCGTGCGCTATGGCCGCTGATGCCTATGCCAGAATTGCGGACAAGCCCGCAGCCGTGTGTGTGACCTCGGGCCCCGGGGCTACTAATGCTGTTACGGGTGTTATGGGAGCTTGGGTCGACAGCGTTCCGATGATTGTGTTATCGGGGCAGGTAAGATATGCGATTTCTGTGAAGCAATCTGGGCTTCCGTTACGCTACCGCGGAATACAGGAATTTGATATTGTGCCAAGCGTACAGAATATGACAAAATATGCCGTGATGATTTCCGATCCGCTGGCTGTACGGCGAGAGGTAAACAAGGCAATTGATATTGCGACATCCGGGCGGCGGGGGCCTGTATGGTTGGATATTCCGCTTGACACGCAGGGGGCAATTGTTGAAACCGATGATCTATACCCCGATGAGCCGCCGCCGATTGAACCCGAAGCAACAGCGGAACAGGCAGATCAAGTGATAAATTTGCTGAGAAACGCAAAGCGTCCGGTAATTCTAGTGGGGTGCGGAGTGGAAAGCGGCGGGGTTCTTGAACGATTCAGAAGCTTTGCAAAAACGTCGGGGGTACCGATAGTCGCCGCTTCTATGGCCTCGGACATATTGCCTGTAAGCTATGAAAAATTTTACGGCACATGTGGTGTTGATGGTCCGCGTCCGGGTAACTTTATTATCCAAAATGCAGACGTTATTCTCGCTTTGGGAACAAGTCTTGGATTTGTTACAACAGGGTTTGATCAAGCGGGATTTGCGCCAAATGCGCACCTTATTGCGGTTGACGTTGACGAAAATGAAATGCGTAAGCCAGGATTGCGAATTGACACATTTGTTCACAGTTCGTTGAAAGCGTTTTTTGATAAAATAGCGAATGAGGAATTTTCAGTGGACTTAAAATGGCTTGATTATTGTGCGGCACTGAAGAAGCGTTTTTCGCCGTTTGATCCTGCAGACAATATTTCAATGAATGACAGGGTGTGTGCGTACTGGTTTTGGAAGAAGTTTGAAGCAGCCGCTCCCGCCGATACTGTCTGCGCGCTCGGAAACAACACCGCAAATAGTTCCAAATTTCAAGCAGGGACGTTTTACGAAAGCCAGCGCATAATCGCAAACAGGAACTGTGGCTCTATGGGGTATGACCTGCCTGCGGCAATAGGCGCGGCGGCGGCAGGGTGTCGGGTCGTGTGTCTTACAGGCGACGGCAGCATTATGATGAATTTGCAGGAACTGCAAACAATAAAGCACTACGATCTGCCGATAAAGCTGGTTATTTTCGAGAATGACGGATATAACGCAATACGACTTACAAGTGAGAATTTCTTCGATGGATTTCTTGTAGGCTGCAATGCCGAATCGGGTGTGTCGTTTCCGTCGTTTAAGGAGATTGCGAAACTTTTCGGAATGACATACCGCTGCTGTAACACAAACGGCGAGGTCGCTGAATGTTTAGATTTACTACTTAACTCGGATGAGCATATTCTTCTGGAAGTTAAGCAGCAGCTCCATGATCCTATGCTGCCAAAGCTTATGTCACGCAAGCACGATGACGGCTCGATAACCTCACCCGCACTGCAAGATATGTTTCCGTTCCTCAGCCAGGAAGAAATGGATAAGTGGATGAGCATCGGTCGTGAGAACACATATTGAAAGGGAAGATATTTATGATAAGGAACACAGAAAACAGGACAAAGCTGGAAGAAGCAATACCATTAGATTCACCGTTGGTTTGCCACGTGGAGGTTACAAATCTTTGTAATTTCAAATGTCAATTTTGTGATTCTTCCTCCAGCCCGTATTATAAAAAATTTGATAAGGGTTTTATGGACTATAGTCTATACTGCAAGGTGATTGATGAGCTTACAGAGTTCCCACATGTGCCGAAACAGCTTTCTTTTCATTTTTATGGAGAACCGCTTTTGCATCCGAGAATTGCGGATATGATTGCTTACGCCAAGAAAGCATTTTCAAATCGCGAAACAAATTGCAGGCTTGTACTTGTTACAAACGGTTCGCGATTGACTCCCGAATTAAGCCGCTCAATTGTCGACGCCGGTATTGATTTTATTCAAATCAGCGTTGAACACATCAACACAGAAGGTTACAGAAAAATTGCCGGGGTTGATTTGGATTATGATAAGCTCCTGGCTAATGTGGGTTATTTGTGCGCTTATAAAAAAGACAGATGCGAGGTGAGCGCTAAAATCCTTGATGTGGGACTTACAGATGATGAAAAAAATAAGTTTTTTGAAGATTTTCAAAATATAACAGACGATTGTCATATTGAGGCTTTGGTTCAAACAGTGGCTCCGGAGCTTATGGACACCACGTTGGGATATGGAAAAGACACAACCAGTGACGGATATAAGGTTTCCTTAAAAAATGTTTGTACTTTGCCGTTTTATGTTATGAGTATTTACTATGACGGATTGGTTTCTCCGTGCGTTTGTGACTGGACAAAAACAGTTATTATCGGAGATGTTGGAACGCAAACATTGCAGGAAATATGGAACGGCAAAAAAATGCTGGAAATAAGAAAACTTCAGTTAACCGGCAAACAAAAGCACCCTGTATGCGGCAAATGTCCTGCGGTAAACAACCAAATTGACAATATAGACGACTATGCCGAGATTCTGCTAAAGCGCATTGAAAAACAAGGTTTGCGGGAGGAGAATAATAATGAGTAATAACGGCGTTTATGAGGCTTATGTAAACCCCAACAGACATCGCCTTGAAGAGGTGCTTCCTCTTGACACCCCATATATTATACATATATGTGCTAGTGATATTTGCAATTTTAAATGCAAATTTTGCGGGTTTCAAGCAGAGGAGGCTAACAATTATTTTAAAAAACAGGTTATGGACAAATCTGTTTTTGAAAAAATTGTTGATAATTGTACGGAGTTTCCGCAAAAGCTTAAGGTAATTAGATTTTCCGGCTGCGGTGAACCGCTGGTTAATAAAAACATAGTCGAAATGATCTCTTGTGCCCGTAATAAAAACATTGCCGAACGCATCGAGATAATCACAAATGGAAGCTTTTTGAACCCAACACTTAATCGCCAGTTGGTTGATGCCGGCCTTGACGCGCTTAGAATCTCGATTGATATATTTCAACGGATTTATGACGGGCTGGAAGAATGGCGTGACGCGGGCACCCCGGTTAAAGTTGTAAATCTCTATGCATTTGGAGAGCCATTACTTAATGGCAATCTGGTTGAAATGCTCAAAAGAATTAAAAGCGGCAATGTTTGTCGAGAAGTGCGATTGACAACAAATGCATCATTACTCACGTCTGAGTTGGGGCATCGCCTGATTGACGCAGGTCTTGACCATTTGAGGGTTTCCGTTGAAGCGTTGGATTCCGATGGTTATAAAGAGATTTGCGGTGCAAACGTTTCTTTTGAAGATATAGTTGAAAAGATAAGCAATTATTATGATTACAGCAGAAACAAGGGTTGTTACGTTGACGTTAAAATTGTTGACGCTGCTTTTCATACCTCGGAAGACGAAAATAAATTTTATGATGTTTTTGAATCTATTTCAGACACGCATTTTGTTGAGAGAGTGGAAGCGATATGGCCGGGATTTGAGAATGTAATAATACCTGAAAACAGTGTTGCTGAGGTCAAATCCACTTGTCGCAAATACATTGACGCATCAGAACGAGGTATTTGTACATTCCCATTTACGGATATGATTATTCACGCCAACGGAAATGTTTCGCCTTGTTGTTCGGACTGGTCGGGAGCTTTATTTTACGGAAACGTTGCTGAACAGACGCTGCGCGAAATATGGAATGGTGAAAATCACAGAAAACTTCAAATACAGCATTTGAATAAGCAGGCTTACAGTACAACAATATGTAAAGAGTGTGATCGCATCCCTATGGACGATATAACACCGTATGCCGCAAAGTTGTTGGAGAAATTTGAAACTCACGACTGATTTATCGGGAGGTTAGATTTGAACACGAATTTATGCGTTTTGCCGTTTTTGACTGTCCGCGAAGCCATTTCGGCTTTGGTTGACGGAGGAAAAAAAGTTATATTTATCGTCGATGAAAACGAAAAGCTTATGGG
>CAYSHU010000037.1:0-15089 GCA_964430965.1 uncultured Ruminococcus sp. | reverse complement strand
GAGCCGTCTTTACAAACGCCGAAAAGTGTGCTATAATTATTAGAGGCAAGAGATTTAGAGGTAAGAGGTTAGAGCGCCCCCCTCTGTAAATCAACAACCAAGCGCGCAGGCGCTGAAATATAAAAAAAGAGGTACAAAATATGCTTAAACCGTTTTCAAATAAAGTGTTGGGGCTTGCGCCCTCGGCTATCCGCGAGATTTTGAAATTCACCGCAGACCCCGAGGTCATCAGCTTCGCGGCGGGAAACCCCGCACCCGAGGCGTTCCCCGTGGACGTGATCGGGCGGCTCTCCGCGGAGATTTTCCAAAGCGAGCCTATAAACGCCCTCCAGTATTCGGTGACAGAGGGTTATATGCCGCTTCGCAAGTGGCTTGAGGGCGATCTGCGCTCTAAGTCGATGTTCGCGGACAATGATATGGTGATCGTTACCGCGGGTGCTCAGCAGGCTATTGAAACCACCGCCAAGATACTCTGCAACGAGGGCGACGTGATTTTCTGCGAGGACCCGAGCTTCATCGGCTCGCTGAACGCTTTCAGAAGCTACGGCGTGCGGCTTGTCGGGCTTCCGACCGACGCCGACGGAATTCTCCCGGAGGAATTCGAGAAAGCGCTGAAAGCAGAGCCCACCGCGAAATTCCTCTACACTATCCCGAATTTCCAAAATCCCACGGGCAACACGACCTCTCTCGAGCGCCGCAAGGCAGTCCTCGCGCTTGCGGAGAAGTACGGAATTTACATACTCGAGGACAACCCCTACGGCGATCTCCGCTTTGTGGGAGAGCCCGTCCCGAGCTACAAATCGCTCGACAAAAACGGCAACGTCCTCTATGCGGGCACGTTCTCGAAAACGCTTGCACCGGGGCTTCGCGTCGGCTATCTCTGCGGCGAGAGCGAGCTTGTCGGCAAAGCCGTCGTGGGGCTTCAGACCAGCACCGTGCATACGAATATCTGGGCGCAGATGCTCACGTACAAGTTTGTCACAACGGTTGATTTCGGCGAGCATTTAAAGCGCCTTCAAGCGATCTATCTGAAAAAATACACGCGTATGGCAAGCGCACTCAAAGCGCAGATGCCCGATTGCATAACCTATTCCGAGCCGCAGGGAGGTCTGTTTATCTGGGCGACTATCCCCGAAAAGTACGATATGAACGCGTTCTGCACGGAGGCAGTCCACCAAAAGGTCGCGGTAGTGCCCGGCAACGCGTTTTTAAGCGACGAAACCGCCGTTTCTCACTCGTTCCGCCTCAATTTCTCGACCCCGACCGACGAGCAGATCGACAAGGGCGTGGAAATTCTCGCGAAGTGCGCCAAGGAGTATTTTAAGTGAACAGGGAAGAGATTGAAAAAATCCTCAAAGCCGCGGCTGAGATCGACAAGGATTTCAAGCTGTTCGGCGCGTCAAAGCACAAATATCGCTTAAACGCCCCCATTTCGTCCGATTTGGTGAGAGCCACCGAGGAAAAATACGGCTTCACGCTCCCCGAGGATTACTTCCGCTTTATAACGGAAATCGGAGACGGCGGAGCGGGCGCGGATTACGGCTTGTATTCGTTCGGGAATTTCATCAGCAAGGAGCTCTACCCCGCGATTGAAAAGTCGCGCCGAAAGCTCCGCGAGCCGTTTGAGGTTCGCCCGATGACCGCCGAGGACAACGAAAGCTCCGCGCTCGCGGACGGATATTTCGATCGTAACCGCGAAAAATGCTTCTTCGACCCGCGCTATCTCGATGACGAGTTTGACGGCTTGCCGACGGGCTTCCTCGCGATAATGACGCACGGCTGTACGTATGACGTCGGTCTGGCGCTGAACGGCGAGCACCGCGGGAAAGTCTTCGACATTGACTACGAGGGCGACTTCGTTCTTACGGCAAACAGCTTCGAGGAATTTTACCAAAGCTGGCTGGATAAAATCTCCAACCACGAATGGCTCAAACAGCAAATCGAGTTTTGGGAGAACATAGGGCGGCGTTAGATACCGCAAAAAGAATATTGAACACCTAGAATAAACCTTCAATTACAGGAGAACGTTATGGAAGAACAGAAGAAAAAGAAGATTTTAAGCCTTATCCAACCCACAAACACGCCCCACTTGGGCAACTACCTCGGCGCGATGCAGAACTGGGTGAAAATGCAGGACGAATTTGAATGCACCTACGGCATCGCCGACCTGCACTCGATAACCGTGCGGCAGGACCCCGTGAAGCTCCGCGCGCAGATCAAGGAAAGCTACGCGCTGCTTATCGCGTGCGGGCTCGACCCCGAAAAGTCCACGCTTTTCGTGCAGGGGCATAACCCGAACCACGCCGAGCTCGCGTGGATATTGAGCTGCTACACGCAGTTCGGCGAGCTTTCAAGAATGACGCAGTTCAAGGACAAATCCGCCAAGCACCCCGAGAACATCAACGCGGGATTGTTTACCTACCCCGTGCTTATGGCGGCGGATATCCTGCTTTACCAAGCCGATTTAGTTCCCGTCGGGCAGGATCAGCTACAGCATCTGGAGCTCGCGCGGAACATCTGCCAGCGCTTTAACGGCGTTTACGGCGACGTGCTGACAATGCCCGAGGGCTACATCACGAAATCCACCGCAAAGGTAATGTCGCTCCAGGACCCGACGAAGAAAATGAGCAAGTCCGACGAGAACGCCAACGCGTCCGTCTGGGTCCTCGACGACCGCGACACGATAATCCGCAAGTTCAAGCGCGCCGTCACGGACAGCGAAACCGAGGTCTGCACGCGCGAGGGCAAGGACGGCATAGTAAACCTTATGTCGATCTACGGCGCGGTGACGGACAAGAGCTTCGATGAGATAGAGGCGGAGTTTAAGGGCAAGGGCTACGGCGATTTCAAGCTCGCGGTAGGCGAGGCGGTTGCCGACAAGCTCGCGCCGATGCAGGCGGAATTCAAGAGAATAAGCGCCGACAAGGGCTATATCGAGGCTTGTATGAAGCAGGGCGCGGAAAAGGCGTTCAGAACAAGCCGCAAAACCCTGCAAAAAGTGCAGAAAAAGGTCGGCTTCGTGCAGCTTTGATTGTGCAAAATTCACAAAGTTTTCGCTATTATTAAAAAGGTACTTGCAATTTGCGGCGATTTCTGTTATAATATCTTTTGTTATTGATACTATTATATTAGGGAAGTATTGATTTGACGGCGACTTCTCTTGCTTCGGCGGATTTACCCGCCGCAGGCGTGGGAATCCGTTTTGAATATCTCTTCCTTGAGAACTTCGGAAGGACGGTGTTATATATGGCTAAATGCGAAATTTGCGGAAAGAGCGTGACCTTCGGGATCAAGGTATCCCACTCTCATAGACGCACGAACAGAACCTTCAAGCCGAATGTCAAGAAGGTAAAGGCGGTTGTAAACGGCACTCCGTGCAGAGTGAATGTTTGCTCGCGCTGCCTGCGTTCGGGCTTGGTTCAGAGAGCAGGTTAATCACAAACCCTTAGAGCTGCCTTACCGCGGCTCTTTTCCCGTTAATTATCACTTTTATTCTCGAAATCAAGGAAGTAAACGCCATGCTAAAAACCTCGGAAACGACTTCGAAAAAACAAACAAGCGCGATAAAACAGCTTTTGCCGTGCTGGATAATTTCCTTTGCGTTCTGCTTTATGCTTTTTATTTACGAGCCCACGGTGATGTACGCGACGAATAAAAACGACTTTTGGTTCGATCTCAGCGTTATCGCTGTGCCGATGTTAAAAATATTTTTGCTGTTTTTCTTAGGCTCGGCAGCGGTGCTTACGTGTCTGTTTTTCCTGTTTAACGCGTTTGGCAAGCCCGCGGTATATAAAATAATCACGTTGGTTTTCTTCGTGATCTTCGCGACTAGCTACGTCCAAGGAAATTTTCTCGCGGGGCATCTCCCCGCGCTGGACGGCTCCTCAATCGATTGGAGCGCCTACACAAAGGACAACATCATCACCCTCGCGGTGTGGGTCGTTCTCCTCGCGCTGGTGATTTTGGCGCTTGTCAAGTGCGAGCTTGACAGCGTTATGAAATTCGCGGCGCTGATGTCCGCGGTGATTTTCGCGATGCTGTCCGTGTCGCTTATAAGCGTTTCGGTGAAGAACCACGCGTTCCGCCGCAAGGACGGCTTTATAAGCACCTCCAAGGGCTTAAACGCCGCTTCGTCGGACAAGAATTTTTACATCTTTATGGTAGACAGCCAAAGCGCGACGGAGTTCTCCGAGGTTATTTCCGATGAGGAATTCAGTGGCGCGTTCGACGATTTCACGTTCTATCCCGACACACTTTCGGCGTTCGCCTACACAAGGGACAGCGTGCCGTTCGTGCTTTCGGGGCACGTGAGCTATAACGAGGAGGAGTTCGGGGAATATTGCTCGAACGCCCTCAACAGCTCGCTCCTTTTCGAGGAGCTGAAGGGTCGCGGCTATGATATGTATCTCTACAGCAGCGAGCTTTCGTGGGATGGCAGCAGGGAATTCGAGGTCAAAAATGCCGTTGGCTACAAGGACACCGGATTGAGCTTCAACGCTTTTTTCCGTGAAGAAATGCGGTATGTGACGTTTAAGTATCTCCCTTACGTGTTCAAAAAGTCGTCCGATATTGAAAATATGGATTTCAACCGCACGATTGAAATGTTTGACTGGCGCAACGACGCGCTTTATAACGGCTTCAAGACTTCGCCGCTCAAAACGTCAAGCGCGGCGCAGTTTCGGTTTATTCATACCGAGGGCGCGCACGTGCCGCTGGATATGGACGAAAACTTCAACAGAATAAGCGGCGGAACGTATATTCAGAAAACCACCGCCACCGCAAAGCTGATATCCGCGTTTATCGAGAGCCTGAAGCAGGCGGGCGTTTACGACAACTCCGTTATAATCATAATGGGTGACCACGGCTATCAGCCCGCAAGCGGCGTTCCCGATAACTACATACTCTCGCGGTTCAATCCCGTGCTGATGATAAAGGGCTTTGGCGAGCGCCACGATTTCACAATCTCGGACAAGCCGGTGTCCTATCTCGACCTGCCCGAAGCGTATCGCGATTTGCTTGACGGAAAGCAAAGCCCGGAGCTTTTCCCGGAAGCGGAATATCCACGCACGCGCACGGTGATCTGGTATGAGATTTATAAGGAAGACCACAAGGAGGAATACCAAACCGACGGCAAAGCCACCGAGTGGGATAAATTCGTAAACACGGGGAAGGTTTATGACCTCAAATAAAAAATTCCCCGAGGAGCGGCAGGCAGAAAAAATAATTTGTGTTTCCCCGCCGAAGGCGGGGAAACACAAAATTGAAAGTCAACAACTAACAGGGGTAATTATTTATGAAAACATCAAAACAAAAATCCAAGAAAACGTCCTCGTTTTTACAGCTTTTGCCGGCGTATATTATTTCGTTCGTTTTTTGCTATATGCTTTTTGTTTTCGAGCCGCTGCTGATGTACAGCACTAATCAGCTTGACTTCTGGTTCGATTTGCAGCATATGGTGCTGCCGATGTTAATTACGTTTGTAATGTTTTTTGCCGTAATGGCGGGCATTTTGACAATTATTTATGAGTTTAACACGGCGATAGTTAAAGATAAAGAGCCGACGTTTTTCAGAATCGTCGTGCTTGTTGTTTTCAGCGTTTTTTTGGTGACGTATGTGCAGGGAAATTTCCTCGCGGGTTCGCTCCCCGCGCTGGACGGCACGATGATTGACTGGAGCGATTTTGGTGTGGAAAACAGCATTACTGCGGCGTTTTGGTTTGTGTGTGCGGCTTTGGTTGTCATTTTGACGATAAAATTCGGCATTAAGTGCGCTGTGAAGGTGTTTACGATTGCCGCGGCAGTGATTTTCATAATGCTCACCGTTTCGCTTTTAACAGAAATGATTAGCTGGAATTCTTTCAAAAGCAAAAGCACTATTGTAGCGACCAACAATAATTTCAACAAAATCTCCACGGATAAAAACTTTGTGATTATGCTCAATGACGCAATAGCGTCGGTGGATTTCGGGGAGGTTCTTGATGAAAACCCCGAATATAAGGAAATTTTCGAGGACTTTACTTATTACCCCGACACGCTTGGCGGCTATCCATGCACGCGCGATTCTCTGCCGCTTATTCTTGGCGGGGAGCTCAACAAAAACGAAATGGATTTTGAAAATTTCGCATCGAACACCTACAACAATTCGCCGCTGTTTTCGGAGCTTACCGAGCGCGGCTATACGATTGACCTTTACGAGTCCGAGCTTGTGTGGTATGGAAAAACCAACTTCGACATACAAAACAGCACCGTTTCGGGGAGTTATAAAATGACGCTTAAAATGTACCTTCCGCAGGCGGCAAAGTATATCAAATACAAATACCTGCCGTATTTTTTGAAGCAGTATGCGTCGATTGAAACAATGAACTTCAACGGGGCTGTTGATAATTATGTTTGGGACAGCCGCTCGGTTTACTCGGCAATAAACTCGAACCCGACGCTTGACAAGACGAACAAGAAATCGTTCAAGTTTATGCACACCGAGGGCGCGCACATTCCGTTCGAATATGACAAGGATCTGAACGTCACCGAGGACTACACGTCCTATTCCGTCAAGATTGAGTCCAACATCACGCTGCTGAAGGCGTATCTCGAAAGGCTAAAGGCAAACGGCGCTTACGATAATACCGTGATAATCATAATGGCAGACCACGGCAACACTAATTTAAATACCGCTACGGATATGTTTGTAAGAGCAAACCCGATGTTTATGATAAAGGGAATAGGCGAGCACCACGAGTTTACAATCTCGCAAAAGCCTCTCTCCTATCTTGATTTAATGGGGATCTACACAAAGCTCTTAGACGGCGCGACCGCCGAGGAGTCCACCGCGGATATCCCCGACGAGCGCGAACGCTGCTTTATGTGGTACCGCAACTTCCGCCTCGAGCATCATATGGAGGAATATGTCGTGAAGGGCAAGGCCTGGGATTGGGAGGAATTTGAGAACACAGGACGAGAGTACGATTTATAGTTGTTAGCAGTTTGTTTCGGCGGCGCGTCAAGGGCGCGTATTGACCGCAACAACATACCGTAACATACCAAGCGAAGTGTGAATTTTGAAATTTAAATTTCAATCAGGAGATTAAAAATAATGTTTTTGGGAAAAATACTTGGACCCGTAATGGCTTGGCTGTATAATTTAATCGGCAATTACGGCTGGGCGATAATATTGTTTACGCTGTTCAGTAAAATCGTGCTGCTGCCTGTTTCGATCTGGGTGCAGAAAAACTCGATCAAAATGGTGAAAATGCAGCCCGAAATCAATCGGATAAAGATAAACCATTTCGGCGACAAGGACGCGATAGCCGACAAGCAGTCGGCGTTGTATAAGCGCGAAAAGTACAACGCGTTCGCGTCGCTTATCCCGATGCTTATACAAATTGTGCTGCTTATCGGTATGGTTGAGGTAATCAATAAGCCGCTGACGTACATCACAAAAACAAGCGAGAGAAACATCACTGCGCTGACGCAGGTCGCGCTTGAAAATAACGAAAAGCTCGACCCGAAGAGCTCCGGCTTGGAAATCGCGGTCGTTGAGGATATCCAAAGCGGCAATTTCTCCGACAAGTATTTCACGAGCATAATGTTTGACGACTCCGTTCCCGCGACGATGACGATCGCGAATATCGAGAGCTTTAAGATGAAGTTCGCGGGCTTCAGCCTCGGCTGGGTCGCGGCGACTACGGGCGGCGCGGCTTGGTGGATACCCGTGATAGCGGGCGCTTCGGCGCTGCTGCTCTGCGTCGCGCAGAACTCGATAAACGTGCTGCAAGCCGAACAATCCAAATGGAACAAATACGGTATGCTGGCGTTCTCGGTGGGGCTTTCGGTTTATCTCGGTATTTTCGTCCCCGCGGGCGTGGCGCTCTACTGGACGGCAAGCAACCTCCTGGCGATACTTCAGCAGTGGCTGCTGAACCTCGCGATAAATCCCAAAAAGCACGTGAATTACGCGGAGCTCGAAAAAACGCGCAAGGAGCTTTTTGAGCTCAACAATATGCAGTCCGTGAAGGCTCTTCCCAAAGAGGCGAAAAAGAAGGCAAGAGCGGACTACAAGCGCTTCTTCGGCATCGTCAACAAGCATTTGGTTTTCTATTCCGAATCCAACGGCTTCTACAAATATTATAAGGGAATTATCGAGTATATCCTGTCGCATACGAATATCACTATTCATTATATCACAAGCGATTACAACGATAAGATTTTCGAGCTTGAAAAGGAAAACTCCCAAATCAAGGCGTACTTTATAGACGAAAAGCGCCTTATCACGCTGATGATGAAAATGGACGCGGACGTTGTCGCGATGACAGTGCCCGATTTGGATACCTATCATATCAAAAGAAGCTATATCCGCAAGGATATTGAATACGTAAACATTCCCCACGGAATGGACTCGGTAAATCTGACGTACAGACCAAAGGCGCTGTACGCGTTTGACACGGTTTTCGCGTGCGGTCCTCACCAGCTTGAGGAAAACACCGAGCTTGCGAAAAGGCTGGGGAACGAAAGCCAGAAGCAGATCAAGTACGGCTATTGCCTGCTCGACGAAATGATTGCGGATTATGAAAGCTCGCCGAGGCGGGAAAACGCAACGAAAACGGTTTTGATCGCGCCCTCGTGGCAAAAGGACAATATCATCGATTTCTGCTTCGATAAGGTAATGGAGAGTATGCGCGGCAAGGACTATAACGTTATCGTCCGCCCGCACCCGCAGCACGTCCGTCACGCGGCGCAGAAATTCGAGCTGATGAAGGAGCAGTATAAGGACGACAAGAACATCACGATTCAAACAGATTTTTCAAGCAATGATACGGTTTTCAACGCGGATATTCTTATCACCGACTGGTCATCGATAAGCCAGGATTTCGCGTTCACGACGAAAAAGCCCGTCATCTTCATCGACACGCCGATGAAGGTTATGAACCCCGATTACAAGGATCTCGACATCGAGCCGATAAACATCTGGATTAGAAACGAGGCGGGCAGGCTTATAAAAATCGACGAGCTTGGAAAGCTCGATGAAACAGTCCGCGATATGCTTTCAAGGCGCGAGGAATACCGCGAAAAAATCACCGCCCTCACCGAGCGCTGCGTTTACAATCTCGGCAAAAGCGCCGAGGTCGGCGGAAAGTATCTTATAGAAGCAGTACAGAATCAAATCAAAAAGCGAAAGGAGAACAACTCATGATTAGACTTAAGATGTTGATTTCCAACAAGGGCTACATCGACCCCTCGGTAATGACTTACACGATTCAGGCAATTGCTGGCGTAGTTATCGCTGTCGGCGCGGTTATCGGAATAAGAATCCGCAAGGCAAAGAAAAAGCTCGCCGAAAAGCTGAACATCGACGAGAACAGGAATAAAGAGGTTGAAGGCGATGATATAATCGTAAACCTCGACGAAGAAAACAGCGAGAACTAACACATCAGTTTCACATGGAGGAAAAATTATGTCAAACAAATGGAAAAGCATCTGGGAAAAACGCAAGCTCAACGAGGAGGTTTTGAACTCCGATGACATTATCGAGCTTTTCACCGAGCTCAAACGTGCGGACGGCTTTGATGTGGGCGGCGGAGAAATCGCGCCCGACGCGCTTTTAAAGCAGTATGAGGACATCAAGCAGCGCCTTGCGAAGAATTCCCCGAACCCTCTGAGATCCGTCTATGAGTTCGGCTGCGGCAGCGGCGCGAACCTGCTGCTGTTCGAGCGCGACGGTTTCACGTGCGGCGGCATTGATTACAGCCGAGCGCTTGTTGACATTGCCGAAAGGGTGCTGAAATCCACCGATATAACGTGCGGCGAGGCGATAAACGCCGAAGCGGAGCCCAAATACGACTGCGTCCTCTCGAACAGCGTGATTTCGTATTTCTCCGACACGGAATACGCCCTCGGCGTTTTTGAAAAAATGCTTCAAAAAACCAACTATTCGATAGGGCTTATCGACGTTTACAACATCGAAAAGCAGGACGATTTCCTGGCTTACAGAAGGGCGAACGTCGAAAACTACGATGAAAAATACCGGGATTTGAACAAGCTGTTTTACAGCAAAAAGCTCTTCCAAGATTTCGCGGAAAAGAACGGCTTGAAAATCGAGTTTTCGGAATCCACGGTTGAGAATTACTGGAACAACGAATTTATATTTAATGTTTTTATGTACAAGTGATTTTTTGTTTCTTCCTCCGCCCGCGGCGGGGGAAGGAGAGCGTTAAATTATCCCCGCCTATTCAAAATGGCGGGGATTTTTTAGTTTATGGAATTTGCCAGCGCGATAAAATCCTCGAGAGTAAGCTCCTCTGCGCGGGCAGTCGGCTTTTTCCCGATTTTCTCAAGCAGCTCGGCGATTTCGGTTTTCGGGAGCTTAAGCTCCGCGGAAAGCGGGTTTTGGAGCTGTTTTCTCCTTTGCGAAAACCCCGCTCTCACAAGCCGGAACAGCAGCGCCTCGCGCTCGGGAGAAAGCCCGCCGCTCGGTTTAACATCAAGCCGAATAACCGCGCTGTCGACGTTCGGGGACGGCATAAAGCTCCCGCGGCTGACGCGGAAAAGTGTTTTTGGCTCGCTGAAATAACTCACGGCGTAGGTTATCGCGCCGCATTCCCTCGTGCCCGTTTTCGCGCAGATGCGCTCGGCGGCTTCTTTTTGAACCATAACCGTCAGCGCCTCAATAGGCAGGCGACCCTCAAGTATCTTCATAATCACGGGCGACGTGATGTAATACGGCAAATTCGCGCAGACGACAGTCGGCGAATCCCCGAACTTTTCCGCGAGAATTTCCGCGAGATCAATCTCCATAACGTCCGCAAAGATTACCTCCACATTGTCAAAATCCGCGAGCGTTTCCGCGAGAATGGGCTTCAGCCGCTCGTCGATTTCAATCGCGAGAACCCTGTCGCACCGCAGGGCAAGCTCCCGCGTGAGCACGCCGACGCCCGTGCCGATCTCAAGAGCGCACGCGCCCCTGCGGCAGCCGCCGCGCTCGGCAATTTCCGGGCAGACCGCGGGGTTGATAAGAAAATTCTGCCCAAGCGTCTTTGAAAACGAAAACCCGTTCTCCTCGAAAAGCCGCTTTATCGTCCCGATGTTCGTCAGCTCCAACTTAATATCCCTCGTTCAGATTAAGACTGTCATCGTTTTCGATCCAGTCGCTGACCTTGAATATTTTGAACTCTCCGGGCGCGGTGCGCACAATAACCTCCGCTATCCCCGCGTTGATTATCAGCCGCTTGCACATCGAGCACGGCTCGACGGCGCCGTAAAGCTCGCCCGTTTTCGCGTCGAGGCACGACAGATACAGCGTAGAGCCTATCATCTGCGTGCGCGGCGCGGAGATTATGCAGTTTGCCTCCGCGTGGACGGAGCGGCAAAGCTCGTAGCGCTGCCCCTTTGGTATTCCGAGCTTCTCCCGAGTGCAGCTCCCGTGGTCGGAGCAGTTGACGCGCCCGCGCGGAGCGCCGTTGTAGCCCGTCGCGACTATCTCGTCGTTGTTCACGATGATCGCCCCGAAATTCCTCCGCAGGCAAGTGCCGCGCTCCGCGACGGTCTGCGAGATGTCTAAGTAATAATTGATTTTGTCAACGCGCGAATTTCCCATAATATTACCCCTTTTAGAATAAATTTTCTGTCACCGTTAGTTATATTCTACCATAAATCTGTTCGTTTGTCAATGTTTTGACTTGAAAGAAAGCGCACACCCAAAAAAACTCAACGGTTTCCGACGGTTTTCTTTCCCCGCAAGTGTTAATATAGAAGCAGGGAAAAAGAAGTAAGAGGTAAGAATGTAAGCAAATCTTACCTCTGACCTCTTACTTCTTACTTCTAATAGGGGGAAAATAAAATGAAAGAGAAGTTAAAAAAACTAAAGGAACTGGTCACGCAAAAAGAAAATTTACTGGCGGTTGGTTGGGGAATATTAGCGCTGTTTATGGAGCTGGGGAGCGCTCCGTTTACCGCCGCCCCGAACGCCGCTGCTCTGGCGGCGGGCTTAAGCGGAATTCCGTCGCTTTGCGCGATGCTCGGGGGAGTGCTTGGAGCGCTGTTCCACGGAATACCCGCGGGCTTTGTCGGCTTGGGCGCTGTCGGGATAGTTCTCGCGGCACGGCTTATCCCCGACTTCGGCAAGCCGCGTTTTCGCGCCGCGGAGCGCGCCCTTGCGGCTGTGATCGCGGTGTTCTTTTCGAGAGCCGCCGAGGCGGAGAACCCGTCGGAGCTCCTCTGCGTGATAGTCGCCGCGGCAAGCGCGGGCGTGTTCGCGCTTTGCGTGAATTTGCTCGCGGAAGCCCCTCGGGGCGCACGCGGCGATTACATACAAAACCTCTCGCCGAAAAGCACCGCGCTTTGCGGAATTGCCCTCGCGGGTGTGTTTATGTCGCTGGGCTCGCTTGACTATACTTATATAAATATCGGGCGGGCGGTGTTGGGGGCGGCGGCGCTGGCGCTTTCCGCGAGAAGAGGCGGCAAGCCGTTCCTCATCGCGCCGATGCTTTGCGGAGTTTGTATGAGCGTAAGCGGCGAAGCTGCGGCGCTTGCGGCGGTGATTACGGCAAGCGCCCTCGCGAGCGTCCTTTTCCTGTCTAAAAATTTTGGACGCGGCAAAATCGTCCGCGCGGTGGGCTTTGTTTTTATGTGCGCCGCGGGAATGTTGGTGACGGGGGTAGACGAGGGCGGCTATCGCGTTCTGGTTGAAGCCGCGGTTTCGGGAATTCTCTTTGCGGCGCTGCCGTTAGAGCGAGCTTTCGCGCCGACGGGCGCGTTCTCGGACAAAGGCGTCGCGGCGATGATTCACGAGCGGCTGAACTTCGCCGCGGACGCAATCGCGGGGATAGGCACGGGAATTGCCGCCGCGGCGGAGGTGCTGGACAAGAAGTACTCCCAAAGCGCAAGCATCACCGAAATCGCCGACAAGGCCGCGGATAGAGTGTGCCGCTCCTGCCCGAGCTCGATGACGTGCTGGGGCGCGAAGTACGAGCTGTTTCATAAAGAATTCACGCGGCTGGTAATTCAGCTTCGCACGGGCTTTGAGCTGACGGAGTTTTCGCTTTCTCCCGAGTGCTCGGAGCTTTGCGTTGACCCAAACGGCGTTGTCAAGGCGATTTCGCGCGAGTATTCACGCTACGTTTCGGCAATGGCGGACGAGCGCCGAGTGCGGGAGCTCCGCCGAATTTACACCGACCAGCTGAGCGGAGTGCGGGATATTCTCCGGGATATGGGCTCGCTCAACACGCAGCTGCTTTCGGTTTACCGCGACCGCCCCGCCGAGGAACGCGCCGAGCGCGTCCTCAAGGAAAACGGCGTTGAAAAGCCGCAGGCGTTTGTAATGCAGGATAAAAACGGCAAGCTGCGAGTTGAAGCCTACGGCGAAACAGAGCCGCGCGTTACAAGGGAATATCTCGGTACGCTGCTCGCGAGGGCGATAGGCTGCGAGCTGGAGCTCCCCGAGGTCGGCGGCTCCAAGGAGCGCTTCAGAATCCTCGCCGCCGAGCGCACGCGGCTCTCCGCGAAGGTCGGCGCGTATCAGCTTGCCTTTGGCGAGAATCGAGTGTGCGGTGATTGCTACGACTGCTTCACCGCAGCCGACGGCTCGCTTTACGTTATCCTTTCCGACGGTATGGGCACGGGCTCCCGCGCGAGAGTGGATTCCGCAATGGCCTGCTCCGTTTTGTCGAAGCTCCTCAAAAGCGGCGTGGCGCTCTCCGCGGCGCTTGAAACCGTCAACACGGTTTTAATGGTAAAAAGCGCGGACGAGAGCTTCGCGACGCTTGACATCTGCAAAATCGACCTGAACACGGGCGAGTGCGCCGTTTACAAGGCCGGCGCGGCGACAACCTACATTAAATCCTCGGACAGGCTTATCCGCGCGTCGCTTTCGTCGCCGCCCGCGGGCACGGGCGGCAAGCTGACCGTCCCCGCGCAGAAATTCAGCGTGAGAAAGGGGGACGTTATCGTGATGATGACGGACGGCGCAGCCCCCGACGAGCAGTGGCTCTCAAGGGAGCTCTCCAAGCCCTCCGACCCCGACGCGCTCTCCGAGAGAATAGCCAAAGCCGCGAGAGCGGCGGAGAACGGCAGGGGGGACGATATTAGTGTTGTTGCCGTAACCGTTGGTAATTGAGAATGCATAATTGATAATGGACAATTATTGTTGCGCGGATTCGCCGCGCTAATGTCAGTAGGTAACGTTTGTAGCGCGCGGCGAAGCCGCGCACCATAATTCTACATTATCCATTGTACATTGTACAATCAATATCCCCCGCGGAGCGGGGGATATTGATTGTAAACGTTTACAGCCTTGTTACACCGAAATTCTTCGTCAAAGTACACAATTTTAAAAATTTTAAATGGTTAAAATCATAAAATTTCAACAAACCTATTGCAATATTTTAACATATATGATACAATAAAACTATCAAATTATGTTAAACGCTCGAAAAGCACGGCGTTTGGCTGTTTAAACCCGGCAAAAAATTCTGGCAAAATAATTTGGAGGTATTTTTAAATGGCAATCGTTGTTCCCGAAAAATACAATGTGCCGCTCCACCTGTTCCACCAGGGCGAGAACGCACACGCGTATGATTTCTTCGGCTCGCACAAGGAAACCCGCGACGGAAAAAGCGGCGTTATTTTCAGGTGCTGGGCGCCGCACGCCCGCTCTATCAGCGTCGTCGGCGATTTCGACCACTGGGACAGGTCGCAGCATTGTATGGAGAAAATCAGCGACGGCGGTATCTGGGAGCTGTTTATTCCCGGGATAAAGCTGTTCGACAACTACAAATACAGCGTTGAATCTCCCGACGGACTTATCAAGCTGAAAGCCGATCCTTACGGCTATCATATGGAGCTGCGCCCGAACACGGCTACCAAATTCTACGATCTGGAAGGTTACGCTTGGAAGGACGGCAAATATATCGAAAAGCTGTCGAAGTCCAATGTGTACGAAAGTCCGATCAACATTTACGAAGTAAACGCCGGCTCTTGGAAGCACAACGGCGAGAACTATTTGAGCTATGAAATGCTTGCGGACGAGCTTATCCCTTACGTGAAGGAAATGGGCTACACGCATATCGAGCTTATGCCGATAGGCGAGTATCCGTTTGACG
>CAYSHU010000036.1:0-15129 GCA_964430965.1 uncultured Ruminococcus sp. | reverse complement strand
CTGTTCGACAAGTCCCTCGCAAACTCCAAGGCGAAGTACGATCACCTCGTTGAGATGCAGAATATGTACAAGAACGAGTTTGAGAAGTAATCAGGTTCGGAGATAATAACGCGTTCCCCCGAGGAAACTCGGGGGAACGTTTTTTGTTGGTGAATATAGGGAAGGCTGTTGTGATTATCAATGTACTAGTTAAATCAAACAAAAATATTCCGTCATATTTAGGAAATAAAACGAAAAATTGACACGTTGCGCAGGATTTTGACATCTTGCGCAAGCGGCGTTGAAAACCAAACCAAAGTATGCTAAAATATTGATAGGAGCGTATTGTGTTTGGAGATCGCAGATAACAACAATAGTGCGAAAATTCAGTTGCGAAGAGCAAGGGTAATTCACGTGAAAACTGTATCAATTTTGATACAATAAACGCTTGACAAATTTTTGACCGAGCGGTATAATGAGAAAAATACATAATACGGGGAGAGGATAACATTGCTGTCGAACGCGCTGAAGCTGATAATCGCGAAGTCCGACCCGAAAAACGTGGATAAAAGCGGGGAATGGCTGCCGCTTTGGCTCCACGCCGCGGACTGCGCCAAGGTCACGGAGGATCTGCTCCACACGCGGTATTTTTCAATTGCCGACGTTTGCGGAATGTCATTTGAGGAGCTTAAGAAAACGGCGGTTCTGCTGGCGTATCTCCACGATATAGGAAAGATCACGCCGTTTTTCCAAGCGAAGATTTTGCAGGCTCTGCCCGAGCGGAGGTCGATTTTCGAGCATTACGGCATACATATCCCCGACTTGTCGGAATACATAAGCAAGGAAAGAGCAACGTCGCACCACACGGTCTGCGGGGAGGCGGTTCTCAATAAGCTGGGTTTTCCGACGGACATTTCGTCTGTCGTCGGGGCGCACCACGGAATGACGACCGAAAATGTTCGGCGTTTGATTGAGAAATATCCCGAAAAGTTTTACGGAAAGCCCGAGGACAGCAAGCTCTGGGGCGCGCTTTACGCCGAGTGGGCTGAATATTCGCTTGAACGCGCGGGCTTTTCCTCAATTTCAGAATTGCCGAGGCTCAGCAAGCGCACGCAGGTGCTGCTGTCGGGAATGTTGGTTATGGCGGACTGGCTGGCAAGCGACCAAGGGCGGTTCGGGCTTATCGGCGGGGACGTTATTTTATCGGAATATCCCGCGGGGCGTTTTGAAAATGCCATTGATGACTTAAAACTCCCCGAGGTATGGGTCTCGGACATACATAAAATAACAGACGAGGAATTCCGCGAGCGGTTTTCCTTTTCAATGAACGACATTCAGAGGGCTGTAATTGAGGCGGCGGAGAGGTGCGGCTCACCCGGGCTGTTTATTCTCGAAGCGCCTATGGGCATAGGAAAAACCGAGGCGGCGCTTGCGGCGGCGGAAATCCTCGCGGAAAAGTGTGAGAAAACAGGAGTTTTTTTCGGGCTTCCCACACAGGCGACCGCCAACGGAATTTTCGGGCGCGTGGTAAGCTGGGCGGAAAAACAACCGTCCGAAGCCTTTCATAGCATTAGCTTAGCCCACGGCAGCGCAGAATTCAACTCCGATTTTGTTAAATTGCGAGCCCGCAGCACGCAAATCGATTTCGACGGCGACGGCGGGCTTGTAACTCACGCGTTTTTCAGCGGCAGCAAGCAGTCGCTTCTGGCGGATTTTGTAGTTGGCACGGTGGACAGGCTGCTGATGTCCGCGCTGAAGAAAAAGCACGCTATGCTGCTTCATCTCGGGCTTTCTCAAAAGGTAGTCATAGTTGACGAATGTCACGCCTATGACGCGTATATGAACAGATACCTCGACAGAGCCCTGACGTGGCTTAACGCGTACAATGTCCCCGTAATATTGCTTTCGGCGACGCTTCCCGACGAGCGGCGGAGGGCGCTTGCGTGCGCGTATCTGAATATCAATCCCGAAGAAGCTCCCGAAAAAGCGGAGCTCCCAAAAGCCGCATATCCGCGCCTTACCTACACGGACGGAAACGAATTGCGCGCGGTTTCGCTGCCGCTGAATATTCCCGAAAAGCGCGTGAAAATCGTCAAAGCGGAGGACGACGCGGCGCTCGCCGAGATAGAAAACGCGGTAAGCGCGGGGGCGTGCGTCGGGATAATCTGCAACACCGTTAAGCGCGCGCAGCAATTTGCGGAGCTTGCGCGTTCAATTGAGGGCGCGAACGTTATTCTGTATCACGCGCAGTTTGTTATCCCCGACAGAATGGACAAGGAGGAGGCGCTCAAACGCGCCGTCGGAAAGAATTCCACGGCATTTGAACGAAAGGGCACGGTCGTTGTCGGAACGCAGGTGCTCGAGCAATCGCTTGACATTGATTTTGATATTATGATTACCGACCTTTGCCCTATGGATTTGTTGCTGCAAAGGCTCGGCAGACTTCACCGCCACAAGCGCCCCGACAGGCCGCGCGGCTTCGAAGCTCCCAAGTGCGTTGTCTTAGGCACGGCGGAGCTTAACGGCTCGTCGGAGAGGATATATACAAAATGGCTGCTTTTGCGCACGCGGGCGCTGCTGCCCGAAACGATAAACATTCCGCGCGACATAGACAGGCTGGTCGGAGAAGCGTATAAAACAGTCGGCCCGCAAAGCGACGAGGAACGCGCCGCGCTTGAGGATTACACGACGCTGCTTGATATAAAGCGTCAGAGAGCGGAGGGCTTTTTGATGCCGCCGCCGTCCGATAATATCGAACTTGACGAGGATATCGATTCAGACGAGTACATCGAAATAGCCGATGACCTTCACGGTTGGCTTAACAATCCCGCAAGCGACAACGAACACAAGGCGCTGGCGGCGGTGCGCGACGGAATGTCCTCGATAGAGGTGCTTGTGATGATGCAGCGCTCGGACGGTATGCTGGAGCTTTTGCCGCGGCACTCGGACGGCGGGAAATACTCGCCCGGGGTCTGCCCGCCGGAGAGCGTCTGCAAGCGCATTGCCGAGCAGAGGCTGCGGCTTCCCGCAGTTTTCTGCTGTGACGCGGACAGGACTATCGACGAGCTTGAAAAAGCGGACAAGCATCTGGTGGGATTTCAAGCTTCGCATTGGCTAAAGGGCGAGCTGGTTCTGCTGCTTGACGAGGAGCTCACCGCCGATTTGCGCGGCTATAAGATCTCATATTCGCACGACGGCGGATTAACTTATAAAAAGGAGGAAAACAATTGACCGACAAGGAATTCAATTTGCTTGACGAGCCTTGGATTTGCGTTATTGATAATGACTGCAAGGTTTCCGAGGTTTCGCTTAAGGAGCTGTTCGCGAACGCGCACCTGTACAAAGACCTTTGCGGAGAGCTTCCGACGCAGGATTTCGCGGTGATGCGGCTGCTGCTGGCAATTCTGCACACGGTGTTTTCGCGATACAGCGCGTCGGGAAAGCCTTCGCCGATAAAATCCCAAGGCGCCGCGCTGGGGCGTTGGAAAAAGCTATGGGAAAGCGGAAAATTCCCCGCGGAGGTGATTTCGGATTACCTCGAAACGCAAAGGGAGAGCTTTTATCTGTTTCACCCGGAGAGGCCGTTTTATCAGGTTGCGGGAATTGCAGAATTAGCAAAAAAGTACAAAGACGGGAAAATTCCAAACGGAACATACGACGCTCAGAAGTTTAATGGGGTGTTGTCAAAAAGCGGGCACAAAGAAAGGTTATTTCCTATGGTGGGTGGTGCTGAGAGGCAATCAGTTTCATACAATCAAGCGGCACGTTGGCTTTTAAATCTTAACGCTTACGACGATACCTCTATAAAAGATGGTACTGGGCTGGGTTGGCTTGGAAAACTGGGTTTGATTTGCGTGGTTGGTAATAATCTTTTTGAAACGTTAATGTTGAATTTCATTTTGTATAATGCGAATTCGGGTGAGGCGTGGCACAGTGAAAATCCTATCTGGGAACGCAAGGAAGAAACGACGCTAAAGAACAAAGAGATTGCGTTTCCAAATAATCTTTCCGAGCTTTACACTTTACAGTCGCGAAGAATTCTTTTGAAACGCACCGATGAACGCGTGACGGGATATTATGTGCTGGGCGGAGATTATTTCACAGAAAAAAATGCTTTTATTGAGCCGATGACAATGTGGTATTGTGAAACGGACAAAAAAGGTAGAAAGACTGATACGTACAAGCCGCGCACACACAATGCTTCACGACAATTCTGGCGGGATTTTCCCGCGATTGTTACCAACAGCGAGGACGTGCGCAAACCGAGGGTTGCTTCTTGGATAAATTTGTTAGAAAGCAACAGAATACTCAATCTCGGTTTGCTGGCTTTGAAAATCGCGACGATTAAGTACGACAAAAATAATATGTCTGTAATCAACGTCTTTTCCGACTCCCTCCAAATGCACGCCGCCTTAATTTCCGATATGAACCCAAAGTGGCAGACCGCGGTGACAGACAGCGTTGAATTCTGCGATAAAATTTCCCAAAGGGTGTGGACATTCGCGAAGAACGTTGATCTGGCGGCGGGCGGCAGCAACAGTACTAAGGAGTCAAGAGGCACGTCGGCGAATTTTGCCGATAAAGTCAAGGCGGATTTCTTCGACCGCATAGACGCTCCGTTTCGGAAATGGCTCTGCGCGTTAGACCCCGCCGTCGACGACAAGGACGAAAGTCAAAAGAAATGGCGCAGCGAGTGCGTTGACATCGCAAGGCGCTTGGGCGAGGAAATAATCGCGCAAACGGATTCCGCGGCGATTTTCGGGAGGACGATACGTTCGAAAGACAAAAAAGGTTCAGAGCAGAAGCAGATCTGCTCGGCGGCGGAGGCGATGAACGAGTTCCTGAAAGAGCTTATCATTGCGGAGAAATCATAACAGGAGGTGAAAGATGTGACAAAAGAAGTTGGAAAATTTGTGAGGCGAAAAATATTTTCGCTTACCAAAAGTCTTGATTCGGGCAGTACCAAAGCGAGCCTCGCGCAGCTTCGGCGCGGCGTCGGCAAGCAGCCCGGAGAGCTCCCGGAGCTTTGGGGCGAGTTCTTGGCGGATTTGCCCGAGGAGCTTATGAGCAAAACCGCCGAGCCGTCCCGCGAGGAATGGGCGGTCTACACGGCGCTGACGCTTTTCGCTCTGCATCAGCAGGGACACTCCGAGCCGATGAACGCGGAGGGCGACGAAAACCGCCTCGGCAGGGCAGTACGTAAGCTGGTTCACGGCGAGGGTGAAAAGAGCAATGAGGAGCGTGTGAAATTCAAGCTCGGGCTTGCGGCAAGCTCCGACGATATGACGGAGCTTTCATATCGCCTGAGAACGCTCGTAAATTTGCTGAGCGGCGAGAAAATCAAGCTCGACTACGCGGACCTTGCAAAGGATATTTTCCTGTTTCAAGCCGAAAATTTCACGGACAAAATCCGAATGAAGTGGGGTCGGGATTTTTACAGAATCAACAAAAACGATATTGAAAGTGAGGATAACAGTAATGAAAAGGAATAACATATACGTTGACATTCACGTTTTGCAGAACGTTCCGCCGAGCTGCATAAACCGCGACGACACGGGCAGCCCCAAGACTGCGAAATACGGCGGCGCGGTGAGGGCGCGCGTGTCCTCGCAGTCGTGGAAGCACGAAATGCGCAAAATGTTCCGCGAGATTTTTGAAGCGGACGAAATCGGAACTCGGACGAAAAAGGTTCCGCAGATGATTGCCGATGAAATTCGGAAGATTGACAGTAGCATTGACGAGGAGAAGGCGTTGGAATTTGCCAAGAAGGCACTGAAGGTTATCGGGTTTACGCCCGATAAGAATGGGAAAACATCTACGATAATGTTCTTTAGTGCGGCTCAAGCGAAAGCGGTGGCGGAACTTGCGATAAAGGGTTGCAGCAATAAGAAAGAATACACCGCCGCGTTAGATGCTATGCCGTCTATAGATATGGCTTTGTTCGGAAGAATGTTAGCGTCTTCCGAGGTGTCAATTATTTTCGACGCAGCCGCGCAGGTTGCTCACGCAATTTCCACGCACGCCGTTCACAACGAGTACGATTATTTCACGGCTGTTGATGACCTTAACAAGGACGACGAAAGCGGCGCGGGGCATCTCGGAACGGTAGAGTTTAACTCCGCGACGCTTTACAGATACGCGACGGTAAACGTGTGCGAGCTCGCGAAAAATCTCGGCGCTTCGTCCGCAGATACTATCGTCGGCTTTATTGAGGCGTTTATCAGATCAATGCCCACGGGCAAGCAGAACACGTTTGCAAACCGCACGCTGCCCGATTTTGTTTACATCGCTGTCAGAAACGACCAGCCGATAAATCTTGCGGACGCGTTTGAAAAGCCCGTTTCGGACAAGAACGGCGGTTATTTTGAGGAATCCGAAAAAGAATTTTGCAGATATATCGCAGATAAGTATAAGAAATACGGCGAACCTGAGAAGGTTTGGACATTTGAGGACGGCAGCATTGACGAGATTTTGGAGCTGGTGAAATCCGCCGTAAAGGAGAAGCTTTCCGAAAGAGAGGGCGAGTGATATGCCGACCTTGCTTTTAAGGCTTGCGGCGCCGCTTCAGTCGTGGGGTATGAGCTCCAAATTTGAAACGCGCACCACCGAAAAAATGCCGACAAAAAGCGGCGTTGTCGGACTGCTGGCGGCGGCTTTGGGGCTTAGCAGAAACTCCGATAAAGAACTGTCAAGGCTCTCCGAGCTGAAATTCGGCGTTCGCGCCGATCGCGGCGGAGATGACGTCACTGATTTTCACACGGCGCACTCATATAAAAATCCGTATTCGGCAGAGCCCGAGGTCAAGGATTCCTACATAACCTACCGCCATTACCTCGCCGACGCTGTTTTTCTGGCGGGCTTTGAGGGCAGCGAGGAGCTTTTAAAGGAGCTGGAAGCCGCTTTGCTTAATCCCAAATTCCCTCTGTTTCTGGGGCGGCGCTCCTGTCCGCCGACCTTGCCGATAGTGCTGGGAATTCGCGAGCTTCCGCTTGAGGAGGCGCTCCGCGAGGAGCCGCCTGTTTGCGATGTTCACGAGAGCGTTATGCGCGTACAAATCGAAACCGACGACGTGGGCGCGGGCGTTGTTCAGGACGTGCCGATTTCGTTCGACCCGCGCAGACGGACTTACGGTTATCGCAAGATTAAGGAATATTTCGTTGAATTTAATGAAAAATCGGACGATGAAACCGAGCACGACGCGATGTCGGAATTGAGGTGATGAAATGTATTTATCGCGTATTGAGCTTAACACCGCGCTTCGCGAAACGATGAAGGCACTTGCTTCGTTAAGTATGCTTCACGGCGCGGTTGAAGGCTCGTTTGAGGGAGAAAGAACGCGAAGGCTTTGGCGGCTTGACGAGCTTAACGGTAAAAAGTACGTTTTGATATTAAGCGAGGAGAAGCCCGATCTGCGGCGGTTCAGCGAGCAGTTCGGGTTTCCGGGCGAGTATGAAACGAAGGACTATTCGCCGCTTCTTGAAAGAATAACCGAAGGCGGCAGGTGGCAGTTCAGGCTGACGGCAAACCCTGTTGTGTCTAAGCCCGACAGCTCCGGCAAGCGCGGGAAAATAATGCCGCACGTCACTCCCGAGCATCAAAAGCGCTGGTTGTCCGAAAGAGCAGAGAAGCTCGGCTTTTCGTTAGAACTCGATGGGTTTCAGGTCGTCCGTTCAAAGCGGTATGATTTCCGCAAGCGAAACGGCAATAATCCCGAAAAAAGCTCTTCAAGAGTACGGCTGCTTTCGGTGACGTTTGAGGGAATTCTGACAGTAAACGACGCTGAGAGGTTTAAGGAAACGCTTTGCCTTGGGATAGGCAGGGAAAAGGCTTACGGGCAAGGGCTGCTGACGGTAATCGGAGTACGGTGAAATGCAAATCGACGCAGGAATGATAAAGCCCGAGCTTGAAGAGCTGCCGCAGATAAGCGACAGAATGACGTTTGTTTATCTTGAGCATTGCGTGATAAACCGCGAGGAAAGCGCTGTAAAGGTCACCGACCTTGACGGCGATGTGTTTATTCCCGCCGCGGCGATAACTACGCTTTTGATAGGCCCGGGGTGCAAGATAACGCACCGCGCAATGGAGCTTATCGGCGACAGCGGCATCGGCGCGGTCTGGGTCGGGGAGCACGGCGTGAGATATTACGCGCACGGCCGCGCGCTTAACTCGCATACGCGCTTGCTTGTTAAGCAGGCGGAGCTTGTCAGCAACACACGAAAGCATCTTGACGTTGTGCGGAAAATGTATCAGATGAGGTTTCCGGGCGAGGACGTAAGAGGGCTGACGCTACAGCAGCTTCGCGGGCGAGAGGGAAGCCGCGTCAGGTCGGCTTATCGAAAATACTCAAAGGAATGGGACATAACGTGGGACGGCAGGGAATACGACCACGAGGATTTCACGTCGGGAACGCCCGTAAATCAGGCGCTTTCGGCAGGCAATGTGTGCTTGTACGGACTGGCTCACTCCGTTATCTGCGCTTTGGGCTGTTCGGCGGGGCTGGGATTTGTTCACGTGGGACACGAGTGCTCGTTCGCTTACGACATCGCCGATTTGTATAAGGCGGAAACGACGATCCCCATAGCTTTTGAAATGGCGGCAATGGTTCGAGATGAATTCAACGGCAACACGCCCTCGGATTTTTCGGGAATGGTAAGACGCCGTCTGCGTGACGAGATTGTAAAACAGCGGCTTCTTGAACGAATGGTTCGTGACATAAAATATCTGCTTTCGGATTCGGAAACACAGAGCGAAGAGCAAAACGTCGTTTATCTCTGGGACAATATAAAAGGGAACGTTGAAAACGGCAGGCAATACCGCGAAAAGGGAGCGGACGATGATAGTGATAACGATGACTGACTGCCCGCCTAAGCTGCGCGGCGACCTCACAAAATGGCTGTTTGAGATAGACACGGGCGTGTATGTCGGCAATGTGAGCGCAAGAGTTCGCGAGGCGCTTTGGGAAAGGATCTGCAGCAACATCGGCGGCGGTCGGGCAACTATGGTGTACAGCGCGAAAAATGAGCAGCACCTGGAATTCCGCACGCATAATACTCCTTGGAAAATCCGGGATTATGACGGCATTAAAATAATGATGCGCCCGAATAAGCCAAATCAAACCGAAGAGCTTCCAAAGGGCTTCAGCAACGCGGCAAAGCGGCGTTTGGGCGCGAAACGGAGCGCCGCCTCAAATAAAGAGCGCGTGTTTCTCGATATTGAAACCACGGGTTTAAGCGTCGAAAAAGACGATATTATAGAGATAGCGGCGCTTGTTGCGGATAATTCGGGGATATTATCATCGTGGGATACTCTGATAAAAATCGACAAGGCATTACCAACGCAAATCTCCGAGCTCACGGGAATTACCGATGAAATGCTTAAAAGCGGCGAGGAGCTTGCCGCGGCGCTTCAAAAGCTCGGTGAACTCATAAACGGAAGGGAAGTGGTGTGTTTTAACAGGAGGTTTGATATTGCTTTTTTGGAAAGCTCGTTTGTGAAAAATTCTCTTGAATTCCCGATAAGCAAGGTAACGGACGTGCTGCTGCTTTCACGAAAGAAAATCCGGAATATAGAAAACTACAAGCTGAAGACGATTGCGGGATATCTGAAAATTCCGTGTGAAGCTTCTCATCGGGCATCGGCGGATTGTGAAACGTTGTACGGGGTGTTTTTAAAACTGAATGAAATTTGAAAGTTTCGGTTAAAAAAACGCCTTTATAAAGGGTTCTGTTTAGTCTTTTCCCCGCGTGCGCGGGGGTGAACCCATCATCATTATCAAGATAATCGCCCAAACCAGCTTTTCCCCGCGTGCGCGGGGGTGAACCTAGTGTTGTTTTGTGCAAAATGACTATTGCGTGCTTTTCCCCGCGTGCGCGGGGGTGAACCTAACTTTATGGACGGTTTCGAGGTTCTTTGGTACTTTTCCCCGCGTGCGCGGGGGTGAACCTTCGACTGGCTCACTCTGACAATAAAGCCCGAACTTTTCCCCGCGTGCGCGGGGGTGAACCTCTCAAAAAAGCCGCCGACAAGGTACATCAGAACTTTTCCCCGCGTGCGCGGGGGTGAACCTGATACAGCCATATCAACAGCACCCCCCAATCTCTTTTCCCCGCGTGCGCGGGGGTGAACCTATCGAGGGCGCTTCAATCGCTGTTCAATCCTTCTTTTCCCCGCGTGCGCGGGGGTGAACCTCGGTTATTGTCGACAATTGCCCCTCTGAAAAGCTTTTCCCCGCGTGCGCGGGGGTGAACCTCTCGGAGCTTACGCAGTACTCACCTATAGGAGCTTTTCCCCGCGTGCGCGGGGGTGAACCCGCGGAAGTAAAATCGAACGGTTTTACCGTATACTTTTCCCCGCGTGCGCGGGGGTGAACCTATCTTATAGAGAGCACGGGGCAAGCAGATGACCTTTTCCCCGCGTGCGCGGGGGTGAACCCCTTATTCCCGTTCTTTTCGATGTTGTCAAGTGCTTTTCCCCGCGTGCGCGGGGGTGAACCTATACCGGAATGCAGTTCGCCGCCAATTGAGTGCTTTTCCCCGCGTGCGCGGGGGTGAACCCGTTGCGCTGCTTCTCAACACGAGAAAAGGCACCTTTTCCCCGCGTGCGCGGGGGTGAACCCAGAAAGCCCATTCGCACAATAAAATTCGGGGAACTTTTCCCCGCGTGCGCGGGGGTGAACCTCTCCGTAAGCATTACGCGCAGATCGTCGGCGTCTTTTCCCCGCGTGCGCGGGGGTGAACCCGAAGAATATCACAATATTTTGGCGCTGTTAAGCTTTTCCCCGCGTGCGCGGGGGTGAACCTACGTCGCGGAGCGGTTCTGCGAGGCGACGGGCACTTTTCCCCGCGTGCGCGGGGGTGAACCTTTCAAGAAAGCTCCCGCGGAGACCGCAAAATCACTTTTCCCCGCATGCGCGGGGGTGAACCGTGGGGCGGTATTCCGACAGGCATTACGCAAAACTTTTCCCCGCGTGCGCGGGGGTGAACCTATGTCTGGCGACCAGTGTACAGGCACGGCAAGCTTTTCCCCGCGTGCGCGGGGGTGAACCCCAACCGATCCGAAATCGTAATCTTTACAAAATCTTTTCCCCGCGTGCGCGGGGGTGAACCTTGTCTTTCAATTTAAACGTAACCCAATATTTACTTTTCCCCGCGTGCGCGGGGGTGAACCTCGGTAATGGCGCGACATCTTTTGTTACTAACGCTTTTCCCCGCGTGCGCGGGGGTGAACCTATGGTAACGTCCTCAAACTGTTTTGCCAGAAGCTTTTCCCCGCGTGCGCGGGGGTGAACCCCCGCCGCCACACTTCGGGATTTGTACGAGGACCTTTTCCCCGCGTGCGCGGGGGTGAACCCCAGATTTTGCAGGAGAATGATAAAAGCATAGCCTTTTCCCCGCGTGCGCGGGGGTGAACCTAATATTTTGCACCCAGTGGGGGGACAAGTACGCTTTTCCCCGCGTGCGCGGGGGTGAACCCTCTCCGTGGTCGTCCTTTAGCTTATCCAGAAACTTTTCCCCGCGTGCGCGGGGGTGAACCCCGTGACAACGAGCTTGAATTTGTACCAATTAACTTTTCCCCGCGTGCGCGGGGGTGAACCCTGATCTCCGCCGGACGCGCCCTCCTGCTTTGTCTTTTCCCCGCGTATGCGGGGGTGAACCCGATTTACCAGAACCCGACTGTCCAAACACCAACTTTTCCCCGCGTGCGCAGGGGTGAACCCGTTTGGTACTCCTTAGGGTGAGCCAAGGAAGACTTTTCCCCGCATGCGCGGGGGTGAACCCGGAGTTTGCCACGTTGAAGACGATTTTTATACCTTTTCCCCGCGTGCGCGGGGGTGAACCTATGTCTGGCGACCAGTGTACAGGCACGGCAAGCTTTTCCCCGCGTGCGCGGGGGTGAACCCAGAGGGAGCATTAGAAAGAAGTTCGGGAAGTTCTTTTCCCCGCGTGCGCGGGGGTGAACCCTATACAATGTCTATCGGGGGCGTGCAAATAGTCTTTTCCCCGCGTGCGCGGGGGTGAACCCCTCTGCTGTTATGTTGTTTTCTCGTGTTTTTACTTTTCCCCGCGTGCGCGGGGGTGAACCTTACCGTTACACTCCTAAAAGCGGCGGCTTGTTCTTTTCCCCGCGTGCGCGGGGGTGAACCCATCACGCGCGCTGAAAGGTTTCCCATATCAACCTTTTCCCCGCGTGCGCGGGGGTGAACCTATGTCTGGCGACCAGTGTACAGGCACGGCAAGCTTTTCCCCGCGTGCGCGGGGGTGAACCTAAAATAGTCCGTGTAGAATTTCACCACGGACGCTTTTCCCTGCGTGCGCGGGGGTGAACCCAATGTGGAAAGTAGTCACATCGGACAATGACCTTTTTCCCCGCATGCGCGGGGGTGAACTTGACTATGCCCGTAGGCAATCCCGAAATCTTCCCTTTTCCCCGCATCCGCGCCGCAAAGCAATATTGATGCCCCCAAAGCCGTTTTGGCAGGGGGCATCTTTGCGTGAAGCAATAATAATATCGCTGCAATTTCAGGCAATTCACGCCCAAAAAACGGCAAGTCGCGCATCTGCCTCTTGAAAAAATTTTCGCGGTATGCTAATATGTTATCGTGGGGAGGGAAACAGCGTGAAAATATCCATTAACATAGACCCAAATCTTTCCGATTCCGATACGGAGGTTACAATAAGCTGCGGCGCTCTGACCGCCGAAACCGAGAAAATTATCGCCGCGCTTCGTATGGCGGACGATAAGCTCACGGTCATTAAGGACGGGGAAACTCACATACTTGATATTTCAAAAATCGCGTATATTGAAACGGTCGACAGGCGAACCTTTGTTTACACCGAAACGGATTGCTTCGAGTCTAAGCTGAGGCTGTACGAAACAGAGGAAAAGCTTTGCAGCGTCGGATTTTTGCGCATAAGCAAATCCTGCATAGTTCGGCTTAAATATATCCGCTCTCTCAAGGCCGATTTAGACAGAAAAATTCGAATAACTCTCGAAAACGGCGAGCAGCTTATCGCGTCAAGGCAATACGCCGACGAGCTGAAAAAAAGACTGGGGGTATTGTAATGGACAGGAATTTTTCGCCGCTTAAATACCTTTCGCAGGTGTTTATGATATACGGCATAACAACGGGGCTGCTGAATATTTTCTGCATTGTGTTCGGAGAATCCGCGCACGGCTTGTCGACTATCTTCTCGCTGAGAACAGAGGGTGTCGGCGTTGCCACGAGCTTTCAGTTTTTGCTTGCTTCGGCGGTGATTGTTGGCTTGCGGGTGATATTTGCAACGGATATTCTGATAAAGAAAATGCCGCTCGCCGCAAGGATAATCGCTTTGTTTGCGGGAGCCTTCGCAACGATACTCGTTTTTATTTTTGTGTTCGATTGGTTCCCCGCGGATCTTCCGCTTGCGTGGATAATGTTTATCGTGTGCTTTGTGATAAGCTGCGCGGTCAGCACGCTTATATCGGTGCTCGCCGAAAAAAACGAAAACCGCAGGCTTGAAGAGGCTTTGAAGCGTTATAAGGAGGAGTAATATGGAAAAGATAATAGCGGCGGATAATATCGTGAAGTCGTTCGGCGATAAAACGGTTTTGAACGGCTTGACGTTCGATGTCCTCAAGGGGCAGATTTTCGGGCTTCTCGGCCCTTCGGGCGCGGGCAAAACAACGCTGATAAAAATACTCACGGGGCAGCTCCCGCGCGACAGCGGCGCGGCGGAGGTAAACGGAATTCCCGCCGAAAGGCTCACGGGCGAGGACAATAAAAAATTCGGAATTATGATGGATAATTTCGGCGTTTACGAGCGGCTCAGCTGCTTTGACAATCTGAAAATCTTCGCGGAAATTTACGGCGTAAATAAGGACGGCATATTAAGCTCGCTGAAAAAGGTCGGGCTTGATGGCGCGAAAAAAACTCCCGCCGCGAAGCTCTCAAAGGGTATGCGCAGCAGACTGCGGCTGGCGCGTGCTTTTATGACAGACCCCGACATTCTGTTCCTCGACGAGCCCACAAGCGGTCTTGACCCCGCCACCGCTGACGAAATACACAAAATGATGCTCGCGGAAAAGGCGAACGGCAAAACGATTTTCCTGACGACGCACACAATGACGGAGGCGGAAAAGCTTTGCGACGATATTGTGATGATTAACGATGGTAAGATAGTCGAGCACGGCTCGCCAAGCGAAATCTGCCGAAAATACAATCATCGGCGTATGCTGAAAATTCACCTGTCCGACGGCACGGATATGCAGCTTACTCACGATGAAAACGCCGCGGATAAGCTCGCGGAGCTTATCCGAAGCGGACGCGCCCAAACGATACACACGACCGAGCCCGACCTTGAAACGGTATTTATGGAGCTTACGGGAAAGGAGCTTGCGGTATGAGAAACGTAAAAGCGGTATTTTTAAAGCAGATACTCGACACGTTCAAGAACAAAACGATATTCATACAATTTTTAATGTTTCCCGTAATGGCGATAATCATGGAGAACGCGATTAAGCTCGAAAATATGCCCGAGCACTTCTTCGCGAAGCTGTTCGCGGTGATGTTTGTCGGAATGGCGCCCCTGACGTGTATGTCGGCGATAATATCCGAGGAAAAGGAAAAGAACACGCTCCGCGCGCTGATGATGAGCAACGTAAAGCCCGCGCAGTATATCGTAAGCGTCGGCGCTTATATTTTCATTATGTGTATGATAGGCACGGCGGTGTTCGCGGTTTTGGGCGAATACAGCGGCGCGGCTCTCGCGGAGTTTATTCTGATAATGACAGCGGGAATTATTTTGTCGGAAACAATCGGCGCGGTGATCGGAATATTCAGCAGAAACCAAATGGCGGCTACCTCGCTGACGCTTCCGATAATGATGATATTTTCATTTGTTCCGATGCTGTCGATGTTTAACGAGAGCGTAAAAAAAGCCGCGGGGATAATTTATTCCCAGCAGATAAGCGACCTTATAAACGGCATCGGCGAGAGCGAAATCTCGGCAAAAAGCATTATCGTAATCGCGGCGAATTTTATTGTCGGAGTTGTGCTGTTTGCTTTGGCGTATAAGAAAAAGGGGCTTGAATAAGCCCCTTTCAGGCTGTCGATAAGCCCTCATCTTCGTCGTCAGCGGCTTGGCGTCACCCACAAAGGCTAGCCGACAAGCC
>CAYSHU010000035.1:0-15163 GCA_964430965.1 uncultured Ruminococcus sp. | reverse complement strand
CAAGGGGCTTCAGGCGGCGGTTTCAGCGGACGGGAGAATGTACACGACGTTCAAGCAGACCGAAACGCGCACGGGGCGCATAAGCTCCGCCGAGCCGAATATCCAGAACATTCCCGTGCGGACGGAGCTTGGGAGAAATTTCCGAAAATTTCTCGTCGCCGCCGAGGGCAAGGTGCTTTGCGACGCGGATTACAGCCAGATAGAGCTGCGCGTTCTCGCGTCGTTATCCAAGGACAAGGTGATGATCGAAACGTTCAAGGAGGGACGCGATATTCACGCGGAAACCGCCGAGAGCGTTTTCAGAAAAGCTGCGGGGCAGTCCGACGCGGATTTGCGCCGAAAGGCGAAGGCGGTGAATTTCGGGATTGTTTACGGCATCGGGGCGTTCTCGCTCGCGAAGGACATCGGCACACCCGTTGCCGTCGCGAAGCGCTATATCGATGATTATCTCGAGCATTTCTCGGGCGTTCGCGAATATATGGAAACCAACACAGCCTCCGCCGAGGCGGACGGCTATGCCGTGACATTGTTCGGGCGGCGGCGGTTTATCGCCGAGATACTCTCGACAAACAAAACGATAAAGGCGCTTGGGAAACGCATCGCGATGAACACGCCTATCCAGGGCACGGCGGCGGATATTATCAAAATCGCGATGATAAGGGTTTACAGGCGGCTCAAAAGGGAGCTCCCCGAGGCGAATCTGATTTTGCAGGTTCACGATGAGCTTATCGTTGAAGCGCCCGAGGGCAAATCCGAGCAGGCGCTGAAAATCCTCAGGGAGGAAATGCAAAGCGCCGTGGAGCTTGAGGTGCCGCTACTCGTCGACGCGAAATGCGGGAAAAACTGGTTTGAAAGTCATTAAAATAAAAAGCGAAAAATGTGAGTGAACTTGCCGAAGCAAAGCGGAGGCAAGTTCACGAGGCAAAGTGAGCGAAGCGAACGTTTTTTCGCGATTTAAAATAAGGAACGAAAAATGCGAGTGAACTTGCCGAAGCAAAGCGGAGGCAAGTTCGCGAGGCAAAGTGAGCGAAGCGAACGGTTTTTCGCGATTTAAAATAAGGAGCGAAAAATGCGAGTGAATTTGCCGAAGCAAAGCGGAGGCAAGTTCACGAGGCAAAGTGAGCGAAGCGAACGTTTTTTCGCGGTATAAAATAATGTATAAATATGAAACTCACCTCCACACCTCGGAGGGCAGCTCGTGCGCTTCCAGCACGGGCGCGGAAATGGCGCGGGCGCATAAGGCGACGGGCTATGACGGAATTTTCGTGACGGACCACTTCTTCAACTCCAGCACGACCGTCCCGGAAAATCTCCCGTGGGAGGAGCGCATAGACCTCTACTGCAAGGGCTATGAAAACGCCCTCGCGGAGGGAAATAAAATCGGGCTCGACGTGTTTTTCGGCGTGGAGTGGACTGTGCGCGGCGCGGATTTTTTGATTTACAATAAGGATAAGGAATGGCTGAAGGCTAACGAGCAGCTGCTGATGAAGGCTGACGAGCGCGAGCTTTTCAGCGAGGTGCGGAAAACGGGCGGGTTTGTCGTCCACGCGCACCCGTTCCGCGAGGCGGGCTACATACCGTTTATCAGCCTTTACCCGCACGACGTGGACGCGGTGGAGGTCATAAACCTGCGAAACGCCAACCCGATTTTCGGCGGCAATGATGTTTACAATGACCGCGCCGAGCAGTACGCGAAAATGTACTCACTCCCGCGGACGGGCGGCTCGGACACGCACAATATAAATCAGATATCGGGCGGCGGGATTTTAGCGCCCGAAAAAATCAACTCGCCCGAGGATTATCTTCGGCAGATAAAGGCAGGCGTAATTGTTCCATTGTCGGGACAGTTTAATAATAAAGCATCGGAGAAGAAATGACACTAAATTTAGAGGAATTCGGCATAGCAAAGCGCGACGGAAACCCGCTTCGCGATTATCTTATTGTGAATAAAAATCAGTCGAAGCATTATCCGGGCGACCCGCGCGAAACGATTTCGCGCTGCGCCGAAATGGGCGAGGAGCTGCTTCGGATCTGCCCAAGCGGGAAGTGCCTCGCGGTGGTTTTTTCGGAAACCGCCGTCGGGATAGGCGCGCTTGCCGCGAAAGCCCTTGAGGAGCGGTGCTTTCTCATCAGCACAACGCGCGAGGAGCAGCCCGATTTCTGCGAGTGCGTGACGTTTTGCGAGGCGCACAGCCACGCGCCGCTGCATAAGCTCCGCGTGCGGGATATAAACCTCGCCGAGATTTCACACATTTTCATCATCGACGACGAGTTCTCGACGGGAAACACCGTCAAGGCGCTCGCCGAGAAAATCCTCGCAAATTGCAAAATTCCGATTTCCGCGCACGCGTTCGCCGCGAGCCGCGAGAGCGTTGAGGCGCTTGAAAAAATCGGCGTTAAGGCGTTCGCGAAGTATATTTACGACGAGCTCCCGAGCTTGAATTTCCCCGAGGAATTTTCTCCCGACGAGCCGGAGCGCTTGAAAGCTCCCGAGAAAATAATCGAGCTGAATTCGCTTTACGATATTCGCCTTGGCGTTAATTGCAAGCGTTATTTCGACGAGTGCGAAGCGTTTTGCAATGCGGCTTTCCGCGAATTGCAGGATGATATTTCAACAGCGAAAAGCGTTGAAATAATCGGCACGGAGGAGCTCTGCCTGCCGCCGATTCTGCTGGGAAATCTGCTCGCGGAAAAGGGCTTTGATGTACGCGTCCACGGAGTTACGCGAAGCCCGATTTTGCCGTCAAGCTGCGAGGATTACCCGATAAAAACACGATCCGTTTTGCCGAGCCTTTACGACGGCAAGCGGACGGTTTACCTTTATAATTCCGAAAGGTGCGACGTCACGATCATAATGACGGACACGCCGAAAATCAGCGATGAGGATTTGAAGCGGCTTTGCGGAGCGTGCGGCGGCGAGCGCATTGTTGTCGTTCGCGGGCGCGGAAGTGAAATGCGAACATCGCTTAAAAGCGAGGATTGCGTCCTTCTGTTAAAAGATGTGACAGGCAAAATCGCGCCGATGTCCCCCGCCGAACGCGCCGCGAAAATGCGCGAAGGCGTGCATTACTGCGAGCTGCTGCCCGAGGAGTACGTCCCAAGCGCGGAATACATCGCGCTTTACAAGGCGGGGCTTGCGGCGTGGGGTCGGCAGACCGCGGCGGCGGTGCGCTCGGTGTCGGAGCAGATTTTGCAAGCCAAGGGAAAGGACGTTGTAATCGTGTCGCTGGCACGCGCGGGCACTCCCGTAGGAGTGCTGATAAAGCGCTATTTAAAGCGGGCTCACGGCATTTCGGCGGCGCATTATTCCGTTTCGATAATCCGCGGCAAGGGCATAGACAGGGCGGCGCTGGAGTATATTCTGGCGCGGCACGACGCGGCGAAAATACAGTTCGTCGACGGCTGGACGGGCAAGGGCGCGATAACGCGGCAGCTCGCCGAGGCGCTTGCGGACTTCCCCGAAATAGACCCGCGCCCCGCCGTCCTCGCTGACCCCGCGGGCGTGTGCGAAATTTACGGCACTCGCGAGGACGTGTTCATTCCGTGCTCGTGCCTTAACAGCGTCGTTTCGGGGCTGTTTTCGCGGACGATTTTGCGGGAGGATTTGATACACGACGGCGATTTCCCTGATTTTCATGGGGCGGTCTATTTTGACGAGTTAAAATCCCACGACAAAACCTACGAGTTTATTGAGGCTATCGAGCGCGAGTTTGACAATCTCCCGCCCTATTCCCCGAGCGAGATTGTAAAGCCTGCGGGCGCGGGCTTGGCGGAGGCGCGTAAGATCGCGGAGGAATTCGGCGTGTCGGACATCGCGCTTGTAAAGCCGAGCATCGGCGAGGCGACAAGAGTTCTGCTTCGGAGAACGCCCGAGGTAATCCTCCTGCGCGACCCCGAAAGCCCGCTCACAAGGCATCTTGCGGAGCTCGCGAGGGAAAAGGGCGTGCCCGTTCAAAAATATCCGCTGGAAAATTATCACGCCGTCGGAATAATTAAAAACTAACCGAAAGGATTGCGAATATGACTGCATTTTCAAAAACCGATATACTGCTGCCGCGGCTCGACGCAAGCGGTATGGAAAAGTGGTCGGTCGTGGCTTGCGACCAGTACACAGGCGAGCCCGACTACTGGGCGAAAACCGCCGAGATCGTGGGAGACGCTCCGTCCGCGCTGCGGCTGATACTCCCCGAGGTGTACCTTGAGCAGCCCGACTGCGGCAAACGCATCGCGGACATAAACGCGACAATGGCAGAGTATCTCAAAAGCGGGCTGTTTTCGGAACACAAGAACTGCCTTGTTCTAACAAAGCGAATTCAAGCGGACGGGCGGCTCCGCGCGGGACTGGTGGGCGCGATCGACCTTGAGATGTACGATTACAATAAAGGAAGCAAATCGCAGGTCAGAGCGACGGAGGCTACCGTAAAATCGCGGATACCGCCGCGCGTGAAGATACGAATGAACGCGCCGCTGGAGCTGCCGCATATTATGATACTTATCGATGACCCGCAATGCACGGTCATCGAGCCGCTTCTTGAAAAGAAGCTGAAAACCGTTTACGATTTCGAGCTTATGCAGAACGGCGGGCATCTTTCGGGAGAAATCGTTGAGGGCGGCGACGCGGACGGCGTTCTCGCGGCGCTGGATAAGCTCGCGGAAGAACAAGCAAGTGAAGATGTACTGCTGTTCGCAATGGGCGACGGCAACCACTCGCTTGCCACCGCGAAGGAGTGCTACGAGCAGAAAAAGGCGGCGGGCTCGCCCGACGCGGAGCTCGCAAGATATGCGCTTGTGGAGATCGTCAACCTCCACTCCCCCGCGCTGGAGTTTGAAGCGATACACCGCGTAATATCCGACGTCAACGCCTATGACTTTGTGCGTACAATGGAGGAGGTTCTGGGGCTTTCGGACAGCGCGGAACAGGAGTTTGAAATGGTCGGGCTCGGCGGCAAGGTGAAAAAATTCGGGATTACAAAGCCGACCTCTAACCTCACGGTGGGCTCGCTGCAAAAATTCCTCGACGAATATCTTGCCGAAAACGGCGGGAAGATCGATTACATTCACGGCGAGGACGTAGTGAAGAAGATCTGCGCGGACGGCTCCGCGATAGGATTTCTGCTCCCCGCGATGAAAAAATCCGAGCTGTTCCCGACAGTCATAAAGGACGGCGCGCTGCCGCGGAAAACGTTCTCAATGGGGCACGCGCATGACAAGCGGTTTTATTGCGAGGCGCGGAGGATAACAAGGCTATGAGATGGCTTGACAATTCCGACGAGCAAAAGCCCGTTGTACTGCGGCTTTATGATAATTCGCCCGGAAACTCGCCGAGGCTGGAATTCAACCCGCTGAAGCTCTCGGACGAGCCGGATTGGAACCCGATGCCGGAGGAGTGGCATTGCTGCTCCGAGCCGCTGCGCGTTTACTTCGAGGATTATCGACGGCTGCTGAAAGGCTATTTCGCGCTGATGTTCCCGACCAAGGACGCGTTTGACGGAACGCCCGAGCCCGTGTTCGACGAGCTTTATTGGAACTGGCTCGGCGCGGAGGACTGGAGCAAGGCGCTCTCCGCTATAAGAAGCGAGCTCCCGAAATTTTCTCCCGAGGAGAGGGAGTTTTACGAGGCGTTTTTGAGGTGGTTTGACGAGGCGCTGGCGCTTTCAAATATAATAATCTGCGAATCAAATTTGTAAACGAGGAAAATTATGAAATATTTTGTTGACAATTTCGAGCGGCGCGGAACGTGCTATCACGAGTTCACGCGCGGAAAATGGGACGGCGCGACGTTCTGGAGCGAGGAGAGTATGTACCTCCGCGACGATATTATGAGCGATCTGAAGCTGTATGAGCTGGTGTTCAAGCCCGCATTTGAAAGCGTCGGCGGGAGGTTCAGCCGCTGGGGGCCGAACGAGGTAACGCGCGAGATATGGGAGGCGATGCTCTCCCACGCGATAGACGTGGGCGGCGAAGTCCAGGAGCTGTTCTTCGAGGTGACGGCGTTCGTCGAGAAAGGGCTCGACAAGGACGAGGTTTTCTCGATTTTGGGAATTTAGGCGGTGAATTATGGAACTTGAAAAATTCTTTAAAAGCATAATCGAAAGTGATAACGCGCCGATTGTGATCTGCGATTTAAATCACACGATGATTTACTTAAACCCCGCCGCGAGGGCGCGTTATCAAAAGCACGGCGAGCTTACGGGCACAAGCATTTTCGACTGTCACAACGCGGACTCCAACGAGAAGATAAGGCGCGTTGTCGAGTGGTTTAAGGCGGACAAATCACACAACAGGGTCTACACGTCCCGCAACGACAAGGAGCAAAAGGACGTGTATATGATAGCGCTTCGCGACGACCGCGGAGAGCTTATCGGCTATTATGAAAAGCACGAATATCGTACAAACGAAACGATGAAAAAATATGATTTATTTTAAGGGGGACTACTTATGAAAACTGTAATTGCGTATGAATCTAAGGATCAGCAAAGCGTATTAAAGCTGGTGAAGGCTATCGACGAGAGCTTCTCCGTCACGCTTATTGACGTGACGCAAACGCGCTCGGCAAACCTGTCGGAGTATGAGCTCATCGGCTTCGCCTCGGAAATTGAGGACGACGGCTTCTACCGCGACATCGCGTCGTTTGCCGCGAACTGGATGCCGCGCGACAAGAAGATCTTCTTCCTCTACACCGCGCCCACCGAAAAGCCCGACTACTGCGAGGAGCTTGAGGGCACGGCGCATTTCAAGAACTGCGAGGTCGTCGGGAAGTACGGCTGCATGGGGCAGGAGGGGCTGTCCGGATTCCGCCTGTTCGGCAACAAAAACAAAAACCACCCGAACGAGGAGGAGATAGACGGCGCTTTAAAATTCTTCGAGGAGGTAAGCCGTCAAGTCCCCAAAGGCAAGGGCAAAAAGGACGACAAAAAGGATAAAAAGCCCGAGGAGAAGAAGGACGAAAAATCCGACAAGGACAAGAATGACAAAAAGTAAAAAATCGCCGCTCGCGGTTAAACGAGCGGCGATTTTTATTTTTCGATAGAAGCAAGCCGCGCTTCATAAGCGTTGTGCTTTTGAATTACAATTTCAACGAGATTGCTTTCTGATATTTCATCACGATGAATGTTATCGATGTAGAAATCGCTTCCTCTGTCATCGCTTTCCAGTCGCAAATCGATCGCCTTAAATGTCACGCCGCCCTGCGTCATCAAGTCATCAATCTCGACGAGAATTTCGGCGGCTTTTTCGGGAGAAATGTCCTCGGTCTTAACGTAAATAGTCAGCGCGCCGTATTCCGCGGCGAGGGCGTTAAGGTCGTAAATCCCGTCGGGGATTAAAGTTGCGGTGTCAAGCGCGAAATCGTGCGTTTCGTCGTCGCGGCAAATCAAATCCCCAAAGCCGATGTCCGTATTGAACGGATACGAGGGGCTTTCGAGCACGGTGTCAACAAGCTCGCGATAGCGCATATTCAGCCGCGCGGCGGTGTTTTTACCCTGCTCTACCGCGCTCTCGTAGTTATCCCACTCAACGTTTCCGCCAAACCCGTACTTCACCATAAAGTGGCAGTCCTCGCTGCCGAGTTTCGTGACCTCGACGAAATAAGTGCCGTCCTTGAAGCTGTACGCGGGCGCTGCGGCTTCGTAACCGGGGTAGTTCTCCGCGACGTATTTCTTCGCGTTGCTAGTAACGAGAAAATACGAAACGGGATTGCCGTTCAGTGAAAACGCGAACAAGATAAGCCACGCCGTCGCCGCAATCGCGACAACAAGCGCGATTATGCGAAGCGCTTTCGTGCGCTTTTTGTCGCGGTTTTTCTTGTAGAATATCGCGAAGTGAAACAGCATCGCGATGATTATCCCCGCGAGCGCGAACAGGCTGTAAAGAAACGTCCACGCGAGAATTGAGAGTATGTCGAGCCGCTCCGCGAAAAGCCCCAAACCATTCGCGATGAAGTTGATAATCAAAGTCAACGCGGGCACAATCCACAACGAACGCCACCGAAACGCGAGATACCCCAGCGCCCCCGCCACGGGCATAATCAGCGTGTTGAAGAACATATCCTCGCCCGCCGTAAGGCTTAAGCCCACGTACAAGCCGAGCAGCATCACGGCGGCATAAACCACGGTGAGATAGCGCTTCGCCGACTTCAAGCCCTTTGTGACGGGCGGCTTTTCGGGAGCTTTTTCGTTATCGGCGGGAATGTTCCCGAACATTGCCTTACACTCTCCGCACTCCTCAATGTGAGCCCGCACCAGCTCCTCGCTCTCCGGGGAAGCCACGCCGTCCTGCACAAGAGGGAGCAGATCGCGGCAGATATTGCAGTTAATTTCACTCATAATCGAATTCCTCCTTTAATGCCGTGCGCAGCTTCTCCTTTGTACGGAAAAACATGACCCGCGCGGAGCTTTCGGAAATGCCGAGAGCGTTGCCTATCTCATAAAACGAATAGCCGTCAATGCGCATCAAGGCAACGTTTTTCGAGGTTTCGCGCTCGGCGTTTATCAGCTCGTAAACGCGTTTGACAAGCTCCTTGTTGAGGTAGCTTTCCTCCGCGGAGCGCGAGCCGCTTTCCTCGATAAGATTTTCCAGCACCTCCGTTTCAGCCGATCGCTTTTTCCTTTTGAGGAAATTAAACCACCGTCGTCGCGCGATAGAGAAAAGCCAGGTCTTAACGTCGCTCTCACCGCGGAAGCCCGCGAGCGACTTTACGACCTCCATAAACACCTCCGAGGTGAGGTCCTCGGCAAGCTCAGCCGAGCGGCAAAGGCTGAACAAATAGCGGTAAACGTCCCTGCTGTATTCGGAATAAAGCCGCTCCAAAGCCGTCATTGCCCTCACCTCTTTCTGCGTTTCTTTAATATTAGTGGCGATTATTTTGAATTCGTTACAAAAATTCAAAAATTTTCCGAAAAAATAATTTCCCCGCCTAAGGCGGGGAAATTGCAAAAATGCTTTAAATCAACTTCTCGGCAAGAGAAGCGAGCTGCTCCTCGTTTTCGGGAGTCATAGCGGAGCGAATTGTAATCGTGTCAATAATCTCAACATTCTTGCTGTTCTCAAACATTCCCTTGATAATCTTCGCGGCGGTGGGAGCCCATGTGCCGTTTTCAATTATCGCGAGCTTGCGGTTCTGGAAATTGCGCTCGGTGAGGTTGTCAATAAATGTTTTCATAAACGGGAAAATTTCCATATTGTAGGTCGTCGTCGCGAGAACGAGCTTGCCGTAGCGGAACGCGTCCTCAACAGCCTCCGCCATATCGTCGCGCGCGAGGTCGGTCACGGAAACCTTCGGGCAGCCCTTTTCCTCCAGCCGCTTCGCAAGAAGCTCCGCCGCCGCCTTTGTGTGCCCGTACACGGAAGTGTACGCGATAACAACGCCCTCGCTCTCAACGCCGTAGCTGCTCCACGTGTTGTACAGATCAAGATAATAGCCGAGATTTTCCGTGAGGAAAGGTCCGTGCAGCGGGAATATCTTCTCGATATCGAGAGCCGCCGCCTTCTTCAAAACCGCCTGAACCTGCACGCCGAATTTCCCTACGATCCCGAAATAGTACCGCCGCGCCTCGCAAGCCCAGTCCTCGTCGGTGTTGCGCGCCCCGAACTTGCCGAACGCGTCCGCCGAGAACAGAGCCTTTTCCGCGCTGTCGTAGGTCATAATAACCTCCGGCCAGTGAACCATAGGCGCGGTGATGAAGCTCAAAACGTGTTTTCCGAGCTCAAGAGTGCTCCCCTCGCCGACAACGAGCTGGCGCTCCGCGAAATCCGTCCCGAAAAACTGCTTCATCATCACGAAAGCCTGCTTTGAAGCGACGATTTTCGCCGACGGGAATTTCTCCGCGAACACCGCAATGTTCGAAGAGTGGTCGGGCTCCATATGCTGAACGATGAGGAAATCGGGCGATCTGCCCTCAAGAGCCTCCTCCAGATTTTTCAGCCAGACCTCGCCAAAGCGGGCGTCCACGGTGTCGAAAACCGCGATCTTCTCGTCCATAATGACGTAGGAATTATACGCCATTCCGTTCGGCACGTCGTAAAGCCCCTCAAAAAGATCGATGTCGCGGTCGTCCACGCCGATGTATTTGATTTCGTTTGTGATATTCATTTTTTGCCTCCGTTTGTTTATATTTTTGCCCCGTTGGGGTGAATTGCGCTGCCAAATATTATTATAGCACGACTTTCAAATATTGTCAAGCCTGTTTTAAAAAGCCGCAAAAAGCGTTCCCGATTTTTGTCGGGAACGCCGATATTTTGCTTAAATTACTTGCGTCTGCGGTTCGCGGAGAGAACTACCGCTATCGCCGCCGCAACAGCCGTCGCCGCGGACGCGCCGTAGGTCACGCCCATTCCGGGGTTAGTCGCGCTGACGCCCGCTACAATGCCGCTTGTGCCGCTTGTCACGTTGCTTGTCGTGTTAATGGAATTCGTCGAATTGGTTGTGGTTACGCCGTTTGTGGTGGTTGTGCTTGTAGTGTCGCGAGTTGTCGTGCCTGCGATGTCACGAGCCGCGTTGCCAACGCCGTTTGCCGCGTCGCTTACGGCGTTGCCAACGCCCTGAGCCACATCCTCAGCCGCTCTGCCAATGCTTCTCATCGTACCGCCGATAGGTCCGTCAGCCGCCGCGGTCACGCCGATTGCCGAAGCGCACGCAAGCGCCAGAACCAATGAAGAAAATTTCTTATTCATATCTAAATCTCCTTTGCGAAAAATCAACAGCCTTTTTAAAAAGGCTCGGTATTATTATCCGCGAATGAGGTTTGAATATGACAAGCAATATTTTTCAGCCGACAAATGCCGCAAGAATTTCCACGTTTTACTGTTTCTTCAAATATCTGAAAAATCTGATTTTGTGACAATTCGTTTCGAGAACTATCGAAGCCTCGGCGAGCTGCCAGTCTTTGGAGCGCTCGATGTCAATGAAGAACGTGTCGCCGCCGAAGCTCTCATAAACGCGCGTTATCAGCGCCTCGTCGCAATACGGCGCGAACTGCTTATAAATCTCCGCGCCGCCGATGACGAACACGGGCTTTTCGGAATTCTTCACGCGCTCGAGCACGCTTTCGACGCTCGGGAAAACCTCAGCGCCTTCAATCGCTTTCGCCGAGCGCGACAGCACCAAATTCTCGCGGTTCGGCAGCGGTCGCTTCGGAAAGCTCTCATAGGTTTTACGCCCCATAATCACAACCGAGCCCTTTGTCGTTTCGCGAAAGCGCTTCATATCATCTGGCAGCCACGTCAAAAGCCCGCCGTTCCGACCGATAGCGCAGTCGTTGTCCATTACCAGAATAAGCTTCATTGCCCGTTCTCCTGTTCTTACCTCTTACTTCTTATAATTCTCACATCTAATTTGAAAAGCCTCGGACGGGAAGTCCGAGGCTGAACTATCTCGAACCGTCCAAGCATTGCCCTCCTCGGAAGGCCACATCCGCATGGGCAGCACCCACGAACGCTTGCACGGTCAACGTATTGCGCCCACTATTGCAAGCGCCTTTCAATCAGAGCAGAAAACCTATCCGTTGGCCTCTTGCCTCTTGAAAATAATATCGTCAAGCCGCGCGTTTTGTTTAGCAATTTTTGGGGAATTTTTAATGATTTGTTGAATTTAGTAACTAAATCGGCAAAATCCCGCTTGTCCTTTGGCAATTAGCACAACGCTTTTTGTGTAACCGTTTACAGAAAAACGTCGTTCTGAAATAATCGTTTAGAGCTTCTTGAGCTTGGCGTTGTTTCTCATGAGCTTTTTAGGACCGCGCGAGTCGAAGTTTATCGTAATCATCGCGTCGTTCCCCATAGTAACAACCTCAACGACCTCGCCCTCGCCGAAGATGTTATGCTTTACGCGGTCGCCCGCCTTAAAGCTCTCGAACGCCACGGGCGCGGGGGCGGCGACTTTCAGCTTCTCGCTCTGCTCCTTAAGGAAGCTCCGCCGCTCGGGCTTTACTATCGGGTTTTTCGGAGCGGCACGCTCGCCGTGGCGCTCGCAGAGCTCCTCGGGAATGTCCGCGATAAACTCCGAAAGCCTGTTGGCGGTCGTCTTGCCGAAAAGCATACGATAGCGCGAGTGCGTGGCGACAAAGCGCCGTTTCGCACGGGTAATCGCAACGTAGGCAAGGCGGCGCTCCTCCTCCATTTCGGAGAGGTCGCTCTTACTCATCAACGACGGGAAAATGCCGTCCTCCGCCGCGACAAGATACACTACGGGGAACTCCAGCCCCTTTGCCGCGTGCATCGTCATCAGCGAAACTCTGTCCGCGGCAGTGTCGTAGCTGTCAATATCGGAAACCAGCGCGACCTGCTCAAGGAAATCCGCGAGCGTAGCCTCGGGGTTTTCGGCGAGCAAACTCGCCGCGTTGGATTTCAGCTCCTTGACGTTCTCAAGCCTCGCCGCGCCCTCTTCGCCCTGAGTTTTCAGCATATCGTAATAGCCGCTGCGCTCCGCCGCCGCGTCAATAAACTCGTCCGGCGGGAGCGTGTCGGCAAGCTCTTCAAGCTCCTCGAAAATATTCGCCGCCGCTCGGAGATGATTTGCGCGCTTGGCTATCGTTTCATAATTCGCCGAGTCGCGGCAAATTTCAATCGGGCTGACGCCCAAGCCCTCCGCGATTCTGATAACCTCCTCAATCGTCGCGTCGCCGATGCCGCGCTTGGGCTCGTTGATGACGCGCCGAAATCTCACAATATCAAACGGGTTTTCGATAAGCGAAAGATACGCCATTATGTCGCGGATCTCCTTGCGGTCGTAAAAGCGCACGCCGCCAACGATTTTGTACGGAATACCCGCGCGAACCAGCGCCTGCTCGTAGCTTCTCGAAAGCGCGTTGTTGCGGTAAAGCAGCGCGTAGTCCGAGAACCTGCCGCCGTGCTGAACACCCTCGGCGATTTCGTCCGCGATTGCCTTAGCCTCAGCTTGCTCGCTCGGGTAAAGATTAACAAAGATTTTGTCGCCCTTGCCGAGGTCGCTCCAGAGGTGCTTGTCCTTGCGGTTTGAATTGTGACTGATGACAGCGTTCGCCGCGTCGAGAATGTTCGTGGTCGAGCGATAGTTCTGCTCGAGGCGAATTACCGCGCAGTCCTTATATTGCTTCTCGAAGTTCAGAATATTCGCGACGGTCGCGCCGCGGAATTTGTAAATGGACTGGTCGTCGTCCCCCACCACGCCGAGGTTCCCGTGCTCACCCGCCAACAGGGAAATCAAGCGATATTGCGCGAAGTTCGTGTCCTGATACTCGTCCACCATTATGTATTTGTACAAATTGCGATAATGCCGCAGAACATCGGGGAAATCCTCAAACAGCTTGACGGTAAGGAAAATGATATCGTCGAAGTCCACCGCGTTCGCGGATTTAAGCGCCCTTTGATACTCGGTGTAAATCTCCGAGGCTTTCTGGTCTATAAGCTCCGCCGTTTCCTGCGCCGTCTGCGCGAAATCCTCCGCCGAAATCATTCTGTCCTTCTGCTCGGAAATGCGCGACTTCACCACCTTTACGGGCAGGAACTTCTCGTCGATGTTCTTGCGCTTCATAATGTCCTTGAGCAAGCGCTTGCTGTCGTCGTCATCATAAATCGCGAAGTCCGATTTGTAGCCGAGATGCTCTATCTCGCGCCGCAAAATCCTCACGCAGGCGGAGTGGAACGTCGAGGCGTTTATCCTCTGCGCACCCTCGCCGAGCATTTTGGAAAGCCTGTCGCGCAGCTCCCCCGCCGCCTTGTTCGTGAACGTGATAGCGAGGATATTCCACGGGTTGACGGGCTCGACGGCGACAATCTCCGCGAGAGCCGCGGCGTTTTCGGGCGTTTTCGGAAGCGTCGGGAAATCCTCAAGAAACCTCCGCTGTTCGTCCGAAAGCTCGCTCTCGGCTTCGTCGTGATAGGCGTTGCCGAAGCGCATCATATTCGCTATTCTGTTGACGAGGACGGTCGTCTTGCCGCTGCCCGCGCCCGCGATGATAAGCACCGCGCCGTTGATTCTGAAAATCGCCTTTTTCTGCATTTCGTTCGCGCGGGAGAAGTACGCTTCCAGCGCGTTTTTTTTCAATTCACTGTATTTCAAAATTCACCTTTTTCTCTTACTGTCCGTTAGGATTATTTGTCGGAGCCGTGGAACTTGACGCGTCTATCGCGACAAACGGATTAACGTCGCCGACCGCCGCGGGGAGCTTGCCGTCCCAGTTCTGTATCTTCATATAGTCAATATAATTCGGGCTGTTCGTCAGCTGCTTCTGCACCTGCTCTATCGCGTATGCCTCCGCGTCCGCCTTTATCTTCTGGCTGTCCGCCTCGGCCTGCGCCGCGATTACCTGCTGCTTTGCCTCCTCTTCCTTCTCGGCGGTTTTGTTCTGCATTTTCAGAGCGTCCTGCGCGGCGATCACCTTCGCTTGTATCGACTGCTCAAAAGCGTCGTCAAACGAGAGGTTTTCGATAGCGAACGCCGTGACGATCACGCCCTGCGAGTCGAGCGTTTCCTTAAGCGATTCGTAGATCGCGTTCTGTACCGTCGAGCGGTTCTGAACCAGATCCTCCGCCTTCACCTTGCCGATTTCGTCCTTTGAGATTTTCGCGACGTTCGGCACAAGCAGCTTCGACTCGACGTTCTCCACGCCGATTGCACGGATTATCTCGGGCAGCTGCGTGCCGTCGTAGCAATAATTCAGCTTGAGCTTAAGCTGATCGACCGTCTGAGTGTCCGACGTGTACGCGTCGGTCGTCACCTCATACACCTGCTCGCGAATGTCGATAGGGCGTATCTCCTCCATAAACGGAATGTGGAAATTAAGCCCCGCCGTCAGCGACGGGTTTACGATTTTCCCGAAGCGATACTTCACCCCGATAAATCCCTCGTTCACAACCGAGAAGCAATTAAAAATCAATATTATCGCGACGATAGCGATGAGCACGAGCAAGACGAGCTTGCTTCTGTTGCTGCCGCCCTCGCCGTTACTATCCTTTTTGCTGTCCGTAGAAAATTTTAACATATTATTCTCCTTATCTTAATTAAAATTTCAAAATTCCCTCACCGCTGCTCCGTTGCGCTTTTTCAAAAGATAATGCGAAGCTAGTCGGTTCGTTATATACGATTAACATAGGTGTTTGACATTAGCTGATAGTTTTACTTGGTCTGGGGTTGCGAGGGAACACCCCTTCGGGAGGAGAGGGGGAAAGAGAAAAATTCGGAAAAAAG
>CAYSHU010000034.1:0-15190 GCA_964430965.1 uncultured Ruminococcus sp. | reverse complement strand
CTCCAAAGCGCACGGGAAAACGCCGCAAAATCACGGCGTGGTGCCTTATTGCCGCCGCGCTGCTCGCTTTCGCGCTGATCGGCGTGCTCTGCGCGGCAAAAGCGCTCGCGAGCGCGTCCCAGTCCCTCACCGTTCAGCTTGACGGCGTGGGAGTTATCGTTCTTGCGGCAGTAATATGCGCGGTGACAGGTATCGCGCTGCTCATCTCCTTGAAAAAATAGGAGGCATTATGAAAATATCTTCAAAGATTCTTTTAAGTGTATCGGGAGCGCTTCTCGCGGTGTTCGCGGTCAAAAACATCATCGACTATTCCCGCTACACAAAAACCGTAAACAGCGCGCCGTTTGATATCACAATCAGCTTGAACGCGCTGTTTCTCGTTGTCCCCGCGGCGGTTCTCGCGGCGATCGCGCTTTTTTCGGAGAGAAAAACGCGCGTTCTCGCGATTAGCGCGGCGGTATTCGCGGCGATTTCTATTGAGGAAATAGTGCGGCAAATCGCCGTCAGACACTTTGTGATCTTGGACGGCTTGCTTATGGCAATTCCGTATATTGCCGCGGCTGTGATTTTTGCGGTGTTTATAATTGTTCTTACGGTGAAAAAGCGGGGGTAAAAATGTCGAAAAGGATACTTTTGGGCGTTTCGGGCGTGTTTACTGTAATGTTTGTTGTTATGTGTCTGAATCAGATACTTGACCGCCGCGGTAACTGTATTGATAATATAATGCAGATTTTTGCGGGCATCTTTTTTTACGCGCTTTTCTTTCTGCTGCCCGCGGCGATTATTGCGGCGACTGCTCTTGAGTTTATTGGAAAGCCGCTTCCGCTGATAACGGGCGCGGTTGTAAGCGTATTGCTTGCCGCGCTGATGCTGCTGTTAAAGGCGCATTGGATAATGACTATCCCCGCGCTTACTTCGGCGGTTATCTGCACGGTTTTCGCGATAAACAGCTTAAAGTGAGGTAAATAATGAACCCTTTCAAGTTCTCCGACGATAACAAGCGCTATCACACGTTAGCGTACCACAATCTCCACACCTACGGCGGGCGGGTCTACAAGGCGACGCTGGACGCGCACCTGCCCTGCCCGAATAGCGGAGGCTGTATTTACTGCGCCTCGGCGCGAGATCCGCGCCCGCTTTCGGAGCAATGGAACGCCGAAGCCGCGCGAATTCGCGCTAAGGACGCTAACGCCAAAATCTGCGCGTATTTCGGCGTGGGAACAAATACCAATTGCTCTCCGAATGAGCTGTCCGCGTTGCTCGAAAAAGTATGTGAGCTCGGCGCGTTTTCCGCGTCTATTGCCACCCGCTCCGACTGCCTTGACGAGCAAAAGGCGCATATTCTCGCGGAATTCCCGCTGCCGCTCACCGTGGAGCTCGGTCTGCAAACGATCCATGACAAAACCGCCGAGATTATCAACCGCGGGCATACGTTCGAGGATTTTCTGCGCGGCTTTGATTTAGTGAAAAATCACAACATTAGAGTTTGCGTGCATTTGATAAACGGACTTCCGAATGAAACTCCCGAAATGATGCTTGAAACCGTGCGGACGCTCGGAAAGCTCCGCCCCGACGCATTGAAGATACACTCGCTTCACGTGCTCCGCGGAACGCGGCTTTTCGAGCTTTTTCAGCGCGGTGAAATAACGCTGCTTTCTCGCGAGGAGTACATCGACATCACCGCGCGGCAGCTTGAGCTGCTCCCGCCCGAAACCGTCATCGAGCGCGTAACGGGCGACGGCGACAAAACGCTCCTCGCCGCCCCGAAGTGGAGCGCGGACAAAATCGCCGTCCTCGGCGGGCTGGACAAACGCCTCGCGGAGCTTGATACTTTTCAGGGAAGACTATTTACAGATTAACATTTTTCCCCGCCCACGGCGGGGAAAAATGTTCACAAATAAAGTCTTTCCGCAGTTATTATATCAGAGAGGTGATGAAAATGATTTCCGCAGCACTTGCAGTTCTGGAAACCGAGGAACGCCGCGACGAGCTTTCCGAGTTCTACGAGCAGCACAAAAGCGATCTTTACGCGTTTGCGCTTTCGAGAACGCACAACCGCGAACGCGCCGAGGACGCGGTTCAGGAGGCTTTTTTGCGCATTGCGAAATATCCCGAGGGATTTTTCGCGCTGCCCGTTCACAAAAGGATTTCCTACGCGGTTATTGTTACAAGAAACGCGATAGCGGACATTCTCGGAGAGAACGCGAAATATTCCGAGCTTGACGAAGTGACGCCCGACGACGGGCTTTCCGTCGAGGATTTGACGCTCGGGAATATCGCCGCTGAGGAGCTTAAGACGTTTATCCTGAAAATGCCCGAGGCGCAGCGCTCGGCGATTGTTTTGAAGCTGGTTCACGGAATGACCACCGCTGAAATAGCCGCGGCTCTGAATATCTCCGAGGCGACCGCGAGAAAACGCGTTTCCAATGCTTACAGAACTATCGAAAAGTATTTGGCGAAAAGTATCTGAAAGGAGAATAATTATGACGCTTGCAAACATTTTAGAAGAAATCGCCGAGCAGGAATACGCGCTCCCGAAAGCCGCGCCGAAGCACTTTTTTTCGCTTAAGCACCGCTGCGCTATGGACAAAATTCTCTATCCCGATAATCTCCCGAAAACCGATAAGAAGCCCGCCTTGAAGCGGAGAGCTGTTATAATCGCGGCGGTCGCTCTGCTTGCGGTCGTGACGGGTGCGGCGAGCATTATCCGCTACGGCGGGTTTTGGTTCAGCCGTGCGAGCTTCGAGGGAGAAACGTATTACGAGATGTTCGCGGAAAACGCCGACAAAGCGCCGCAAACTATCGAGAAAATCTGCTACAATATCAACGTACCCGACAGATATAAATTCCTCGACGGCTTGAGCCATGAGCGCGAGGGCAATGTTGTGATGAGCTATTACGACAGCGAAACTATCTACAAAGAGGACAGTCATCCGCTTGTAAGAGTTGTTCAGATGACCAAGAAATCGTTCATTGCCACGGTAACTCCGGAAACCGACACGGTAGAGGCGATTGAAATCAAGGGCTTCAAGGGGTATTCGTACACGCATAAGGTTGAGGGCTTCGAGTACAACTCCGTTTTATGGGACTGCGGCGACTATATTCATCTCGTGGACGGAACGGTTTCAATGGAGGAAATCCTGAGCTTTGTCGACGGAATGACCGAAAAATAAGCAAACTCCCTTGACAAACAGGAAAAATTGTGCTAAAATAACATAGTAATAAACCGTCCGCAAAAAAATTGCGGACGGTTTTGGCGCGTTCATTTAGAGAATAGAGATAAGAAGTAAGAGGTTAGAATGTCGATTTTTGATATATTCAAGCAGATTGAAAACAAAGAGCCCGAACTGACGGGCGCGGTGGAATTTATAATCGCGGGCTTGGGAAACCCCGGCACGGAATACGAAAACACCCGCCACAACATCGGCTTTATGACGATCGATACGCTTTGCGAGAAATACAAGCTGAGCTGTAAAAGGTTGAAATTCAAGTCGCTGACGTGCGACGCGATTATAGCGGGGAAGCGCTGTCTTATTATGAAGCCCTCTACGTTTATGAACAAAAGCGGCGAGGCCGTCACCGAGGCGATGAGCTTCTACAAAATCCCGCCCGAGCGCACGATAATCGTGTATGACGACATCTCGCTCGAGCCCGGAAAGCTGCGGATCCGCCGTAAGGGAAGCGACGGCGGGCACAACGGGATAAAGAACATAATCTATCTGTCGGGCTTTGACACATTCCCGCGCATAAAAATGGGAGTTGGCGCAAAGCCGCACCCCGACTATAACCTAGCCGACTGGGTTCTCGGACATTTCAAGAAGGAGGACGGCGAGAAGCTGGAGCAGTGCTTCAAAAACGCTGTCGCGGCGCTGGAGCTGATCGTTGACGGAAAAATCGACGAGGCGATGAACAAATACAATTCATAGATTCCTAAATTATTTTCCCCGCCGAAGACAGGGAAAATACCGAAACAATCCGCCGTTTCCCCCGCCGGAGGCGGGGAAAACAAAAAACCAAATTCACTTTTTAGGAGAATTCATGCAGTTCTTTAAAAACGCGGCTCTGCAAAATCCCGATTTTGTAAAGCTCGAAAAGTATGTAAACGGAAAGAATAAATTGCCCGCTCTTGTAACGGGCGTTTCGCATATACACAAGGCGCATTTTATCGCGGGATTGCTCAATGAAACGCCGACGCTTGTCATTGCGGAAAGCGAGGGCGAGGCGCAGAAGCTCTGCCTTGACATCAATATGATGCTTGGCGAGAACGCCGCGCTTTTGTACCCCGAAAAGGAGTTTATCTTGGCGGACGCGGAGGCGGCCTCTCGCGAGTACGAGCACAAGCGGATTTTCGCGCTGAACGCTTTGTTGAACAATAGCTGCAAAGCCGTTATCTGCTCCGCGGGAGCGGCGGCGCAATTGACTATCCCGCCCGAGGAGCTGAAAAATCGCCTTATCACAATAACCTCCGAGGACGAGCTTTCGCTTGAGGAGCTCACCGCGAAGCTGATCGCGGCTGGATATTCCCGTGCCGATATGATAGAGGGCGCGGGGCAGTTTTCGGTGCGCGGCGGAATTATCGACGTGTTCCCGCCAAGCGCCGCCAATCCTTACAGAATAGAGCTCTGGGGCGACACCGTTGACAGCCTTTCGGAGTTCGACGTCGAAAGCCAGCGGCGCACGAGCTCGCTTGAAAACATCTCGATTTCTCCCGCACGGGAAACGCTTTTTGAAAGCGACGACGCGCTCTGCGGGAAAATTGAGGCGCTTGCGAAAAGGCTCCGCGGGAAGAAGGCGGAAGCGGTGCGCGTAAATCTCCTAAACGACGTGAACAGAGTGCGCGGCGGCGCGGGCGTTCGCAACGCCGATCGCTATTTCCCGCTTTGCTATGATGAAGAAGCGACGGTTTTCGATTATGCGGATCGCGTATTCGTCTGCGAGAACGCTTCCGTCCGCGAGAGCTTCCGCGCGGCTTCGCTCCAGCACTCGGAGGATCTGAACATTCTCGTTGACGAGGCGAAGCTCTGCAAGGGTCTGGAGCGCTTTATGCTCACTAAAACCGAGCTTTACGCGCTTTTGGAGAGCAGAACCCGCGTTTATTTCGACGCGTTTTTGCGCGGCGGCGGGGTGGAGCTCGGCGCGATAATTGCCGTGAAAAGCGCAATTCAGAATTCGCCGTGGGGCGGGGAATACAAGATACTCGAGGACGAAATGCGCTCGCTTCTCGAAAAGAAAATGTGCTGCTTTATTTTCGCGGGCACGGAAAAGGGCGCGCAAAATCTCGCGAAAGACCTCTCCGATGACGGCTTCAACGCGGAATTTTACGCGAACCCCGAAGCGCCGATTTTCGGAAAGGTGATAGTCGCGTCGGGGACGCTTTCGGCGGGAATGGAGTATTCCGAGAGTGGGCTTTGCGTGTTCACGCATACCGCCGTCCACGAGGCTCGGCGGAGAATTCCGAAAAAGAAAAAGGGCGAGGAGATACGCTCGCTTGAGGATATCGCGGTCGGCGATTTGGTTGTGCATTATTCCCACGGCATCGGCGTTTTCGACGGCGTTCACAAGATAGAAAACGGCGGCATCGCGAAGGATTATATCAGAATTAAATACGCGGGCGCGGACGTTCTCCACGTCCCCGTAACACAGCTCGACCGCGTTTCCCGCTATATCGGCAGCGGCGACGCTTCAACTGTAAAACTCAACCGACTTAATTCCGACAAGTGGACGAAATCCAAGGCGAGAGCAAAAGCCGCCGCGAAGGAAATGGCGGCGGAGCTTATCGCGCTTTACGGCAAGCGAATGAAGTCACAGGGCTTCGCGTTCCCCGAGGACGACTCGCTTCAGGAGGATTTTGAGCAGCACTTCCCGTATGTCGAAACGGACAGCCAGCTGCGCTGCATCGACGAGATAAAGGCGGATATGCAAAGAGCCCGCCCTATGGAGCGCTTGCTGTGCGGAGATGTTGGCTTCGGCAAGACGGAGGTTGCGCTTCGGGCGGCATTCAAGTGTATGGAATCGGGCAAGCAGTGTGCGATTTTAGCGCCGACAACCGTGCTTGCGTGGCAGCATTACCAGACTGCGAACACGCGAATGGAGGGCTTTCCGCTGAACATCGCGCTGTTGTCGCGCTACAAAAATACCTCCGAGCAAAAGGAAATACTAAAGGGTCTCGCAAGCGGACGAATAGATTTAGTTATCGGTACGCATAGAATTATCCAGAACGACGTGAAATTCAAGGATCTCGGGCTTGTGATAATCGACGAGGAGCAGCGCTTCGGCGTCGCGCATAAGGATAAATTCAAGGAGGCGTTCAGCGGTGTGGATATCCTCTCGCTTTCCGCAACGCCCATTCCGCGGACGCTGAATATGGCGATGAGCGGAATTCGCGATATGAGCGTCCTTGACGAGCCGCCGCAGGATCGCCGCCCCGTTGCGAGTTATGTGATAGAGCACGACTGGGGAGTAATCGCGGGGGCAATCCAAAAGGAACTCCGCCGAAGCGGGCAGGCGTACTATATCCACAACCGCATTGACAGCATTTACGGCGTTGCCGACAAGCTCAGCGAGCTTGTCCCCGAGGCGAGAATAGGTGTGGCGCACGGGCGAATGGCGGAAAACGAGCTTATGGACGTATGGCGGCGGCTTCTCGACGGCGAGATTGACGTTTTAGTCTGCACGACGATAATCGAAACAGGCGTGGACGTTCCGAACGTCAACACGCTTATCATTGAGGACGCGGACTATATGGGCTTGGCGCAGCTTCACCAGCTCCGCGGGCGAGTCGGGCGGACGAACAAGCGCGCCTACGCGTATTTCACGTTCAAGCCCGGAAAGGTCTTGACGGAAATTTCGCAGCGCCGTCTTGACGCGATACGAGAGTTTACGCAGTTTGGCAGCGGCTTCAGGATTGCTCTCCGCGATTTGGAAATCCGCGGCGCGGGAAATATCCTCGGAGCCTCGCAAAGCGGGCATCTCGCGAGCGTCGGGTATGATATGTATCTTCAATTGCTTGACGAAGCCGTCCGCGAGGAGCGCGGCGAGGAAACTATCCATAAAGAAGAGTGCCTCGTTGACGTGAAGATAAACGCGTTTATTCCCGAAAAATATATCTCAAACCAGGCGCAGCGCGTGGATTGTTACAGAAAAATCGCGCGTATCGAAACGGACGACGACGCGCAGGACATCACCGACGAGCTTATCGACCGCTACGGCGAGCCGCCCGAGTCCGTCCTTGGGCTTATCGATGTGGCAAGATACCGAAATCTCGCGGCGGTCTGCGACATAAAGGAGATCACCCAGCTCGGCGACGATCTGATTTTCTATCTCTCGAAGTTTGATATGGAGCGAATTTCCGCGGTCACAAGAGCGGTAGGGAAGCGCATGAAAATAGAAACCGTCGGCAAGGCGAGAATGTTAGTAAACGTCAAGGGCGAGGGCGTGCTTGAGATGATGAAATCCGTAATAACCGCGATGTATGAAATCAAGAAATAAAAAAGGCTCCGTTCACATGAACGGAGCCTTAGGTTTATTTCTTGTCCTTGATTGAGCCCTCGGTTTCAACCTCGGCGTCAATCGCGAGCAGCTGCTTCTGAACGTCGCTTGTTCCCGCCATAGCGAAGATGTCCGCGGCGCTTCCGACAACCAGCGAACTCCCGAGCAAAATCGACGCGAGGCTCACAGCAAAATCCTCGTTCAGCGCGTTCAGCCCGACGATGATCCCGATAGCGACGATAACAAAAATCAAGATCAGCACGACCCACCATTTATCAAAGCCCGCTTTTTTTATCGAAACCATATTCGGAATTTTCACAACGCCGAAAATCCCCGCGAGAATTCCGACAAGCAGCGTGAAAAACGCCGTCATTCTGTCGCGGAACACGATAAGCAGCGCGCCCGCCGCAATTCCCAGAATCAGCATTATAACCGCGGGCGCGGGGCTGTCCTTTTCCTTTTTGATAAGAAACGCGAAGAAGTTCACAATCCCATAAGAAGCAGCTGTTACACCAAGCACCACGATAAGTATTTCAAGCGACCTGTCCTTCATAACTATCATAAACAGCCCACAAACAAGCTCCAGCATTGAAAGCAGCAGCAAATTCCTGCGAAGCCCCTTTAGTTTTTCAATATCCATAAGCCTATCCTTTCGTTCGGTTATTTTAATTATATTATAATATATTCACACGCCGTTGTCAAGTATTTCTTATTATTATCCCAAAATTCATCTCCAAAAATTTCGGCAAACCTCTTGACAAATCCGAAGTTTTGTTGTATAATATTAAAGTGATTTTATGAAATCCGGAGAGGTATCGAAGTGGTCATAACGAGGCGGTCTTGAAAACCGTTTGAGGGCAACCTCACATGGGTTCGAATCCCATCCTCTCCGCCACAAACACTTTAGACCGCATTGCTATGCGGTCTAATTTGTTGATGCCACGAATTTGTACTATTTCAAGCCTATTCCAACCGTATTCAGCACATCAATAGCACGTTCTTCTTCTCGTGGATAGAGGTGAGCGTAGGTGTTCCACGTTTCTTGAACGTTGGAATGTCCCAGCCGTCGAGCGACTTCTTGTATGTTGATGCCTTCGTTAGCCAAAAGCGATGCGTGGCTATGCCTGAAATCGTGTATCTTTATTCTCGGCAAGCCTGCCGCTTTTGCGTATTTTCTGTTTCGATTGTCTATTGAAGTATCGCGTAACGGCTTATCAAAGCCGCAAATTCGCTTGTCCTCGCTGAACCGTTCTTTCGCCCAATCCTTATAGCGTGCCTTGTGCTCATTCAAGACTTCAATCAACGGCTCTGGAAGCTGTAAATCTCGCATACTAGACTTATTCTTTGTGCCTGTTTCCAAGTCGGATATGCCTTCGAGTTTCTGTGATATACTACGGCGTATTTGAAGCGTATTCCCTTTAATGTCCGACCACTTCAAAGCGTGGATTTCACCTTTCCTGCATCCCGTGAAATAGGCTATGCAAAAGAATGTGTAGAAATCCCAATCCATAATAGATTTAGCGGTTTTCCGTGCTTCGCTGATGAACTTCTCAAACTGCTCTGAAGTGTAATAGTGGATAGGCTCAGGCGGTTTACTTAATACTGCGTTGTCTTTGAAGTTACCTAGTACCGAGAGATTGTGCTTCGGGATTATGTCTAGCTTTACGTCATAATTGAGCATAGCCACGAACGCACAATACACATTCTGCTTGCTTACAAGGGCGAGATGTGACTTGTTAATCTCAACTTTCCAATTTGCTAAATCTTGTTGAGTGAGTTTGTCGAGCCGTCGGTCTTGAAAGTAGGGTAGCACCCATATCCTAAGTCGTTTCATCATCGTATTATGTGAGGCTTTCTTCGTATCTATCGCGTGGTACTCGTCGTATTGCTCATAGAGTTCGCCAATAGTCATTCGCGATGGTACGACCTTTTTGTTGCCGTATTCATTAGCAAGTTGCATCTCAACGAGTTGTGCTTCGGCTCTGCCCCAGACCAAACGTTCCACCTTTTTGTGTTTGCCTTTAACGTCGGTGTAGTTGTGAATTACACGGTATCTGGAAACTCCGTCCCTTTTCTTAACCCTTTTGTCAATGATGATAGGCATAGTATGCTCCTTTCTTCTCTTTCCTTGTTAGCATCATTCTAACACATCATTTTGGATTTGTCAAGGGGTATTTTTGCAAAAAAAAGAGGGGGTATACCGAGATACCCCCAACCCTTATAACTCGCTTACAGCGCCTTATACGTCAATGGTTACTTCCAGCGCTTCGGGCTTTATCATTCCCGTTACGGAAAAGCAATAGCACTCCAGCCCCAAATCCTCTGTTATGGTGTCGAGCCGTACATCGGGGTAACAGCTGGGGAGTATCTGCCCTTCGATTATTTCCCACGCTTCACTAACCGAGATTTCCAACGGGATAGTCGTTGAAAAACTCACCGAATAGGGGGCGTTCTCTCGATTTGAAAAGTACGTCACGGACGACGGCTCAATAGTCACGGTTGTTTTCATTTTGTCTGCTCCTTTCATTGTGTTTGTTTTGATTGCGAACAGCGATTGCCACTCTTGTCTGACTGTCCACGTCATAGGTTTTGGTTGTCTTGAAGCCCCATTTTTGGAGAAGTTTATTTACCGCTTGCCGCGCTTTGATTGCTACGATTGCAAAGAGCGACTTGCTCTCCCGTTCAAGATTTGCTTCCCGTGCTCTCACTTCTTTGGCTTTAGCTTCTGTTGCTCTTTGAACGGCGGCTTGTTCCTTGTCCTTTGCTTTTTGCTTTTCCTCGATTTGTGCAACCGCTTCCTCGCGCTGGAGCACCGCCTGTGCCGCTAGGATTTTCCTGTCGTTCTCCAACTCGTCCTCGGTCTTGGGGACTTCCTTCTCCTTGCCCCCAAAGCCCTTGACTTTCTTGGTTGGCGACGGCGTTATCGACTTGACATAATCGTTGGTTTCCTTCTTGATTTTTTCGAGCTCTTGTTTCGCCTTCATCTCCTCAACGGTTCGCCCGACTTTGGATTTCTCGCCCGTGTTGTATTCAATCCCGAACTACGCACGAACCATATCACACACCGCCTTGTTCAGAGCCGTGAGCCTTGCTTTTGTTTCAAAATTTTTGCCGTTGATACCCTTACGCTCATTGCCGTTTTTGTCCTTCCACTCGGCGTAAGCACTCGCCAGCGTATGGGCGTGTGCTAGGCTCATTTTCTCCGCTCCGTCCTCAATGTAATTGTGCATTTCATCAAGGTGAATGACCGAGCCGTGAACATTCTCTTTACCGAAAAAATCCTCGTAAACTTTATGCAATTTTTCAAAGAATTCTTGCTGTCGTCCGCTGTCATAAACCTCTTGCGGACACGGCGCGTACAACGACACACACCGTCCTATCCTTGCGAACCCGTTGCGGCGGGTGTTCCTTGTCGACTTCATCAACGCGCCGACACATCGCTTCATAAGCGTCCTTGTAATCATTGCAGCCGATGCAATAATTCAGGTGCGTTTTTGATTTGTCGATGTCCTTGTTGGCGTGATTTAACTCGGCGCGTTCCTTGGCATTGTTGTGTCGCTGCATTGCTCCCGCAGCTTGCCGAGTTTGTTTGAGCCAGTTCACACTTGCCATTTTTGTAACACTTCCTTTCCGTGGATTTGGGAGTGCAGAGGGCTTGCCCTTTGCTCCTCGAAGAGCGCCGCCTAACGGAACGTTAGGTATTAGGCGCAATACCTAGCAAAAACTATGTACGATTATCGGCGCAATCACAAACCAAATTCTTTAACTCTACGATAAAATGTGTTAGGCTTCAGCAGCAACTTTCTTTGTGCTTGCTTTGCTGTGATTTTACCCTCTCGCCATTCCGCACACACCCTTCGGAATTTGATTTCGTCAATCTCAACGGGCTGTCTGCCTTTGTATTTCCCAGCGGCTTTTGCGATTTTAATTCCTTCGGCTTGACGTTGCAAAATCTGGTCGCGCTCCAACTCGGCAAGCGCTCCGAAAATAGCGAGCAAAAATTTTCCTGTCGGCGATTTCGTGTCGATTTTTTCCTTTTCGGAAACAAATTCCACGCCGCGGCTGTTCAATTCGTCGACGGTTTTCAGCAGGTCTCTGATAGACCGTGACAATCGAGAAATGCTTTCAACGTACAGCGTATCGCCCTCGCGTAAATATAGCATCATCTCCTTGAATTGCGGACGGTCGGTGTTCGCCCCCGAAGCCTTATCGATGAATATTTTGTCGATGTTGAGTTTCTTCACGAGTTCCTCTTGACGTGCTGTGTTCTGTTCGTCCGTTGACACCCGCGCGTACAATACGTTTGCCATAGTAAGTACCTACCTTTCTTAACAATAAGCTTAATATTTATATTCAAAACGCTGTTTCCAGCGTATTTGACAAAGTTTAGAAATTTCTGCCTTGCCAAAACCTGTTTCGCTGTGATATAATGAAGACAGGAAGAAAACCCAACCAACAGCGAAAAGGAGTGTGCTATATGTTTGGATTTAAAAAGAAAAAAAGGATGACGGTTTAATTGATTTTGATAAGCTCCCCAAGAAAGAGCAAGACCGTATAATTGCAAGAATGAAAAGCATTGGTGACAGCATAACAGAGCATTATGAACAAATAATGCAAGAGCGCCTTGAAGCCACCAGAACTGCCGTTGAGCAAGGAATTAACAATCCCGACAACCGCAATGACGGATAAACTCAATAGCCACGACAGGTGAGCCTAGGCTTGCCTGTTTTGCATTAGAATGATGCGATGTCCGTAATCGAGGCGCGAGCAGCAACAGGAAGTTGTAGCAGTTGCCCCAAAGCGGCGCACGGACGCGCCGCAACAGAGGGCAACAGGCAGGACGCTCGTGCCCAAGAACGGACTATTTTATCTCTCCACGTTCGCCTTTTCCTTCTTGATTGAATGAAGCTTTGCTATATCCGCAAGCGTCACATTGCCAGCCTGCCTGTTGATAATATCCAAAGCTATTGCCGTATGCAGTATTTCCTTGCTTTGGCGGACAGCCTGATAATCGCGCATAAGCCGATTTACCATAATAAGCACCTCACTTTCAATAGCCTTTAGTTTCTTTTTTGAAATATCCCAAAAGGCTGAAATCAGCCCTTATGAAACACAATGTTAAACGGTCATAGGGGTATGCCCGTGACACACTAGCACTCCCACTTACAGCCCTGACAATACGCCGTGTCGTAGCCTAGGCAATAATCGCAATTACCCCTATGTCGTTCATCGGTATCTCTCTCGCAAAACGTGAAGTAGTCGGGCTTGTTGTTGCTGGTTTTGGTGAGTGCGGGTTCAGAAATAGAGTGGGTGAGTTCTAGCATCATCTGCTCGGCGGGTTCGGGTTCGGGGCGTGCGGCTTTAGGGCGAATTTTTATCGCGGGGTGTATCGGATTTTCGCGCAGATACCTTTCCGCTTTCAGCTTAGCCGCTAGGTCGTTTTGCCTTTGATGTGCGCCGCGGGTTCTACTGTATTCTACCGAGTTCAACTCGCTGTCAACATACTCAATTCCCTTTCGCGGGTCGCCTAATCGTATATGCAAATCTACCCCCAACGGCGTTAAGTCTTCTATTGCCACTTCCTTGATTTCGTCCTCCAGCGCGGGCGAACCGTCTATCTCAAAGTAGCGCACATAGGGTGCATAACCGTCTGCAATGCACACTTCGGGGTCTTCGAGCAAACAACGTCCGTCGGGAAGTTCTGTTTCGATTTGCTCACGGAGAGCGATTTCGCCGCTTGATTTGTATGTTGCTATGTATCTGCCAAGCTGTTTAGGGTCGCTGGCGTTAGTTTCGCGCTCTATCCTTACCAAGTTATGGGATTTATGATAACGGTGAGCATAGGCGGGTCTGTCACCACCAAACTCCTTTGAGATATATGCCGCTAACGCTTTTTTATATTTGGACAGATTGCGAATTGCACGAATATCAACAAACCCGTATTGACTTCCCCATTTTTCGGCGATAACACGCCGCAAGATTGCCCTTTGCGTTTTGATGTCGGTAACTATCTTGTCGCGCTTCTTGGGCATTTTGCTTTCGGGAAGCGGAGCAGCTGAAATCACCGCGTGATAATGAATACGGTCGCGCTCCGTGACGTAGAGCCACTTGCTTTCAAATCCATATTTCTTAATTTCACGGTCGATGCCAAACTTTAGGAATTCGGTAAGTATTTTGTCTGCTTGCCCTGTGCCGCTTATTTCCGCGAGTATTTCATCGCATAAAGTAAACGTGACAAACAAGTCGCCAGCGGCAAAATTGCCGTTAATCAGCAACGTCACATCATCAGCTTGTTTACGGTTCATAGAGCGGCGTTCCCTGTTTTTGAAGGCTCGTTTTAACTTAACGTTATCGTTCTGTTCTTCCTCCATAACTTGGTTTAGCAGGTCGTCTATTACGTCTTCGTCTAGGGCGGGAAGTTTGTCACTATCAACTGCGAACCGCCCCTTGACATCAGCAAGAGCCTTTACAAAACTGTCTGCATTTTCATCAGCTAGAAACGGAGAAACAACATCGCGCTTTAAGGCTTGCTTTGCCAGACCTTTAACACAACCATAAGCGTGCCCCTCCGTTTCTTCGTATATCGTATGTTTACATATTGACCCACACGTCAATACTAGGTCAACGCTATCCCTCATTTTCACCACCTCTTTACGAAAAAATGTGCAATAAAGTCGGTTATCGTATCAAGTCACCGTAACAGCAATCACGCTCGCTAAAAGAGGCAAAAAGGGTATAGAAATGCCCCGTTTCAGGGTATACCAAAAACAGGGCATCACAAATTCCAAAAAGCACTTGACAAAATTACACCAAAGTGGTATAATATAATCAAGGACAAAGCGATGCGCCTATCTTGTAGCGTGTGTTGCGGGGTGGGTAGATATTGCAGTATCTGCCCGCCATTTATTGTTCTTAATGGTTGTAGTCGCCGTGCTTAAGTGCGCGGCGGCTCTTTTTTTGCAGTTTCTTGCTCGTACCGTGCCGCCCAGTAGCGTTCGTTGTACTCTTTGATATGTTCTTTGTTCTTCTCACGCCACCGACGCTGATACTCGCGTTTAGCCGCCGCCGCTTTAGCGCTTAACTGTGCCACTTAAACCACCTCTCTTTCCGTTTCTATCATTATACCACAACCAATAGCGGTTGTCAAATTGTGATTTTACAACATTTAGCATAACGCAACGGATTTCAAAATTTGAAAACGCAAATTGATAAATCACAAAAAATTGGCTCAACAAAGCCGTTTATATCCATTTTTCTAGCCGCCGAGCGCCGATTTTTCCGTCCCGGCAACAATTTTTACCTTTTCCGGCTTCGTCAAAAAGCAAAATGATGCGGCTTTCTGAATTTGTGCAAATTGCTGATTTTATAAAATGCAAAATCAGCCCCTAGGAGCGCCTGCAAATGGGGTTGTTTTTTTGGCGGTATAGTTTCACCACCTCGACAATTAAATCGCTTAAAACGCGAAATACGGGCATTGTCGAAGGCGCTGTGGGGTGAGCATCAACCCGAAAAGTGTTGCCACGAATTTGCCACGAATTAGTTCGAAAAAGCAAGGTTGTTCCTAGAAGATGTGAATATGAAAGTTGCAAAAATTCGCATTATAAAGGCAAATGCCGACTAAACTCGGAAACGCTTCGACTAAATCAGACGTAATAATCAAATCATTTCCTGCTAGGATGGCTCGCTCGGCTACTCGGTCAAT
>CAYSHU010000033.1:14597-15230 GCA_964430965.1 uncultured Ruminococcus sp. | reverse complement strand
TGAGTGCAAGCCGTGATCTGCGTAATAATGCGGTCGGAAATAGTCTTGCGGTCGTCGCCGCGGTTTCCGCAAATATATGTGATGTTGCCGCCGATGTTGAGATTTGTATATCTGCCATTGACGCTCTTCCCTATCGGAATTGCGGGGAGCTTGCGCACGCCCTTTCCGTAAACGTCCTCAACGGGCTCGGGCTCAAGCTCGATCGTCGCGGTGGGAGCTTGCTTTTCGACAGTCGGGAGCTTGTCGGTGATGCGATAGGTCATATCCTCGCTACCGCTTGCTATCGGTGCCGTTGCCGCGGGCTCCTGCCCGGGCTTCGGAGCGTTCATGCTCGCGACCTTGTCGGGGAAGTCGGTGATTTTGTAGGTCATATCGGGAGTAACCTCGATAGTCTCCCTTGCCGCGGTCTGGTGAGCGAGAAGCGGCGATTTTTCTTCCGCAGCGTCGGAATCCATAGAGATTTCGTCCGCGGGGAGTTCGACTTTCTCCTCGTCGAGCAGAGATTTGATCGGGTAATCCGTGTTCTTGCGGCTGTCAACGATTTCGTTGATTTTACGCACTCCCGCGTCGATTACATTCTTGCCCGCGTCGATTACATTCTTACCCGCGTCAATAACGGTCTTGATTGCTCCG
>CAYSHU010000033.1:8289-14497 GCA_964430965.1 uncultured Ruminococcus sp. | reverse complement strand
TGGGGGGAGCGGGGTGTTCCCTGTTCATACTGTCCACCTTTTCGGGGTGGTCGGTAATTTTGTAGGTCATCGCGTTCGGGTCGATAGGCGCAGAGGGAACTGCGTCCATAGAAATCTCGTCCGCGGGGAGTTCAACCTTTTCTTCGTCGTCAAGCAAAGAACGAATCGGATAATCCGTGTTCTTCTTCGTCATTTCCTCGATTTTCCGCTTGCCCGCGTCGATTACATTCTTACCCGCGTCAATAACGGTCTTGATTGCTCCGGGCTTATCCTCGGGGTCGGCGTAGGTCGGCTTAGGCGCGTTCATGCTCGCAACCTTGTCGGGGAAGTCGGTGATTTTGTACCGCATATCCTCCGTAACCTCGATAGGCTCGCGTGCGGCGGTCTGGTGCAAATCGATTGAAGCGGTGCGCTCCGGCGTGGGGGGAGCGGGGTGTTCCCTGTTCATACTGTCCACCTTTTCGGGGTGGTCGGTGATTTTGTAGGTCATCGCGTTCGGGTCAACCGGCGCGGAGGGAATATCGGGAGCAACGGGCGCAGCGGGAGCGCTCGGCTGTTTCTTGTCCGTGATACGATACGTCATATCGGGAGTAACCTCGTAGGGCTCTCGCGCGGCGGTCTGGTGCGTCTGCATCGTAACCGTTTCCTGCGCCGACCGAGAAGCAGGGTGCTCCTCGTTCATGCTCGCAACCTTTTCGGGGTAGTCGGTGATTTTGTAGGTCATTTCGTCCGCGCTTGCGGGAGTCGGATTTGTGGGAGCAAACGGACTTGCAGGCGGCTGTTGTCTGTCCGTAATTCTGTACGTGAACTCGGGGTCGATGTTCTGCCGCGGACGCGGAGCGTTGAGCGCCTCGAACGGGTCGGGCGCGGGCGGCGGGAGCTGGTCGTTAATCTCGCTCAGCACCGTCATTACAACATCTCTTTCATCGGTCTTAGGCTGACGAACAGGCGCGGGAGCGGGCTTGGGTGCCACAGCCTTAGGAGGTTCAGCCTTAGGCAGCTCAACAGGCTTTGCCTCTGCCGCGGGCGCGGATACCGGCTTAGGAGCCTCAGCCTTAGACGGTTCAGCCTTGGGCTGCTCAACGGGCTTTGCCTCTGCCGCGGGCGCGGGCGCCGACTTGGGAGCCTCAACCTTGGGCGGTTCAACCTTGGGCTGCTCAACGGGCTTTACCTCTGCCGCGGGCGCGGGTGTAAGCTCCGCCTCCTGCGCAGCCTTCAAAGCGTCCTGATTGCGCTTTTCTACATAAACCTTGCGAACCTCCTCGGAAATATCGGAGGGCGCGGAATACCAGAACAGGCTCTCATGCTCGCGCTCGAGCCAGAAGCCGCCGTTTCTGCTGCGAATTACCGCGGAAAGCGCACGAATTTCCGTTTCAAGCGGCGTGGTTTCCGAGGAAACATCGTGCGTCAGCACGACAAGAACGCCGTTTTTCTCCGCGTTTTTACATACTTCTAAAGCCCTTGCCGCAAGCTCGGGGCTGTATTTTTCGGGGAAGCCCTGCATAACGAGAATTCTCGAAACCCTGTCGGGTGTGGGCGCTTCCTCTGCCCTTGCCGCAAGACGATTTACCTTACCCTCAATTTCCTCTTTGGACTTCGGCACGGTGATAAACGGGTTCAAGCCCTTGCCGAGCGCGGCGATATTGCCGAGGCAATCCACGCTGAAGCGGTTGGGGTCACAGAAAACCACACGCGTGATATCGCTGCCGAAATACTTCACGAAATTCAGCAAAAGGCGCTGAATTCCGCCGAGGAGATACTGCCCGTTGCGCTCGTCATGCTCCAAAAACAGCGTGCCGCCCTTTTTTGCGGACACCTGATATGGCGCGCCGATTGTGTGCGCGGCGGCGTTGTACTCACCGTTTGAGCTTAACGCCACGTCCTGCTCAATATCCATAGGCACGGAGAGCTTCACGCGGCGCTGACCAAGACTTACAAAGCCGTCGCCGCCGAGGTTCACCGTCCCGGGGCTGTTAAACGCGGACTTATCGTAAACCAAAACCTTGAGATACTCAGCAAATTCGTCCGACTGAACATACGCGCGAACCTTCTCAAAGTGCTCTGCCTTGCGGTTGTTTATCTTTGCGGTTTCGCTGTCGAGCTGGCGCTTTGCCTGTACCTTACTGCCCTCAATGAGCTTGCGAACGCGCTCTATCTCCTGCTCATAAAACTTCTTCTTGCCTGTTGCCTTTATGTACAGCGTTTCCGCGTTGGGGTCGTCGGTGGCGTCGAGCTTTATAGTCTGCCGAATACTTTCGAGAGTGCCGTCGGGCGTGTCAAAGGGCTCGGGGGCTTCCTCAAGGTCTCGGGCGTGCTCTCGCGCGTAATCGAGGTAATAATTCAGCTTTTCTGTTTTCTTGTTAATCTCCTCAATTTTCTCGTTAAGGTCCTTCTCGGAGCCGGCGCAATAATCGTTGTACTCCTTAAAAGCCGCGTCGCTCTCGGCGGCGAGGGTCTTTTCCTCCTGCGAAAGCGCGATAAATTTGCCCATTATTTCTTTGACTAAATCAGACATAGCAAGTACTCCTTTTCGGTTTCGGTTGAACGCAGGGCAAAGCTACCCCACAATACAACATCTTATACTAATTATAAAATAATACACCGAATAAGTCAATAGTTTTTGTTGAATTTCTACAAATATGTACAAAAAGATATATGGTTTTTGTGTACTAATTCTTTTGAAAGGCAAGAAAATAAGAAGCAAGAGGCAAGAAACGTCGTCGGACGCGTTTCTTGCCTCTTGCTTTTAGTCTATGATTGTCCAGCCGCCCTCGACGTTCAAAAATTCTTCGAGCGTCAAGCCGCTGTCGTACACCAGCTTGGCTGTGCTTCTGCCTATCCAGCGGACGTGCCATGGCTCGTATGTATAACCTGTTATACTCTCCTTACCCTTGGGATAGCGGATTATAAAGCCGTATTTCCAGCAGTTTTCCGCAAGCCACTTGCCCTCGGGCGTGCTGCCGTAGCTTTCGTTAAGACTGTCAAGGTCCATTGTGTAGCCCGTCTGGTGCTCGCTGTGACCCTGCTTCGCGGAATAAGTCACCGCCTCGTCGTAGCCGTCGCGGTCGACGTAGCGCTGGAAAATCGCCTGCTGCGACCAGTAATCGCGATAGCCCGACACAACGGTGTAGTAATATGGCGATTCCGCGTTCATTTTTTGCAGCGCCTCGCGAACCACGGGCTCCATTGAGTCATAAGCGATGTGCGAGCCGAACTCGGGCGGGAGCGTGATAGCCTTGTTCGCGATGACAATTCCTCCGACGTAGGTCGCGCCGTTTATTATCTCGCGCTCGGGCGGGACAATGTGAGCTGAAATCGTGCCGTCGCCGCAGTCAATCTGGTTGAAATCATTTTCAACGATAACGTCGCCTTCGCCCTGAATTCCCGAATCATACAGCATCGTCAGCTTTCCGTCGCCAAGAAGCTCTATATCGCCGCCGTCGAGGTTGATGTACCTTGCAACAAGAAGCTCCGCGCCGCCATCGACGATTATCGAGCCGCCTGTTTCGACGGTAACGGGAGCTTCGAGCAACAACCTTTCGCCACTCTCCACGCGGATCGTCGAGCCGTATCCCACGGTGATATCCTCTGTTATCGATTTTGTTGCATTGACTGTCGGATTTGTCGGCGTGGTTGGTTCAACAGGATAGGTAGGCGTGCTTGTCGGCGTATCGGGATTGCTCGGCTCGTCCGACGACGTGTCCGTGAAGCTCGGCGCGACAACCGTCGGCGCGCCGCTATGCGTGCTTGTCGAAGCGGGCGCGGGAGTTACGGGCGAAGCCGCCGTTGAGCTGCTCGGAAGCGTCACCGCCGAATTTACCGCCACATTGTTCGGCGAGCTCTCGCTTTTTTCGGAGCAGCCGCTTAATATTGCCGCCGCCAGCAAAACCGCGGCAATTCCTTTTCTTTTCATTTTACGTCCTCTTTTCGATATTTTTCTTTTATATTAGCACAAATCCGACAAATTGTCAAGTGAAATGCGAAGTGGAATTCTTGCGATTTTCTTATATTTATTCACAACGCTGTTTTCCCCGCCGAAGGCGGGGAAAAATTTTTAACCGCATATCTCGATTATCGCGTGAGCGTAAAGGATTGCGTCCTTCAGCAGCTCGTCTACGGTGATGAACTCGTTGTCGCCGTGCATATGATAGTCCGTGTCGCCGCGCTCCGCGCCGAACGCCACGCCACCCTTGATGTTGTGGACGTAGGTGCCGCCGCCTATTGCGATACACTTGCCCTTTTCGCCCTCAACCTGCTCGTAGACCGAAAGCAGCGTTTTTACAAAATCGCTGTCCTCGGAAACAACGTGCGGCTCGTCGCCGATGAGCACCTCGAACTTCATTCTGTGGCTTTCAAACGCCGCGGTGAGCTTTGCCTTGACGGTTTCGAGGTCAATGCACGTCGGGAATCGGATATCCACCGTGCCCTCGCACTCGCCCGACGGCAAAATCGTAAGCGTGCTTAAAACGCACGTGAGCGCGCCGCTCTCGTCCGAACAGCTCAAGCCCAGCGAAGCACCGTCCGTTTCTCCGAACGGGAACAGCCTTTCAAGTCCGCGAAGGCCCGCCTCGTCGGTCACCCGGTTCATAAGCTGCAAAAGCGCGGTTACGGCGTTCGCGCCGCCCTCGGGAGTTGAAGCGTGCGCCGCCTTGCCGTCGCAGGAGATAAACACGTTGTCGCCGCGCTCGGTTACGGTGAACCTCACGCCAAGCTCCTCGGGGAAGAACGCCGCAGCGTCGCGCACCTTGCTCGCGGGGATTCGGCGCATAATCGTTTTCGCCTTGTCGGGCACGGCGTTCGGGATATTCCCGCCGCGGAGCTCTATGTAATTTCCGCCCGTATTCGCGGTGAATTTTACGCGCAGCATACCCTTTTCGATGTTTATCACAGGAAAGGCGGCGTCGGGCGTGAAAACCTTGGGCGGGAATTTCGCGTATTCCTTGTAGGTTTTCAGGTCTTCGGAGCCGTTTTCCTCGTCCGTGCCGAAAATCAGCCGAACGCCGTTTCTAAGCGGAATTTTTAAATCCTGCACAGCCTTAAGCGCCCAAAGAGCCGCGACAGCGGGACCCTTGTCATCGATAACTCCCCTGCCGAAAAGAACGCCGTCCTTTTCGGTGAGCTTAAACGGGTCGGTCGCCCAGTTCTCGCCCTGAGCGGAAACCACGTCGAGATGCGCGAGAATTCCGAGCTCGGGCGCGTCGTTGTTAATTAAATAATCGGCACAGAGCACGGCGTTTCCGTAAACCGTGGTTTTAATTCCCTCGTCCTCGCAGATTTCCTTCATTTTAAGCAGCGCGTTTTTCGGCTCCTCGCCGAACGGCGCGCCCGCGCGGGGCTCGCCCTTTACGCTCGGGATCGCTATCAGATCAGCGAGGTCCTGAAGGATCTCGTCCTTCATCGAGTAAATATATTCGGTAATTTTTTCGTTCATTTTGTGTCTTTTTTTCCTTTCATCATTTTTATCATCATCTCAGCGACCTTGTAAACGTCGCCGCAGCTTGTGGTTATTACCAAATCGCCGCTTTGCACATTATCGACGACATAACGTGCGACCTCCTCAAACGTCGGGAACCACACGCAGCCGTCTATTTTTTCGGCGAGGTCTTTGGAGTAAATATTGTAGGTGTTCTTCTCGCGGCTGCCCATTATTTCGGTGAGCACGACCTTATCCGCGATTGAAAGCGCCTCGGCGAACTCGTCGAGCAGCATTGCCGTCCTTGAGTACGTAAACGGCTGGTGAACGCACCACACGCGCTTGAAGCTCATTGCCTTAGCGGTTCTGAGCGTCGCTGCTATCTCGGCGGGGTGATGACCGTAGTCGTCGACGAACGTCACGCCGTCTATTTCCGCGAGCTTTTCAAAGCGGCGCATCGCTCCCGTAAAATCAGCCAAACCCTGTTTTATCGCCTCAACGGGAATTCCCGCCGTATACGCCGCAGCGGCTGCCGCCGTCGCGTTGTAAACGTTGTGCTTTCCGGGCACGTGCAGGTCTATCTCACACAAGGTTTCATCAACGTTCGTATCGACGTGCTCTATTTGAAATCTCCAGTGAAAATCTCCGAGCTGACGGATATTTTCGGGGTGGAAATGGTTGAACTCCGTCCAGCCGTAGGTTTTTATTTTCGCTTTGGTATCGCAGCTTTTCAACACCTCGCGGACATTCGGGTCGTCGCCGTTCGCGATGATAATGTCCGTCGTCAAGCTGCAG
>CAYSHU010000033.1:0-8279 GCA_964430965.1 uncultured Ruminococcus sp. | reverse complement strand
ATGTTGAGGATTACGGAAATATTCGGGAAAAGGTGCAGAACCGTGTCCTTGAACCCGCACGCCTCGCACACCATATACTCGCTCTTCCCCGCTCTGCCGCTGCCGCCTATCGCGCGGAGCTTCCCGCCGATAACCGCCGACGGGTCGGCGTTCGCGGCGAGGAGAATACACGTCAGCATTGAGGACGTCGTGGTTTTTCCGTGAGTTCCCGAAACGCAGAACGCCTTTGAAAACTGCTCCGTCACAAGCCCGAGAAGCTCCGCGCGTTCCGCGAGCCTTACGCCGTGCTTTGCGGCCTCGCGAGCCGCAATCAGCTCGGGATTGTCCTCCATAATCGCCGCGGAATAGACAATGCAGTCCGCGCCGTCGATGTTCTCCGCTTTCTGCCCGAGCGTCACGGGGATTCCCATTTTGCGGACAGCCTCCAGCGTGGAGGTTTCGTTGTTGTCCGAGCCCGTGAGGTAATATCCCTTGGCGTGCAAAATCTGCGCCAGCGGGTACATTCCGCTGCCGCCGATTCCTATAAAATGAATATGCTTTTTATTTGTAAGAAAATTCTCCAACGTTATTCCCCCTTAGAGGATAGAATTTCAGCCCTTTAAATATTTTTATGAATAATTTCCCAAACTATTCCCAAAATAAGCGTGACGAATATTTTAACGGGAGGCTTACTATGGAAATCAGCGACATTAAAATCAGGAAAACTATGCACGACGGGCGGCTGCGCGCGGTGGTTTCGATAACTATCGACAACGCCATTGCTATCCACGACATCAAGCTCGTGCAGGGTGACGAGCGGCTTTTTGTCGCTATGCCGAGCCGCCGCGAGGACAGCGGGGTCTTCCGCGACATCATTCACCCGATCTCCTCCGACATTCGCGAAAAAATGGAGGAGAAAATTCTCGCCGCGTATAATGAATACGTTCAATAGGTTTATTTGTTCAGTAAACGCATTGTTTTTAAAATCGCGATTTGCGTTTTCGCGTCGGCGATTTCGTTGTTCATAACCATTTCCGCCGCTTTTTTAAGCGGTATTTTTTCTACCTCTAAAAACTCGTCCTCGTCGAGGTCTTGAGTTCCCGAATGAAGCCCCCGCGCGAGGTACATATGAATGACCTCGTTGTCGTAGGCTGGCGTGGGAATTAAATTTCCGAGATACGTGAACTCGTCGCAGGTGCAGCCGGTTTCCTCGCGGAGCTCTCGCAGACCGCACTCGCGGTGGTCTTCGCCCTGCTCTAATTTCCCCGCGGGTATTTCGAGCAGGATTTGATGTGTCGGATAGCGGAACTGCCGAACCATAAGGATATTCTCGTCCTCGTCAAGCGGCAGCACGCACACGCCTCCCGGGTGCTTTATCACCTCGCGGATCGCGGTTTTTCCGTTTTCGAGCTCCACGCTGTCTACAAACAGCTTTACTACCCTGCCGTCGAATTTCTGCTCGCTTGTAAGCGTTTTTTCCTCCAGACGCATATAGTTACCCCTATTCATTTATATTTCTTCTGTTGTACGAACTTTTACTTACCGATAAGCATTTCCTTAGTCGAGATAAGATTTACTCCTCTTCGTTTTCCTTCTTCTGCTTATCCAGCTCCTCCATTACGCGATAAGCCTCGTCGTCCTCTGTGATATGATACTCGCGCTCCTTGGGCTTTTGCTTGCTGAAGTCGTACTTGTTCTTGTCCATAAAGCTCTCGTTGGTGTCGGGAAACTCTATCTCACGGTCGGAGTTTATTTTCCCGCCGCGCTCGAAGCAATTGTAAATCTGGTCGCTAAGCTGATTGATATACGACCTGTGCGCCTTAACCTCCTCAACCTGCTCCTGTTCGTAAAGATGAACATACGGGCGGCCGTTTTTGCGCTTGATTATCTTGATCAAAAGCATATAAACGCCGAGTGCCACAACGCCCGCGGCGGACGCTATTATGCCGTATTTCAAATAAGGCGTTTCGTAACTGAAAATGATTTCGCACTCGCCCTCGGGAACTCTAACGGCGATGAAGCCGCCGTTAATTTTGTCGACCTTGACGGGCTCGCCGTTAATTGTCGCAGACCAGCCCTTGCACCACGGAACGGTGAAGCATACGAGCTTTTCGGTTTCATAATCCGTCGAGGCGTTAAAGCCCGCTTTGGTCACCTCAAAGCTGAGAACGCCCTCGTCGATGCGCTTCTGCGCGTCGAGCTTGAACTCGTCAAGCGAGATGTTCCCGGAGCTGTAGGGCGTGAGCGCCTCGAGAATGTCCGAGTATTCCTCCGCCTGCTCCTCGGTGAGAACCGCAGCGCGAACCATAAGGTTGTCGACCCTGCGGTTGCCCATAACATCCTCCGTCAGATAATAATCGTCATAAGCGAAGCCCATAGGCAGCGCGTAATCGGTTTTGTAAATATCGTAGAACCCCTGAGTGTCATAATAATCGTAGATTTCCAGCTTATCCAGCGCGGAAACGCGGTTACTCATGTCCTCGGGAACCATAATATATTTTACGTTCGTAAGCGCGCGCAGAGCGTAGCGGTCGAGCTCCGGCGCTGAGTTTACCGAGCGAGCGCCACTGTTCTCCATCGGGCGGACAAGCTCGTACAGCTCAAATGTCGATCCTGGGATAATACTTGTAAAGCTCTTAAGCGAGCTCATTCCCCAGAACATATTAACGTTGTTGGTTTCGTCAAGACCCTCTATTCTGTAGAATTCGTCGTCGTCAATATCAAACTCCGCAGACACCATTGTGTTAAAGCGCCCGACCTTAGGACCTAGCGAGCGCCCGCAGCCGATGAAGTAATATCCGAGAACCAGCGAGAACACAATAGTCATTGCCGTGGCGGTTTTCATAAATGAGCTGCGGGAGAGCTTTTCGCGGCTGCTTAGCAGGATAAACACAGCAACAAGCGACACCAGCGCTATTCCCATTGCTATCCAAAGCGGGAAATACTTGATAGCGACAAATCTCGGGATAACCTTGTTTGCCTCATCGTCCGAAGCGTTCAGCAGCTCATTTTTAGTGAACGGGGTTATCATCACCAGCACAACAATAAAAATCGTCGTCGCCGCCGTTGCCTTCAGCCCGAAGTGCAAATCAACCTCCTTGTGCTCGAGAGCGTAGGCTGTTGCGAGGCAGCATATAAGCGTCGGCATATAAAACCAGCGCGTGTAGTAGTTGTTGTTGAACATCGTAAACGCCGAGTTAAGCCCCGGAATAAACGCGAACAGCAGACAAACCAAAAGCAGCGGCTTTACCCAGTGCTTCTTCACGCTCTTGAAGAACGCCAGCACACCCGCCATTGAAAACAGCGGCAGATACAGCGCGACGCTTGACCACTTGGCGTTTGCGTTTTTGAACATTTCGTTGCGCGCGGCGATTTCCGGCGGGAAGAAGAAGCTCTCGATAAGAAGACCATAGCGCTGCTCGTCCCCGAAGAACAGAAAATGCCAGTTGACAAGCGAGTTGTGCGAGCGCGGAACGTCCAGAACCTGATAAATCGACGGGAAGAAAAGCACGCCCGCGATAAGCACTCCGACAATGCACTCAAACGCGAGTGCGAAGAAGTCCTTCAGCTTCAGAATAAACTTCGGGTCCGCGGCGTATCTCACGGTGAAATAAATCACGAGGAATACACATTCCTGGATAAAGAAGAAATAATTCGCCAGACAGTTTATCGCCATAGCAAGCGCGAAAACGCCCCTGCGCTTGTTGATAACGGCCTCCTCAAGACCGATAAGCAACAGCGGGAACCAAATCATCGCGTCCTGGAACTGGAAGAAAACGTTATAAAGATTAAAGCTCGAAAACGCATAGAGAATTCCGCCGATAAGCGCGCTTTGCGGCTTTGTTACAAATCTTCTGATGTAAATAAACGCGAACAGCCCGAACAGCCCGAATTTCACGCAAAGCAGCGGCATCATCAGATACGGCGCCCAGCTTGCGGGAAAAAGGCACATAAACCAGAAAAACGGACTGCCGAGCGTGTAATACGTGTAGCTTCCGAAGAAGTTCGCGCCGAGGTCGGTTTTCCAGTCCCAGCCGAACGTGCCGTTGTGAACAGCCTCAACGCACTGCTTAAAAAACGGTATCTGCTGGGCGTTGTAGTCGCCGTAAAAAATGAAGTATCCGCGGTCGACTATAACAAATGGCAGAAACATCACAAGTGCCATGAGCATTGTAACGAAAAACGCCTTCAAATAATACTTTCTTTCTAACTTAAACATTTTCCTTTTTTCCTCCAAGTGGGCGTGATAATTAAACTATACTACATCTTTTCGGGAGCGTCTATCTTTAACATTGCGAGGACGTTCGCTATTACGGTTTTTGTCGCTGTGCAAAGCGCCAACCGCGAGAGCTTTACGCTCTCCTCCGCGTCCTTTACGGGACAAGTGTCGTAGAACTTGTGGAAAATCTGCGCTAATTCGTAGACGTATTTTGTCATCTTAAACGGGCTGTATTCGTTTGCCGCCTCGTTTATCAGCTCGGGCAGCTCGGCGATTTTTCTGACAAGCGCGAGCTCCTGCTCCTCGGAGAAGCTCAGCAGCTCGCCGTTGTATTTCGTACCGCCCTCCGCCATTTTTTCGATAACGCGGCAAATTCTCGCGTGGGCGTACTGAACGTAGAACACGGGATTTTTCGAGCTTTCCTCCACGGCTAAATCCAAATCAAAATCGAGGTGGGTGTCGGTGCTTCTCAGATTAAAGAAGAACCGCGCCTCGTCAATCGGAACCTCATCGAGAAGCGTTGACAGCGTAATCGCCTTGCCGGAGCGCTTTGAGAGCTTTACAACCTCGCCGTCGCGGACGAGATTTACCATCTGGCACATCACAACGTCAAGGCGGTTTTCGTCTATGCCCATTGCTTTCAGGCAAATTCTCATACGCTTTACATAGCCGTGGTGATCCGCGCCGAGCACATCAATAGCCTTGTCGTAGCCTCTTGTTACTAATTTGTTATAGTGATAAGCGATGTCGGGGACGATATATGTCGGGAAACCGTTTGAGCGCAAGAGCACAAAGTCCTGCTCCCCGCCGAGCGCCGTCGCGTTGAGCCAGAGCGCGCCGTCCTGCTCGTAGGTGTGCCCGCCCTCCTTAAGCCGTTCGATGACTTCATTCACCGCGCCGCTGTTGTGGAGTGAGCTCTCCTTGAACCAGTTGTCGTACTTTATGCGGTATTTCAGCAAATCGGTTTCAAGACGCGCCTCGTTCAGCGGGAGGGCGTATTCAACAAGCGCCGCCGCTCTCTCCTCTTCCGCAGACGATGCAAATTTATCTCCGTTGATATCGTAGAAATTCTTCGCGTGCTCGATTATATCCTGTCCTAAGTAAACGTCCTCGGGCATCGGGAATTTTTCAACATCGGAATAAACCGCCATTGTGAATTTTTCCATATCGTTTCCACATTCCGAAACGAGCTTCTGCCCCGCTTCGCCGCAGATTTGAAGATAACGCAGCGAAAGGCTCTTGCCGAACTTCGCGACCTGGTTTCCCGCGTCGTTGATGTAAAATTCACGGTCGGCTTTAAAGCCCGCCGTTTGAAGCAGCGAGGCAAGGCAGTCGCCTATCGCGCCGCCTCTCGCGTTGCCGATATGCATAGGCCCCGTAGGATTTGCCGAAACGAACTCGACAAGCACGCGCTTTCCCGCACCGAGATTTGTTTTGCCGTAATCCCCGCCGAGCGAGAGCGTATTCTCAACCACGCTTGCAAACCAGTTTCTCCCGAGGAAGAAATTCAGAAAGCCGGGGCCCGCAAGCTCTATTTTCTCAAAGCTTGTCCCGTCGAGAATTGCAGCGTCCACAATCTGCTGCGCGAGCGCCCGCGGGTTGGTTTTAAGCGCCTTAGCGCACACAAGCGCGACGTTCGCCGAAAGGTCGCCGTGCGCGGTGTCGTTCGGCACGGTGACCTGGAACGCGGGCAGCGGCTCCGCAGGGAGCTTTCCCTCGCTTACAAGCACGCCAAGGGCGTTCATTATAATATCCTTGACCTCAGCCTTCGCGCTGTTTACTGCGTTAAAATACATTTTACATTCCTCACAATTTACTTTAATTTTAATATGCGGTTTTCCGCGGGTTCTCCCCGCCGTTTTTGTTTTTTACATTTTTACGTTTATAGTTATCTCATTTTCGGTGATAAGCCCCGCGTTTACGTCTACGGAATATCTCAAGTGAACAAAGCCGCCGCTTTCGTTCAGGTTGTGGCTTAGCATCTGCGTGGTTATTCCCACCATACACTCGCCGTATTCCGTGCCGTAGTGGCAATAATGCCGCACGCCGTTTTCAAAGACGAGGCTTGAAAACGTCGAGCCCGTGCGCGTCATTGTCATTCGCCCGTTGCCGACCTCAAGCTGCGCGTGGCTGCCCTCAAAGCCCGTCGCCTCGCTTTCCTCGTAATCGATGTAATACAAGCCCTTGTGCTCGCGGAACACGCCGCGCGTAAAAAGCTCGGACTCGTCCGTCATGCCGTCGGCAGTCTGCTTTATATTCAGGATTATAGAACAATTTTCCATATTTATTTGCCTTTCGATTCTAAATTTAAGCGTAATTATTTATTCGGTTTCCCCCGCCTGCGGCGGGGGAAACCGCCGTTTGATTTTTTGGATTTCCCCTCCGGTAAATCCGCCGTTGAATTCTAAAAATCACGCGTTGTCGATTTTCTCCGCCGCAAGCTGAATAAGCCTGTCAAGCAGCGCGGGATATGTAATGCCCATATTCTCCATCAGCTTCGGATACATACTTATCGGCGTGAAGCCCGGAATTGTGTTTATCTCATTGAGAACAATGCCGCTTTCCGTCACGAAAAAGTCCACGCGCGCCATTCCGCCGCAGCCGCACGCGATATACGCTTTCTTCGCGATTTCGCGGAGCGTCTGCATTTCCTTGTCGGATATCTTCGCGGGAATGTCAAGAACGGACGTGCCGTTTTTGTACTTCGCGTCGTAATCGTAAAAGCCCTCCGCGGGGGTTATCTGCCCGGGAACGCTTGCGATGAGCGCGCTGCCGTTTCCGAGGACGGCGCACTCTACCTCCTTGCCGATTATCTCCTGCTCGGCAACAACCTTATCGCCGTGCGAGAACGCCTTCTTGAGCCCGTCCCTCAGCTCCTCGCGGTTTGCGGCTCTCGAAACTCCAACCGAAGAGCCAGCGCTGGACGGCTTTACGTAAATCGGATAAGCGAGCTTATTCTCAATCATCTCGCAAGCCTCGTCAAGACCGCCGAGGGAGCTTCGCATAACCGTGAGGTATTTCGCGGTTTTAATGCCCGCCGCGTCAAGCACGATGTGGGTAATCGACTTGTCCATACAAATCGCCGAGGAGGTCATATCGCAGCCGACGCACGGCAGCCCCGCAAGCTGGCACAACCCCTGCACCGAGCCGTCCTCGCCGTTCGCGCCGTGAAGCACAGGGAAAACCACGTCGATTTTTCTGACAAACACGTCGTTATCCCCGACGACGATAACGCCCTTGTGCATTCTGTCCGTGCTGATAATCGCGGTGGAGCAGTCAGGATCGTTTTCCCACGTCCCGTCCTTAATATTTTCATACTCGCCGGGATAATACATCCAGTGCCCCTTTTTTGTTATTCCGATGCACATTACGTCGTACAGATCCTTCGGGATATTCGTCAAAACCGAATACGCCGAGATAAGCGAGATTTCATGCTCGCTTGAAACGCCGCCGAAAAGCACCGCAACCTTTAATTTAGCCATATCATCACCCCGCGAAAGCTCGCGTCCTTTCTTGTGTTTTTCTTCTATTCTATGAAAATGATAAAGTTGAAATTCTCTGTAGATTGTACATAATAATTCAAATTACATCAAACCAAAAATTAAAGCGGCGAAGCCGCTACGGCGCGAAGCGCCGTGTTTTCGCGAAGCGAAAACAATTTTATGGTTCAATAAAAATGGCGAGCGGCGAAGCCGCCAAGCCGCGAAGCGGCTTAAAAACCGCCAAAGGCGGTTTTAGCCATTTTTATTATAACACAAAATTTGGAAAATTTCAAGGGGTATTTTGGGGTATTGGGAGATTTTTTTGGAATATTTTGTGGTGGGGCTCGCCGAGCGGGAAAAGAAAAATTTCACTAAATCCGACAAAAATCGCACAAAAGCAATTGACAAAACGGAAATTATATGTTAAAATATAAGTGTATTCTCTATTTTAAGCGCAAATAAACCTGCGCTTCTCCCCGTCGGCGGCGGGAGAAGCGGTTGAAATAATTAGCAGATATTCTTTAATTCGGAGGTATCGTTATGGCTGTTTTGATCAGCGGTGGGGCGGGATATGTCGGCTCTCACACCTGCGTTGAGCT
>CAYSHU010000032.1:2606-15794 GCA_964430965.1 uncultured Ruminococcus sp. | reverse complement strand
CGCCGAGCACTCGATATGCTAGCCCGGTCTGCCCTTGCCGAACGGCGAATCCCAGAACGGCTCGCCCGGCTTCGCTGCCTTCCACACCGCAAAATCCATAGGGTCGCGCTTCTTCTCGCCGACTTCGATACGCGCGCCCGCCTTTAAATCGTCAAGCGGCTGGTGCGACAGCTTGCCGTATTCGGGGAATTTGCCGACGTCAAAATAAACGTCGCCGTCCGCCTCGTAGGCAAAGCCCTTGTCGACAAGCGTCTTAACAATATCGATTATAATATCCATATTTTCGGTGACTTTGGGGTGAACATCGGCGCGGCGGACGTTCAGACCGTCCGCGTCAACGAAATATTCCTTGATAGCGTTCTCCGAAACCTCGAGCGCAGTTTTCCCGAGCTCGTTTGCCTTTTTGATTATCTTGTCGTCAACATCGGTGAAATTCTGCACATAAAATACCTTGTTCCCGCGGAATTCAAGATAACGCCGCAGGGTATCGAAAACGCAGAGCGCGCGTGCGTTGCCGATGTGAATGAGATTGTAAACCGTAGGCCCGCAGCAATAAATCTTCACGGTGCCCTCGGTTATCGGCTTTAGGTCCTCTTTTTTGCGCGTCATTGTGTTGTAGATCTGCATTATTTCTCCTCCTTTTAGAAGTTAGAATTTTAGAGGCAAGAAGTAAGAGCGCCCCTTGTTTCGGTTCAGTGCTTCTTTAGCTCCTCTATATCCTTTTTAAGCGCTTCCAGCTCCTTCGTAAGCCTGTCAATGTGAACCTGCTGCTCGCAGATAAGCTGGCTTACGGGGTCGGGAATGTGTATCTGATCCAAGTCGCTGTTATTCACGCGAACGCCGTCACGGCGGACAATTCTGGCGGGAACGCCGACGGCGGTGCAGTTCGGCGGGACCTCCTCAAGCACCACGGCGTTCGCCGCGATTTTGGAGTTGTCGCCGATCTTGAACGGCCCGAGGACTCTCGCGCCCGCGCCCACCATTACGTTGTTCCCGAGCGTCGGGTGGCGCTTGCCTACGTCCTTTCCCGTACCGCCGAGAGTTACATTCTGATAAAGCGTGCAGTTGTCGCCGATTTCGGTCGTTTCGCCGATGACAACCCCCGCGCCGTGGTCGATAAACAAGCCCTTGCCGATTTTCGCGCCGGGGTGAATTTCAATGCCCGTTTTGTGGCGAGCCCGCTGGGAAATCCACCGTGCAATGAACTTGTGCCCGTGCGTGTGAAACCAGTGCGCTGTGCGATAGCTCCTCAGCGCCCGCAGCGACGGGTACAAAAACAGCACCTCCCACGTCGAGCGCACCGCGGGGTCACGCGCCTTTATCGACGCTATCTCCGCCTTTAATTTATCAAACATATCTCCTCCAAATATCGCTTTTTGATTATAAAATCAAGTTGTTTCTGCTTCTTTTTTCCCTGCCTGCGGCGATGGACGAAAAAATACGGAATTATTAAAAAAGCCCCCGCGCTCCGCTAAAATACGGCAGCACGAAGGCGTTCAGAACGCTGTTCCACTTCGCTTCGGCGGTTTTTTCAAAAAACCGCCCTCATTGCTCCTTAACGCGGAAAACGTGCGCGGATACTTTCACTCGCGAAAGCAAGGTTTCCCCGCGCCGACTACTCCTTATCGCAAAGCGATAAGGATAAACAGCCGCACTTCCCCGAGTGTGATCTCCGCGCTTTCAGCGCCGCGCGGCTCTCTGGGCATCACGATTTCGGGTACTCTGACTGTCGTCGTCTTTACTAAAATATAATTATATTATATTATAACATACTTCCCCGTTTTTTTCAATGGTGAATTCCGCTAATCTGCGGCGCCCTGATTTGAATACTTTGTGCAATTTATACAATTCTCCTGACTACAAAATCACGAGCAAAAGCGCGAAAATCAGCTTGCTGTCAGCCTTTTCCCGCATAAGAAGCATAATCAGCGCCAGAATTATCAGCGTGTCGCTGTCGTCAAGCAAGCCGCGGGACTGCGGCTTTGGCGGGCATCCGGGAATGCCGCGGGGCGGCTCATCAAGGCGAGGCTCATCAAAGCAGGCCTTGTCGCGGAAATCGTCCTCGTAATCGTCATAATCCCGCGAATATTCCGCGGACTGCGTTGTGCTCCAAACCGTAACGATCCCCCCTTACATTAGCTTTCCGAAAATGCCGCTGTCCTTGATTAGCGGAAGCAGCGAAAACAGCTTCATCAGCCGAATCGCCGAGTCGATTTTCACGCGGTTTTCCTCGCGGAGAAGCGGCTTCAGCGCCAAGAGAAAGCGCTCGTTGTCGTCGGGCTGGTTGAGCGTTTCAAACAGCGCGAGCATTTTTAACAGCATTTCGGGGTCGAGCCCCGAGAACAAGCCCTCGGATTTCTCCGCTTTATCGGATTCCCGCTCCTCGCTTTCGCTCTCGTCGTCGCTTTCGTCGTCCGCCAGAGCGCGGAGCAGCTCCTCGATATTATCCATAAGCCACGCCGCTCCTTTCGCGAATTTCGTTATTTCTCGTTAAGCACGCGCATGACCTCTTTCGGGTCGGACGCGTTTTTCAGCCTTTTGACCAGATCCTCGTTCGACAAAATCTCGCGGAGCTTCGCTTTGTCCGACTTTGAAAGCCCCGAGGTCAGCGATTTCATATCGCCGTTCTCAAGCGTCCTTTTCAGCTTGTCGGGCGAGGTTCCGAGCTTCTCGCTCGCCGCCGAAATCAGCTTCTCAAAATTCTTTTCGTTCATAACAAAGTCCTACTATATAATAATTATGTAAAAATATACAAAAAAATTTCCAAATCCCCTTTATTTTTTTGGATAAGTGTGATATAATTATAATATAGACGCTTTGAAATGCTCAAAGCATATCCGACAATCACAAATATCAACAGCAGAAAAACTGCGGAAAGGCGGAGAATATGAAAATTCTTGTCGTGGCGGACACTCACAAAAACTTTGAGGTGCTTGACCTCTGCGTGAAGAATAATCCCGACGCGGATATGATAATACATCTGGGCGACGGCGAACACGAGTTCGACGACATTCAGAGAATGTACCCGCAAAAGGCGATGATCTACGTCGGCGGAAACACCGACTTTGGCAACCACGAAACAACCCACATAGCAAAGGTCGGGGATTATCAGATCTTCTGCTGCCACGGACACACAATGGGCGTCCACGAGGGGCTCAGCATGCTGGTTTCCGCGGCGAAGAACACGAGGTGCAGCATCGCGCTTTACGGACACACGCACCTATACAGGACCGAAGTTATCGACAATATTTACGTAATGAACCCGGGCAGCCTTGACAGCCCGCGCAATCACAACAAGCCGACGTTCGGGCTTATCGAGCTTTCCGACGATGGGAAAATCAAGATGAACATAGTCGCGTTTGAAATGCAGTAATGCCGAACATAATTTATCTTGACGAGGTTGATTCCACGAACAGCTATCTGAAAGCGCGCTGCGACGAGCTTTGCGACGGCGACGTTGTTACGGCGCGGCTCCAGACCGCGGGGCGCGGGCGGCTCGGACACGAATGGGCGGCAAACGAGGGTATGCTGCCGCTGTCAATTTTGCTTAAAAACCCGCCCGAGCGCGAGAACATCACGGCGCGGGTCGGGCTTGCGGTGTGCGAGGCTTTGGAGAAGCTCTGCGAGGTTTCCGCCGCAATCAAGTGGCCGAACGATATTATCATCGGCTCGCGCAAGGTCTGTGGTATTTTATGCGAAAGCGTGACTTTTGGTGACATCACAAGCATCATTATCGGCATCGGCGTAAACGTTTCGCAGACGGCGGAGTTTTTCGAGAGGGCAAAGCTCCCGAACGCCGCCTCGCTGCTGATGCTTACGGGAAAAGCTCCCGAGCGCGAAAAGCTCACGGAGGCAATTGCCGAGCGCGTGAAGCTCCGCGCCGCAATGCGCTTTGCGGAGTGCTATAACGAATACAGGCCGCGCGTGATAAACCTCGGCAGACAGGTGCGGATAATCTCCCGGGAAGGCGAAAGGCTCGCCGAGGCGATTGACATCTCCGAAAGCGGCTTTTTGGTGTGCCGGGACGAAAACGGCGCGTTCGATGTGAGCTCCGGAGAGGTTTCAATTCGCGGGGTTGACGGGTATTTTTGATTACCCAAGGAGAGAATTTTGATAGAAAACGAATTCAAAATAATGCTGACAAAGGCGCAGTATGGAAAGCTGCTTTCAAGCCGCGATTTTTCGACCGTCACACAGGTGAACTACTACTACGACACGGGCGATCTTGAAATGTCGGCGCGGCATATTACAGTCCGCGTGCGGGAGCTTGACGGAAAATTTTATTTGCAGATGAAGCTCCCGACCGAAAAAGCGCTCTCGAGAGTGGAGCTTGAAAAGGAGCTCGATGCGCTTCCCGAGATGCTTTCGGAAGAATTGCTGAGCTCGCTTGCAAAGGGAGATTATCCCGAGGTAAAAAAACTGGGCTCGCTGAAAACAACGCGAAGCGTTTGGAAATTCGACGGCGGCGAGATCGATTTGGATAAAAGCGAGTATTTCGGCAAAGTCGACTATGAGGTCGAGATAGAATTCACAAACGAGCAAAACGCTCGGAAAGTTCTTAACGAGATAACGGAGCTTTTGAAAATAAAGCCCGACGGCGAGGTCTGCGCGGGGAAAATCCGGCGGTTTCTCGAAGAATACAAAAATCAAACGAAATAAATACGTGTTTCTCTCTGCGGGGAGAAATCCAAAAAATTAAAATCGGTAAATAATTCACGTGAGGTGAAATGATATAATGAAAATCAACTGGAACAGAAAATATACGACTATCGCGGTTTACGCGCTTTCGGTAATTATCGTGGCGATTTTGTTTGTGGTGTTCGTGTTTAAGTTCGACAGCTTCAAGCAGACGTTCTCGTGGGTCGGGGGCATCGCCGCTCCGCTTATCTGGGGCATTGCGATCGCGTATATTTTAAACCCGCTTATGATGTATCTCGAAAACAAGATCTTCGGGAAATTCAAGGCAAAGCAGCCTGCGGAAAAGCCTAAGGAGAAGCCGAAGGCAAAGGCGGACATGGCGATTTCCAAAGGGAAAAAGGTCGTAAAGAAGCTGGAGAAAATCGCCGCGCCGCCCGAGAAGCGCGCCCGCGCGAGAAGGGTCGTCGCGAGGAGCGTTTCGCTGCTTTTAACGTTCGTTATCTTCTTCGCAATAATTATCGGCATCGGAGTGGCCATAGTGCCGAGCGTTGTCAACAGCGTGATTTCGCTGGCGCAGAACATGAACGGCTATATAGAAAAAATCGAAACGTGGGCAAAGGATGTGTTTGAAAACAAGCCCGAGGTGCTCAGCGCGATTCTGGGCGAGGTTGACAGCATAAACGACGTAATTTCTAAATTTGCCGACAAGCTGGAGCCTATGGGGAAGAACATCTGGGATAACGCCGTGGGATTTTTGGGCGGGTTCTTGTCGGGGCTTAAAAACGCGCTTCTTGGCATAATCATCGCGGTTTACCTGCTGTTCAGCAAGGAGCGGCTTATGGCGCAGATGAAAAAAATGGTCTGCGCGTTTATGCGCCCCGCGCGTGCCGATTCGTTCCTGCACATCTGCTCGAAAAGCAACCACATCTTCAAGCAATATATAATCTCCAACATCGTGGACGCGCTGATCATTATGATGTTTATGCTTATCGGAATGTTCGCAATGGGAATGCCCTATCAGGTGCTGATAGCGGTGGTTTGCGGCGTGACAAATCTCATTCCGTTCTTCGGGCCGTTTATCGGCGCTATCCCGTGCGGGCTGCTGATTTTGCTTGTCGACCCGACAAAGGTCATTTGGTTCGGAATTTTCGTGCTTGTTCTCCAGCAGCTTGACGGCAATGTCATCAAGCCGCTGATGTTCGGAGAAACAATGGGGCTGCCCGCAATCTGGATTCTTGTTTCGATCACGATAGGCGGCGCGATGTTCAAGGTGCCCGGTATGCTGCTCGGCGCGCCTGTTTTCGCGGTGTTCTACATGCTCCTCGCGGATACGGTTAAGAAGCGCCTCAAGAAGAAAAACCTTCCAGGCGAAACGGACGTTTACGAGGCGGACTCCGAAGTGCTCTCCGAGGAATATCTGCAAAACGCCACCTCGCCGGGCACGGTTCCCGTGAGCTTTGAGGAGGCAACCAAGCCGATAACCGAAATTGAGAAAGAGCTTCCCGTCCCCATAAGCGAGCGCAAAAAGAAGTAAGAATTATAGATGCAGAGGCAAGAGCGCACCGCTCTTGCCTCTTTCTTCTTACCTCTTACTTCTAACCTCTTGAATAATCTCCCCCCTTGTCCGCATATTCTTGGACAAGGGGGGATTTTTATGGAATTGATTTCGTTTATTAACGATAATATTGTCTGGGGTTTGCCTATGCTGGGGCTGATGCTGTTTACGGGCGTGTTTTTTACGGTGAGGACGGGTTTTTTCCAGCTTCGGCGGTTTCCGCATATTCTGAGATCCACGGTGTTCTCCCGCGATAAAAACGCGGAGAACGGCTTGTCGCCGTTTGCGGCAATGTGCCAGGCGCTTGCGGCTACTCTCGGAACGGGGAACATCGCGGGAGTTTCGACGGCGCTCTCAATAGGCGGCGCGGGAGCGGTGTTCTGGATGTGGGTTTCCGCGTTCTTCGGGATGATGACGGGCTTCGCGGAGAATGTACTTGGGCTGTTCTATCGAAAGAAGAGCGGCGATAGCTTTCAAGGCGGCGCGATGATGTATATTGAGCACGGGCTCTCTGAAAGCCCGAAAACCCGCCCGCTCGCGAAGCCCCTCGCCGTGATTTACGCGCTGCTCTGCCTTTTGGCGGGATTTGGTATGGGAAACGCCGCGCAGATGAACTCCGCGTCGGAGGCGTTCAAGGCGAGCTTCGGGCTTCCCGAAATCATAACGGGAGTCGTTCTCGCGGCGCTGGCGGCGCTGATCGTTTTCGGCGGCGTTAAGCGTATTTCCGCGGTGACAGCGCGGCTTGTGCCGATTATGTCCGCGTTTTACATAATCGGGTGCTTGTATATTCTGATCGGCAATTTCGGAGAAATCCCGGGCGCGTTTAAAATGATAATCACGTCGGCGTTCGGGCTGAAGCAAATCGGCGGCGGGCTGGCGGGCGCGGCGGTGAGGACGGCGATTTCAATGGGCTTCAAGCGCGGCGTGTTCTCAAACGAGGCGGGGCTTGGCACGAGCGTCTTTCCGCACTCGCAGAGCCGCATTGCGGAGCCTGTCGTCTGCGGAATGTGGAGCGTTTTCGAGGTGTTTTTCGACACGATAATTATGTGCACGCTTACCGCGCTCGTGCTGCTTGTAAGCCCCGTCAGAGCGGATATTCAAGAGGGAATTCCAACGGTGAGTTCATCGACGCAATACTTCAGATTAACAGAAAGCGACAGACTGATTACGGACGGCGTTATTCTCCCCGAAACGATTGAGGCTCGCGGAATTCACGGCGAAAAACTCACGGCGGCTCTGCCGCGGGAGCTCACCTACTCGAATATTATGACAATTACGGGAAAGGAAACCGACGGGCGGATCGTTTCGGCGAAAATAGAGCCGCTGCGCGGCGTGGGGCTTGCGGAGAGCGCCTTTACGGCGAGGTTCGGCAAGCCCGCGGGAATGGTGCTGGCGGTGCTCGTCGCGATGTTCGCGTTCTCGACGGTTATCGGCTGGAGCTATTTCGGTTCCGCTGCCGCCGAGTATCTTTTCGGAGAAAAATCCAAAAAGCCGTTCTGCGTTGTGTTTATCGCGTTTTCCGTTATCGGCGCGTGCGTTGATATGTCAGCGGCGTGGGGCGTTTCGGATATGCTCAACGGTTTAATGGCGCTGCCGAATCTCCTCGCGGTGCTGCTGCTATCGCCGAGGGTCGTTCGGCTTACGCGGGAGTACTCGCAAAGGGTTTTTATCGGAAGCAAGAGGCAAGAGTGAACGTTGTTTCCCTGCCGGACGCTCTAACCTCTTACCTCTAAAACTCTTGCTTATCACAAAAACAGACTTGACAAAAGTCCAAAAACGCGCTATAATATAAAGAGGGTATTTTGCCTATTATCTAAAAGGGGGGGGTGAGCATCATCGCAAGGAAAATTTGCGCCGTTTTGGCGGCGGTTTTGTGCGCAATAACGCTTTGCGGCTGCTCGCCTGAGAAAAAAGCGGTGAATGTCTACCTGCCCGGCGATATCGTAAGCCCCTCGGCAGGCTCGACCACGACCCAAGAAAGCGCGGTTTATCCCCCTGTCTGGAACACGGGCACAACAAGCTCCTCGTCGAGCTCGTCGTCAACGCCCGCCTACACTCCCCCCGAGGAAACCGAGCCTATCGACCCGGTTGAGAATTACCGCGGGAAATGGTATTATTTTGTAATCAACAACAAGCGCAAGCGGATTTACGAGCGGCTTTATTACGCCGCGGCAAACAATCTTGAGGACGTGAACGTCGAGGATATCCAGGTTACGGCGCAGGACGTTTACGAGGCGTTCTGGGCGTTCGATTATGAGAACCCGCAGTTTTTGCGGCTTGGCAGCGGCTATGAGCTGACCTATGTTGAGGATAGAATTTCAAATAAAATCAAAAGCGTGAAAATCCTCTACGGCAGAGCGGCGGGCGAAACGAACCAAACGACGTTTGAAGCGAGAGCCGAAACGGTTCTTGATGCCGCAAGGGAGCTCGAAACGGATTACGAGCGCTTAAGATACGTCCACGACTGGCTTGTCAACAACGTGACCTACACCAAGGGCGACGAGCCCTCTCTGCGCGAAGCGGACGGCGCGATAGTAAACGGGCAGGCGGTCTGCGAGGGCTATTCGAAGGCGTTTATGTACTTCGCGCAGAAGCTCGGGTATCAGTGCATCTGCTCCGTCGGAGTGGCAAACCTTGAGGACCATATGTGGAATATGGTGAAAATAGGCAACGCGTGGTATAACGTCGACGTGACGTGGGACGACCCCGACGATACGAAGAACATCATCGACGGCGTGTCGAACCTGAGGCACGACTACTTCCTGATCAACGACGCGGAGCTGCGCCTCGACCACCGAGTTGTCCGCCCCGTGATGCTCCCGAACTCCCCAAAGGGCTTCTTCCCCTACGGCTACGACCAGGACAACAGCAACACCTCCGCAAGCCCCGCGGGCGCTACGCTTACCAACAACTGAAATTAATGTATAATGCAATAAAATCCCCCGCGAAGCGGGGGATTTTTTAGATCGCCGCCTTCGGCGGCGATCCGAAATTGTACATTATACATTGTACATTATCAATTACAACCACAGCCGGGCTTTGCCTTAAACGACAGGCAATCCGTGCAGGGCACCTTGGTGGGGTTTGCCTCGTGAGTGCCGATCTCGATCTTGTCGAGAGAGCAGTAATCGTCACAGCAGCAGTGGTTCTCGCAGTTGCTGATAGTGCAGCCGATGTGCTTGTTTGCAAATTCGGTTCCCATAATATTTACTTCCTTTCAAAGGTTTTCAGCTTTCGCTGTGATCTTATTATGAGCCGAATTTCAAGTGTTATTCTTGGGAGAATTTTACGGGAATTATTCGGTGATCTCGATGACATTTCCGTCGTAATCCGCAATGCAGCTTTCGTAATATCCGTCGCCCGTAACGCGCGGCTCGCTTATTATCCGAAAGCCGTCCGCGCGAAACCGCTCGGTGAGCGAGTTTACGTTCTCGCGGCTCCCGACGGAGAACGCGATATGCGCGTAGCCGAGCCTCGGCTCGGCGCTTTTTTCGGAAACGTCCGGGCGGTGCATTATTTCCAGCCGCCCGTCGCTCTCAAAGCTCAAAAAATATGAAGAAAATCCCGTTTTCGGATTGTGATAAAGTTCGTTTGAAACCGCCTCGAAATATTTTGTAAAAAACCCGCGTGCGCGCTCGAGATCGCTTGCGTAAAGCGCGGTATGTTCGATTTTCATTATTGACACCTCTTGCGTTTATTTTTCCGTCTGATTCCTCGTGCGGCTTTTGTACGCCTTGATAAATTTCCAAATTATCGCCCCCGCGATAAACGCCGCGAACGCGAACAATATCACGGCGAGAACGACGCCGTTTGTGAGCTCATCGTCACTTAAGCAGCGAATTCCGCCGAATATCATCAGAAAAACAATTCCGCCGAACACTCCCACAACGATAACCGCCGCCAGTATCCGAAGCGGCAGCGGCACGCGGCGGCTTGAAGCCGCGTCAAGCGCGCCGTCGATGATTATCTCCAAAAGGACCTCGAACAGACCCTCAAGCAAATCCTCCATTGCGCCCTCATTTCTCCGCTTCTTCCCCGCTCTCGGTCAGCTTCTTCACCGTGTGGTCTGTAACTCCTATCACAACAAACACGGCAATGAAATTCACCATATTCACGACGGCAAATATCCACATTCCGACAAGCTCATTGTGCTTTACTATTATCGAAACTACGCTCGCGATAAGCGTCAGCGCGGACAGCACCGCGAACGTGAGCGTACAGTAACGCCCGAAAAGCGCCTGCGCCAGAGCCCAAGCCTCGGGGCTTTTCTGCGACTGCGTTGTGCGGTAGCCGAATATGTCCCCGAACGGCGGGCGGGTTTTCCAGATCAGCAGACCCAGCCCCAGCATTGTAAGCGGCGTGAGCATATTGCAGACCGCTATGATCACTTTTTCTCCCATAACATCACCCCTTATCCGCGCGGTTGTCCGTTTTCGTCAAAAGCTGCTTTCAGTCTGCGTTCTACCTGAAGATTAACATATCCCATTACCGCGGTCTGAAGCGCGACAAGTACAATAAGTGCCCAAAACCTGCCGTCCGAGTTAAGGAGCTTATCGGTGATTATCCCCGCCAACAACGACACAACGATCGTCGGCACGCAGACCGTTACCATAAGCCGCCCCGCCGTTTTCTGCGCGAAGCTCCACGCCAGCTCGTTTTTCCGCGAAAACTTTGTGCGATAGCCGAAAAACGCGTTTATCGGCGGCGTTGATCTCCACAAAACCAAGCCGAATATCACCGAAACAACGGGAACGGCAATACACCCCAAAATATACAAGATACCGCCGCTCACACCATCACCGTCCTCCAAATCATCTGCCGTTTCCCCGCCTGCGGCGGAGGGAACGCGGGTTATAAGTCAGTCGCCCTTATTTTTGCGCCGCTTCACCGCTTCGGTGAGCAAATATTCTATCTGCCCGTTCACCGAGCGGAAATCGTCCTCCGCCCACTGCATAAGCTCCGCGTAAAGCGACGCAGAAAGCCGCAGGGGTATTTGCTTTTTTGCCTTTTCCTTGTTTTCGTTCTTCTCCTCGTCGCTTTTTTGCATCGTTTCACGCCTCCCTTCTTACTTTACCGCGCAGTTTCAACTCACATTATCGGGGAATTTTTTCGTTAGTTTAATCGTCGCGAACACTGCCGCCGCTGTAATCGCCGTCAGAATTGCCTCCACAAGCAGGGGGCTTTTTATAACTACCATTGTGTCAAGCGAAGCGATGCCATCATAAACGGTGTGAGCCGCTATCGCCGCGGGATAGAGCCACATTTTATGCGTCACCGCCTTGTAAACCCACACGGACAGGCAGACGTGGAACGTCATCCCGATAACGCGCATAATAATCGGAAGCAGAATGTCCTTGAAGCGCGTTTCCTCAACCACTATAAGCGTCGCTTCCACTCTGTTGCTGTTCGCCGTAATCGCCATTATCAGATGCATCAAAAATGTCAAGCCGAGCGCTTCTATCATTTCAATGCCGCCGAAGCCCAAGCCCATCATGACGGCGTTTTTCGTCGAGAGACGGTTTTTCATCAGCGTTTTGTACACGACAAGCCGCGCCGTTTCCTCAAACACGCCCGCCATAACCGCCATGATAATCGCGGACGGAGCCCGCGCTATAAGCGGAAACAGGCGCACAAGCAATATCAGCAATATCAGTTGAATCAACGCGAACACCGTAATCGCCGCCGCGCCGATAAAAGCGCTCGGAAGCCACGCGTCGCGGTTCCTTTTTTTGTAGATTATAATCGCGGCAATCGGGATTGCGAATCCCAGAACCATACAGACAGAGATCGCCGCCAATGATTGTGCCGAAATCATTTACGCCTCGTCCTTTCCAAACTTTTTCGTCAAAACCACGGCGGAAATCACCATAACGACCGCGAAGAGCGTGAAAATTATTTCTGTTACAGTAATGCCGAGCACGCCCTGCTGACAGAGCGCCGCGGGGAAGTCCGTTGCGGCGTGAATAAGAATTGCCAAGGGGTAAAGCCAGATTTTGCCTTTTTTGGCCGCCGCGAAGTACACGAACACCGAAGCGCTTGTGTGAAACGCGATTGCGACAATTCTCTCGTAAACGCTGAGCAAAACCGAGGGTAACTTCAAATCGGCAACCGCGCCGAGCTGCTCTTGCATTATCGCGGCGGTGTTAGCATCGCCCTTGGAGAGCGTTTCGATAAGCGTTTCAAAGCCCATTGCGTTCGCCATACTCGCCAAAATCAGATACAATATCATCGAATAGCCAAGCACGATTATCGCCTCAACGCCGCCGTGCCCCAAGCCCATAAGCACCGCGTTTTTCGTCGTATAACGCTTTTTCATCAGCGTTTTGTACGCGACAAATCTGCCCGTTTCCTCGAAAATGCCCGCCGCGAACGCGCCGTAAACGGCGTATGTCCACGGGTTTCCCTGCACAAGCGGGAGCATTACAAAATGCAGAAGCGATTCGAGAACAAGCGCAAACACTATAAACGTCGCCGCGCCGATAAACGCGCTCGGAAGCCACGCGTCGCGGTTCTTTTTCTTGTAGACTATAATCGCGGCAATCGGGATTGCGAAGCCCAAAACCCCGCCGACGGCGAGTGCCGCTATTGTTTCAGTTGAAAACATAGGATCACGCTCCTTAATAAATCGAGCCGCTGTTGACTATCGGCTGAGCGTCCTTGTTTCCGCAGAGGACTACAAGAAGATTGCTGACCATTTGCGCCTTGCGCTCCTCGTCGAGCTCGCAGATATTGCTTTCGTTCAGCTTGTTCAGCGCCATTTCAACCATTCCGACAGCGCCGTCGACTATCTTCTGGCGAGCCTCGATGATAGCGGTCGCCTGCTGCCTCTGGAGCATAGCGGCGGCGATCTCCTGCGCGTAGGCAAGGTGAGCGATACGCGCCTCCTGAATCTCCAAGCCCGCGATCTCAACGCGCTTCTGAAGCAAGTCTTTAAGCTGCTCGGAAACCTCCACGCTCGAGCCGCGAAGAGTTTTCTCGTCGCTGTCGGTGCTGTC
>CAYSHU010000032.1:0-2596 GCA_964430965.1 uncultured Ruminococcus sp. | reverse complement strand
TCCGACCTCGATGGGGTTGCCCGAAAGGTCGTTGATTTTCTGCATACCGTTGTCGTGCGTCATCGTTTTGAGGGAAATTTTCGAAACGCCGACGTTCGTGCCCTTTATCATCAAAACAGAACCGGGCACCGCAAGCGCGCTCGCGAACGGATTAACGAACCAGAAGCCCTCTTTTTTCAGCGTGCCTATGTATTTGCCGAAAAGCGTAAGCACGATAGCCTCATTCGGGCGAATGACCTTCAGACCCTTGAACGGGATCCACCCGATAAAGCACCAGACAAGCCCGCCGATTATCCAGCCGTTTATATCCCCGTCTGCGGTCTGTTCGCTCTGCACCGCGCCGTAGATAAGCGAGGCGACCGCCCCCAGCAGGAGCAGAAGCGTAAGGAAAAACATAGCCCAGCCGCTCGCGGGGTGAAGCTCCCTTTCCTCGTAAGTAATCTTGTTGTTCTCCATAAAAACACGCCCTTTCCGTTTGTTGATTTGTATTTTGTTGTCCCGGCTTCTCCCCGGAACAACGAAGCCGCAGAGCAAACGCCATTGCATTGAACAAACGGCTTAGCCGTTTGTTCAACTGCGCCTTCGGCGGGGAGAAGCCAAACCTTGTTTGGATTTTGATATCATTTTGATATCTTGATAATATTATAGCACAGATTGAGGGAGTTGTCAAGGGGTTTTAAAAAAATTTTAGGGCTTGACAAATCAGAGTAAAGGTGCTATAATATTAAGGTAATATTTTAAAGCGATGACAAGAAACAGTAGGCATTGCGGAATTTTCAGAGAAGCGGCGGTTGGTGCGAGCCGTGAATTTCAAATGCCGAACCCGTCTTGGAGTGCGCCGCGAAATAAGCGGTGACGTTAGCCCGCGTTAAGGGCTGTTGAGAGCGCGAATGTCAGCGGTAACGCTGATCTGCGAATTTGGGTGGTAACGCGGGTGAAACTACTCGTCCCTTGTATTTGATACAAGGGGCTTTTTTATTTGGGAACGGGTGTGAAGCAATATGAAAATACGATTGTTTAAAGAAGAGGACGCGGCGGAGCTGGAAAGTGTAATTGCCGAAACCCTTAGAACCTCCAACAGCCGCGATTATTCAAAGGAATATATTGAAGCGAATATATCGTCACATTCGGCGGACGTGCTGATCGAACGCGCAAAGGAGGGGCACACTTATGTGGCGTGCGACGGAGCGCGGATCGTCGGCTGCGGAACAATTGCGGGATATTGGGGAAGCACCACCGAGAGCATTCTGCTTACGATCTTCGTTTTGCCCGAATATCAGGGCAAGGGAATAGGCAGACGGATTATTGAAACGCTTGAGCAGGACGAGTTCTTTTTAAGGGCAAAGCGCGTTGAAATCCCCGCTTCGATCACCGCTGTGGAGTTTTATCGGAAAATGGGATATGAATATAAAAACGGAACTGCGGAATTGGACGAGGAACAGCTTTACAGGCTGGAAAAGTTCAGATAAATACCGCTCGGGTAGTGCGGTGCGATAAAAAAGAAATCTCGGCGGTAAATCATTCATTATGGAGTGAACGTATGACAAATAAAATATCCGTAACAGGAATTATAACTTGTGTTTTATACTTTTTGTCGGTAGGATTATTTCTTGTCACTAAATCGGAAGCGGCGTTAACAGTATGGGAACTGATGACCGTTTTAAGCGCGCCCGCGGTTCTTTTTGTTTTATTGGAGCTTAGCAATCTCTTATTGATAACATCGATCTGCAAAAAGGCGGTGGCGGTATTTATGGCTTGCACCTGTGCGTTGACAGGGGCGGCTCATATTGTAAATATAACGGTTACCAGAAGGTTGATTAGCGAGGGCGTTAATGTCCCCGACTATTTTAGGATCGGGTTTTGGCCGTCCGTGGAAATGGCTGTTGATTACTTGGCGTGGGGATTTTTTACGGGTCTTGCGTTTTTGTGTATCGGTCTGTCCGGCAACGGCAATGCCAAAAATAAGCGTATTATGAAATCAACTGCTTTGATCTGTGGAATCTTATGTCTTATAGGATTTTTTGGAGTGGTGTTTATAAACGAGAATATATGGTATATTGCATCGATCGGATACGGGATCGGAACAATGGTTATTTGCATACAAATGTTAAAAGCTAATGTGGATAATTGCTGATTTCGGTTTATCGATCGTCTTAACATAAGGACTTTTACCGTGTAATAGCGTAAAAATAAGGAGGACAACAAATGAAACTTGACAAACTAATTGGCGACAGATTTAAGGAGCGCCCCTCGGACTGCCAAATCGACAGCCACGCGCTTATGGTGCGCGGGGGGTACATCAAGTATGTGGCGAACGGGATCTTCTCGAACTTCCCGCCACTGAAGCGCGTAACGCGTAAGATCGAGCAGATAATCCGCGAGGAAATGGACGCTATCGACGGGCAGGAGGTAATGTTCCCCGTTGTAATGCCCGCGTCTCTTTGGGAGGAGAGCGGACGCTACACTTCTATCGGCAGCGAAATGGTGCGCTTCAAGGACAGAAACCGCCAGCCCATGGTGCTCGGAATGACCCACGAGGAAGCGGCGGTGCAGCTCGTCCGCGAGTACGCGAACAGCTACACGAAGTATCCGTTTA
>CAYSHU010000031.1:0-15835 GCA_964430965.1 uncultured Ruminococcus sp. | reverse complement strand
AAACACAAATTTCGACCCGAAACAGACGCTTTTCTGCGGGCAGTGCTTCCGCTGGAGCGAGGAGAACGGCGTTTTTTCGGGGATAGTCGCGGGAAAGCTCGTTTGCGTTACTCCCCGCGGGAATGAGGTTGAAATCGAAAGCGAGCACCCTTGGGAATTTCTGGAAAGCTATTTCGATTTGAAAACCGATTACTCCCGATACATCACGGCATTCTCTGCCGACGCTACTCTCAAGGCGGCCTGCGAACATTCGCCCGGAATTCGCATTTTGCGGCAGGAGCCGTTCGAAACGCTGATCAGCTTCATAATCTCGCAGAACAACAACATTCCGCGCATTTCGGGGATAATCGGGCGGCTTTGCGAGAGCTTCGGAGAGAGGTTAGAAAGCGGCGGCTTTTCGTTCCCGACCGCGAAGAAGCTCCGCGGAATTACCGCGGATGACCTCGCGCCGCTTCGGGCGGGCTTTCGTGCACGGTACATCGCCGACGCGGTTGCCCGTGTGAATTCGGGAGAGGTGGATTTTAGCGAGATCGACGCGCTCCCGCTCGAGCCCGCCCGCGACGCTCTCAAGAAAATAGTCGGCGTGGGGGATAAGGTCGCGGATTGCGTGCTGCTGTTCGCGTTCCACAAGCTCGACGCGTTCCCAAGGGACGTGTGGGTAAAGCGCGTTATGGCGGAGTATTACCCGAGCGGCCTGCCCGAGTTCACCAAGGGCGCGGAGGGCGTTGCGCAGCAGTATCTGTTTGATTACATAAGGGCGCGAGGCTGACACTCAGCCCTTAATCTTCTACCGAAAGGAAAATGCATATGTTTTGTGAAAATTGCGGATACGAAATGGAAAGCGGAAAATTCTGCCCGATTTGCGGCGCGGAGCAGAAGTCGGTGGTGATAAGCGCAAGCACTCCCACAGCGCCATCAACCCCGATTGCCCCGGAGGCGGCTTCGGTTCCCGTCACAAGCACTCCCATAGCGCCGTCAGCGCCGATTGCCCCGGAGGCGGCTTCGGTTCCCGTCACAAGCACTCCCATAGCGCCGTCAGCGCCGATTGCCCCGGAGGCGGCTTCGGTTCCCGTCACAAGCACTCCCACAGCGCCGTCAGCGCCGATTGCCCCGGAAGCGGCTTCAATTCCCGTGGCGCCAACCGTCCAAGCGGCTGCGCCAACACCCATTACGGTCGTCCCCGCGGGAGTTTCAAGCTCTCCGTCCGTTGTTGTTATGGACGAGGGCAAGCCGCGCACTCCCGAAAGAAAATACACGGGCGGACACATCGCGCTCTGCCTGATAACCGCGGCGATTATGGCGGGAATAGCGGGCATTTTCGCGGGATTGTATTTCTCGCTGCTCTGGTCGATAAGATAACCGAAAGCAAACAGAGGCGCGGATCAGTAACGTCAGCTTACCGCCGCCGTTTACTTCTTACCTCTTACCTCTTAATCTCTCAAAATTCTAATTGACTTTTTTGCGGCGATATAGTATAATATATTTAGAAAGCGTTTTGAAGGGAGAAAGTCTAAATGCAATGCAAACAATGCGGCAATAATCTGGTGCGTGGGTTTACGTTCTGTTTGGAGTGCGGGATGCCCGTACCCGATGAGTTGCTGGAGGAAAGCGGGCTTCCTCCGCGGAATATAGACAGCGGTCCGAAGACGCACGGCGTCGGCGAGAGCGCGGAACGAGGCGAGGAATCCGACGAGGCTTCCGCGGCGAGCTTTACACAAGAACCCGAACAGCAGGGCGACCTCAAGCCGCGTTATATCGGCGGCGGCAATGATGAGGAAGAGCGCGGCGCGGTGCTCAAGCCGCAGTTCATCGGCGGCGACACGGGCGTTGGCGGCAAGGATTTGAAGCCCAAGCTGATGGGACTCGGCGAGGAAACCGCGGGAAAAGCCCTCAAGCCGCAGTACATCGGCGGCGGAGAGGATGACCGCGGACGCGGCGAGCAAGTTAAAGTGGTGCTTCACGAAACCTCAAGCGAGTCCGACAGCGTAACCGAAAAGCTCGTGTTCTGCCCGAATTGCGGAATGCGTATGCAGCATAACCCGAACATCTGCGATATTTGCGGTATGCTGCTCGGCAGCAAGCCCACAAACGTCCCGAAGGCCTCCAGCGGGATGCCGCTTTTCAATACCGACGGCGACGCGTTTTCGGGCGGCTTTGGCGGCTTGGGAGATTTTGGCGGTCTTGGTGATTTTGGCGGAGTTGAGGGGCTTTCGGACGACGATATTTCAAGAGCTGACAGCTTTGCCATGGGCAACACCGACCCGCTGTTCAATAACACCCCAAGCGACCTCGGCTCGCTTTCGGAGCAGCTTGCGGGCTTCAGCGCCATCACGGAATCGCGCTCTATCGGCGTTACCGAAAACACAAAAATCCGCCAGAAGGCCACCGAAAAGGGCAAGGATCTGGAGGTCGAGGATTTTATGCTGACGGACGACCTTTCGAGCGAGTCCGTGCCGTTGTCGCTTGACGGCGTTCCCGTTGTCGGGGATTACTCAATGGAGGACGACCCCGCCGACGATTTGGATTTAGACCCCTTCCGCTTTGTCGGAATGTCAATGGACGAAGCCCCCGACGAGCCGTTTGTAAAGAAGCGCTCGGAGCTTGGAGCGAGCTCCGCGGCATTTGAGAAAAGGTCCGAGCCCATCTCGCTGACCTTAGAGGACATAGCGCCGAAATTCACGCGGGCAAGCGACCCGGAGCCCATTATCCCGAAAATCACGGGAATTGAAGAAATCGCGCCTCCCGTTGCCGAAAAACCCCAAGATCCCGAGCCAAAAGCCCCCGAGGCGGCTCTTGAGGAGATTAGAGTGGAAAGCAAGGCGGGAGCTCCCGCGGCGGTATCAAAGGGCTCCGAAGCGACAAAGAAATGCTACGCCTGCGGGCATACGATGCCCGCCATTGACAGGTACTGCCCGTTCTGCGGGCGGTCGACATTCGGCGGACCAAACCCGAACCACGAGGCTCGCCAAGCCGCAAACGCTCCCGCGCCCAAAAAGCGCAGTGTGCTGCCGTTTATCCTTATCCTGATAATAGCCGTAGCCGCGTCGATTTTGGGGACGATGTACTTTACGCACAGCGGCATTTTTTCAGCTGACGGCTTACAGTTGACAATTAACAGTTATTTCAGCGCCTTTGAACCGTAAAAAATCCCCCGCTCCGCGGGGGATTCTTCTTGCTTCTTGCCTCTAAATCTCTAACCTCTAATTGCCGCCGTGCTCTAACTTCTTACCTCTGACCTCTTTATTTTGAAAACCCCTTGCTTTTTTCCTCAAAGTGTGCTATAATTAGTATAAGTAGACTTGTGCAAAGAAATCTAACAGAAAAGGGGGGCGGCTTGTGAATTGCGCTTTGTGGCTCAACAGACGGAAAATTCGACGCGCGTCGGAAATTCCCGAAAACCTTGACATAGCTTCGCTTGCCTCGCTGCGCGGATATTTCCTCGCGGGCTCGCTCTCCGAGTGGCTTTTGGAAAACGGCGGCGAGCGCTACGCCAAACGGCTTAAGCGGCTCTCCCCCGACGACCCCGACCTCAACGAGAAATTAGCCGCGGTTTTCGGCGGCAAGGCGGATTTCGGCAAGGCGCTTAGCCCCGCGCCGCGCGAGGGCGTTCAGGCGCAAACGCCAAGCCCTGCGCCAAGCAGCTTCACGGGCAGCTTTCCAAGCTCGTTCACGCCGCGGAATTCGTTCAGGTTCACCGAGTTCGGAAGCGGGTCTTTTTCCTACGAAATGCTCACGTCATTTGGATACGGCGGCGGTTTTTGGGAGTTTTTGAGGAAGTTCGGGCTGTTCGGCTCCTTTTCGCTCACGTCGTGGAGCTTTGGGAGCCTCGGGAAATTCCACGAATGGGAGTGGGAATGGCTTTTTGAGCTGTACAAGCGTTGGCAGGGCGGCTCGTTCATGTTCACAACGTGGACTTTCGGTAGCTTCCAAAAATGGGAGTGGGAGTGGCTTTTGAGGCTTTACGGCGGCGGCTCGTTTGTTTCAACGAGCTTTTCGAGCTTCACAGCGGGCTTCGGCTCGTTTGACGTGTTCGGGATTTTGGGCAAGAATTTGGGGAGCTTTGAGCTGCGGAAATTTCTGGAAAATCTTAATCTCGACGAATACGACCGTATAATGTTTGAAACGCTGATGATGTGCCCGCTGGACCGCTTCGGGTATGGAATTCACAATATTTGAGCTATGACTACTACACGAATTTTTCTGTTTGTAATACTTATTCTCTTGACTATGCTGGGCGGGTATATCACGTATTTCGGCGTAAACGGGTATTTTAAGTACACGGGGCGCGAGCGTGATTTCAATTTCCTTAAAAGCGCGGATTTCCACGATGATATGCTCGTAAAGGGCGAAATAAACACGGTGATTGAGAAGCTCCCTTTAAAAATGAGCATCGACAACGAGGCGTTCGGGTTTGAGGTTTCGAAAGCCTCCGCGTGGCATTATTACGTCTACCCGCTCGTGAACGACGCGGACATTGAGAATTGCAGATACTGCGTTTTCGCGGTCAGCGACCCGAAGGACGTCGCGGCGGTGAACGAGCTTCTCAAAAACGGCGGCGAGCCGTTTGAGTTCCGCGGGATAGTTATGGATATTAACTACGAAGTAAACGAACAGCTTACGCAGTATCTTTGGGAGATTTACGACACGGATTTCAATATCTACGCCCACGCGAGCGTCAGGAAATACATCGTGCCGTACACGATTTACGTGCGCTCCGGGAACGCGGGCGAGATAAAGCCCATTATAATCGGCGCGGCAACGCTGCTTGTCAGCGGCGCGGGGCTGATAATTCTTTGCGTGAATACCTACCGCAGGAATCACAGGTATTGATTAAATTATGAAAGCAATTCACATAGCGTCCTTTGCGCAGTAAGTGCACATTTCCCTCGCTTCGCGAGGAAAATGTGAAACTTACCGCAAAGGCTTCGGTCTGCGCCTTTCGGCTTGACCTCAGCTCTTTGCTAGCACTGTTTTTGCTTCGCAAAAACAGTGGGCGCTCCGTTCAGCGGATACTCCCGCAAACTAAACACCCACTCAAGAAAGGCTTCTATGAAAGCAATTCACATAGCGTCCTTTGCGCAGTAAGTGCACATTTCCCTCGCTTCGCGAGGAAAATGTGAAACTTACCGCAAAGGCTTCGGTCTGCGCCTTTCGGCTTGACCTCAGCTCTTTGCTAGCACTGTTTTTGCTTCGCAAAAACAGTGGGCGCTCCGTTCAGCGGATACTCTCGCAAACTAAACATCCACTCAAGAAAGGCTTCTATGAAGGCAATTCACATAGCGTCCTTTGCGCCCGCCGCCGCTAAGGGCAAGACCTCTGTCGCGGCGGAGGATTTCGATTTGTACTGCACGGCGTTTTCGGCGCTGCAATGGCGCAAAAACGGCGGCGAGATTACGATGTGCTGCGACGGCGCTTTTGCGGATTTTTATCGGCGCATCGGGTTTGCGGGCGTGTGGAATTCACTGGAGCAATGCGTCCCCGACGACCTTGACGGGATAAACCCGCTTATGTTCTGGGCAGGCGCAAAGCTGCTCGCGCTGAAGCAGCAAACCGCCCCCGTTGTGATGATCGACACGGATTTCATCGCATGGAAAAATCCCGAGTTCGGCGAGGCGCTTATCGCGGCGCACCGCGAGGAGATATCCGACGGGATCTACCCGCCGCTCGATTTCTTCAAGACAAACGGGCATATTCTCCCGGATTTTTCGGAGAGCGTTCTGCCGCTGAACACCGCGTTTTTGTATATTCCCGACGAGGACTTCAAGGAATTCTACACGTCGCAGGCGATAGCGTTTATGAAGTCGGCGGCGCGGTGCGATGATTATCTCAAATATATGGTTTTCGCCGAGCAGAGAATCTGCGCGATGTGCGCGGAATATACGGGAACTCCCGTAAAAACCCTGCTCGACAAGGACGTGCTTTTCCGCCCGCAGAGCGACTTTACGCACCTTTGGGGCGCAAAGCAGGCAATGCGCGACAATCCCGAGCTCCGCGCGGATTTTATCAACAGATGCAAGGCGCGAATGTTGGCGGATTTCCCCGAATACGCGTATCTGATTGAAATTATAGAGGCGGCTTGCGAATAAGTTTCCCGAGGCTTCACATACTATTAAAAAGCAATTTTTTAGGGGTGACAGTCTTATGGGAATCCGCGCAGAAAACCTTTATAAGCATTACAGCGTTGGCGGGCAGATAGTCCGCGCGCTTGACGGTGTTTCGCTTGACATCGCCGACGGCGAGTATGTGACTATCGTCGGGGCGTCGGGCTCGGGCAAATCTACGCTGATGAATATTTTGGGCTGCCTCGACACGCCGAGCGCGGGGAGATATTTCCTTGACGAGCGCGAGGTCGGCGGGCTTTCGGACAGCGAGCTTTCGGAAATACGAAGCCGCAGGATCGGCTTTATCTTCCAGAGCTTTAATCTGATAGCGGGATTGTCGGCGCTGGAGAATGTCGAGCTGCCGCTGCTGTATCGCAGAATCCCGAAAAGGCAGCGCGGTGATATTGCGCTTAAGGCGCTGGAGAGCGTTGGGCTCTACGACAGAGCGCTTCATCGTCCGTCGGAGCTTTCGGGCGGACAGCAGCAGCGCGTCGCGATTGCGAGGGCGATAGCCGCCGACCCGCAGATGATCCTTGCCGACGAACCGTGCGGAAATCTCGACAGCAAGTCGGGCGCGGAGGTTCTGGAGATACTCAAGGTACTGAACCAAAGCGGCAAGACAATTGTGATGATCACGCACAACGAGGACACGGCGAAGCGGGCGGAGAGGCTTGTGCGGATTTCGGACGGAAAACTTTGCAATTGACAATGTTCAGCAACTTTTTGGGGGCGATAAATTATGACATTACAGGAAATTATAGATGACAGCAAGCGTATCGTGTTCTTCGGCGGGGCTGGGGTTTCCACCGAGAGCGGAATTCCCGACTTTCGCAGCCAGGACGGGCTGTATAATCAGAAATACGACTACCCGCCCGAGCAGATCGTTTCGCACACGTTCTTCACGCGCAAGACGGAGGAATTTTATCGGTTTTACAAGGACAGAATGATTTTTCCCAAAGCGAAGCCGAACGCGGCACATAAAAAGCTCGCGGAGCTTGAACGCGCGGGGAAGCTCTTCGCGGTGATTACGCAGAACATCGACGGGCTTCACCAGGCGGCGGGGAGCGTCAACGTCATTGAGCTGCACGGCAGCGTTCATCGGAATTACTGTATGAACTGCGGCAAATCCTATTCACTTGAGGATATTATGAAAAGCGAGGGCGTTCCGAAATGTGACTGCGGCGGTCTTATCAAGCCCGACGTGGTGCTCTACGAGGAAAGCCTCAACACAAGCGACATTGAGCGCGCCGTGAATGAGATTTCCAAGGCGGACTGTCTTATCATCGGCGGCACGTCGCTGGCGGTCTACCCCGCGGCGGGGCTTGTACATTACTTTAAGGGCAAGTACTTAGTCGTGATAAACAAAAGCGAGCTGAATGCCGACGCGGACCTTGTGATAAACGACAGCATCGGCGAAGTGCTTGAGCAATTGAAAATTGAAAATTGAAAATTGACAATTGCGGAACGCCGCTTCGCGGCGATTTTAAATAAGCGCGGAAAAACCGCGCACATAAATTGTACATTGTACATTGTCAATTGTTTATTTGGAGGGTAATTATGGATACGGTACAGACGGTAACTTATCAATGCCCGAACTGCTCGGCGGCATTGGAGTATAACAGCGTTTTCGGGGGGTTCAAGTGCCATTATTGCGACAGCAAGTTTACCGACAGCGAAATTCGACAGATATTTTTGCAGCGTGACGAGCAGGTAAACCTCGAAACCAACGAGCCGACGCTTACGCAGGAGCAGATGACAGACGAGGAATTCACGGGGCAGAGCGCGCTTTACAGCTGCCCGAACTGCGGCGCGGGCGTGATTTGCGACACGCTTACATCCTCGACAAGATGCCACTTCTGCCACACGCCGGTAATCCTTTCGGGACGGCTTTCGGGCGACTACAAGCCCGATTTGATAATCCCGTTTTCGACAACGCGCGAGCAGGCGGAGGCGAAATTCAAGGACTTTACAAAGGGAAAGTTTCTGGTTCCGAAGGGCTTCGCCTCGGAGGCGCAGCTCCAGAACATCTCGGCGCTGTATGTTCCCTACTGGCTGAAAAGCGGACAGACCGAGGCGCACCTCACCGCGACGGGGCACACCGTCCGCACGTGGAGCGTCGGAAACACTACATACACTCACACAAAGCTCTATCACGTAGAGCGCGACGCGGATATGGTTTTCGTCCGCGTGCCCTACGACGGCTCGCGCCGTATTGACGACTCGCTTATGGAAAGCATCGAGCCGTTTGACTATAAGGGAATAAAGCCGTTTTCTATGAGCTACCTTTCGGGCTGCGCGGCGGAAAAATACGACGTGCCTAAGGAAGAGGCGGCAATTCGCCTTGACGAGCGAATCAGACTGGCTTCAATGGAGGAGATCCGCAGAATGGCGGCGGTGTATTCGTCGCTGACGGACGTAAACTGCTCAATAGCCTACAAAAACCAGCAATATATCTACGCGCTGCTGCCCGTGTGGTTCTTGAATTATCAATACAAGGGCAAGGACTACGAGTTCGCGATGAACGGGCAAACTGGCACGATGTTCGGCGAGCTGCCCGTAAGCCCGACGAAAAAGTTCTGGTTCGGCGCGGGCTTGTTCGCGGGGATAGGGCTGATCGTGACGCTTCTGGGAGGGATGTTCCTTGGCTAAGAGAGTTTCAAAACGCGCTCTTGCGGCGCTGCTGGTTCTCATAACGGCGGCGGTGTTCGCGATTTTCCCGCTGTCCGCAGCGAGAGCGGAAACCGCGCAGATGTGCGGCGAACATCTCATCGTAATTGACGACCTCGACAACTGCCTCACGGAAATACAAGAGCTTGAGCTTATGAATAATCTGACAAGCGCGGCGCGTTCAGCTGATTGCAATATCGGAATCGTGATAACAAGCGATTTAAACGGGCTTTCTGACAAGGAATACGCCGACGGCTTTTCCGATTATCATTTCGGCGCGGGGAGCGACTCGGTTGTCCTTCTTCTGCTGAACAGCTATAACAATCCCGAACACGCAAGTCATACGGACAGGATCTCGACGAGCGGCAAGATGATGAACAAGCTCGACGGATATTACGACAAGATTTTCGACGCGATTTACAAGGAAATGGGCGATTTTAAGGGCGATCCGTTCGCGTTCAACGAGGAAACGGGAACCTACGGCGGCTACGATTATTACGCGGCTTGCGAGGCGTTCGCGGAGAGCATCGTGGTTTACGCGGGGAAAGTCGAGATTGACAACGACGTTGACCCCGGCTTTAGCGGCGGCGTCGAAGGCACCAAAGCGCGACTTTTCGCGGAAGCGCTCGCGGAATTTTTCGCGGGTATTTTGAGAATGTTGGGAGGGCTGAGAGTTGGCTGTTAAGATAACGAAAAGAATACTCGCGGCGCTGTTTGTTTTGATTTTCACCGCAGCGATCTTCGCGATGTTCCCGATGTCAAAAGCAAGCGCTTGGGCGGATTTTGATTATTTTGACGACATCTACGGCACCGCCGAGCCGCTGCCCGATCCGATAAGGGGCGGTACATACGGACGCGCGGCGGCTCTCGCGGATTACGACAACTGCCTCACCGCCGCGGAAGAGGCGGAGATCATCAAGGAGCTCGCGGCGGTCGCGGATAAGCTGCACTGCAACGTCGGCATAATCATCTCGAAGGACTCAAACGGGCTTGGCTACGTCAAATACGCCGATAAATTCTCGGAGGATATGTTCGGAAAGGGGAGCAACTCCGTTGTGGTTTTGTTCTTCAACAGCTACAACAAGCCTGAGTATTCTACATTCGAGGATTGGATCTCGACGGACGGGAAAATGGTGAACAGGCTGCAGAAGCGCATCGACAGAATGTTCGACCGCATTTACAAGAAAATGGGCGAACCGAAGGGCAACAAATACGCCTACAACGAAAGCACCAAGACCTACGGCGGCTATGATTATTACGCGGCGTGCATGGAGTTCGCGAAGTGCGTAAAGCGCTATGGCACAAGCGGCCCCGCGGCAATACCGCTGTTCTTCACGGATTATCTCGTAACTCACCCGCTGTACTTCCTGGGAGGAATCGGCATAACGCTGGTAATTGTGATTGCCAAGGTCAGATCGACGGTCAAGAAATACAAGGTCAAAAAGCCGATAAGCGCGGTGGCGTATATGGAAAGAAGCGCTACGCGCGTGACGAATTCCGTAGACCGCTTTATCCGCGAGTACACAACAAGCGTCACGCACTCCTCAAGCAGCGGTGGTCACGGCGGAGGAGGCCACGGCGGCGGCCACGGAGGCGGCGGAGGTCATCACCGTTAAAGTATGAGAATTGTAGTTCAAAGAGTAACCAAAGCGAGTGTTTCCGTTGACGGAAAGGTTGTCGGCGCGATAAACGGCGGCTTTCTCGTGCTTCTGGGCGTTGGCGCGGAGGACTCCGAAGCGGAGTGCGAGCGGCTCTCGCAGAAGCTCATCAATCTCCGCATTTTCGCCGACGAAAACGGCAAGACTAATCTCTCGATAAAGGACGTAAACGGAGAGCTGCTGATAATCTCGCAGTTTACGCTTTATGCCGATTGCCGAAAGGGTAACCGCCCGAGCTTTGTCCAAGCCAAGGAGCCGATTGAAGCCGAGCAGCTCTACGAGCGCTTCTGCGAGCTTTGCGCGCGGGAGATTCCCGTCGTCCAAAAAGGCATATTCGGCGCGGATATGAGCGTGGAGCTGACAAACGACGGACCGTTCACCGTGATATTGGAATAACAAAAACACTTGCATTTTCCGTAACATTATGGTATAATTAAAGCAGAGATTACAAAATTCCGTTTTCCCCGCCTACGGCGGGGAAAACGGAACTAAAAAATATTTTAGGAGGTAAAAAATGCCCCTTGAAGAAATCACCCGCGAATTCTCGTTCCCGCTGAAAAAAATGATAGAGGAATTAAAGCTCGAGGCGCTTTATATGCCCGAGAACGGCGAAAACTCGCTTATCTCGAACAACGACACCAACCGCCCCGGACTTCAGCTCGCGGGATTTTACGATTATTTTGACAACAAGCGCGTGCAGGTTATGGGAAAAATGGAGCACGCGTACTTAGAGGGAATGGACAGCGAAAAGCGCAGGAATGCGCTGGCGGACTTGCTGTCCTACCGTTTCCCCGCGCTGGTTATTTCGCGAAGCCTCGACGCGTTCCCGGAGCTTATGGAGCTCGCGCCGAACTACGAGATTCCTATCCTCAGAACGGAGGAGGACACGACGGTTTTCATCGCGAAGTTAATGGCGTTTTTGAATTTGCAGCTCGCGCCGAGAATTACGCGGCACGGCGTACTTATCGAGATTTACGGCGAGGGCGTTATGATAATGGGCGAAAGCGGCGTTGGTAAAAGCGAGACCGCCGTGGAGCTCGTCAAGCGCGGACACAGGCTTATCGCGGACGACGCGGTGGAAATACGCAAGGCGTCGAACATCACGCTCGTCGGCTCGTCGCCCGATAACATACGGCACTTTCTGGAGCTGCGCGGCATAGGCATTGTAAACGCGCGGCAGCTGTTCGGTATCGGCGCGGTAAAGACCTCCACGAAAATCGATATGGTTGTCGAAATGGAGCTCTGGAACCCCGAAAAAACCTACGACAGAATGGGCGTTGACACGCACTATATGACGATTCTGGGCGTTAAAGTTCCTCTGCTGAATATCCCCGTTAAGCCGGGGCGCAATCTCGCGGTAATTCTCGAGGTGGCGGCAATGAACAACCGCCAGAAGAAAATGGGCTACAACGCCGCGAAGGATCTGCTCAGACAGCTGGGAATGGATTCCGACAGCGAGGATATTATGTCCGACCTCAGTATGTAACGTAATGGAGCGCAATTCAAGAATAAAACGCGCGTTCAAGGCGGCTTTTCCGAAAACTATCCCGATTATGACGGGGTTTTTGTTCCTCGGCGCGGCCTACGGAATTTACGCACGGAGCGCGGGACTGCCCGCTGCCGTGCCGATAATAATGGCGGCGGTGGTTTTCGCGGGGAGCATGGAATTCGTGGCGGTGGATATGATGACCGCCGCGGCGGTTTTCGACCCATGGGGCGCGCTCGTAATGGCGATTATGGTAAACGCGCGGCATCTGTTTTACGGAATCTCGATGCTCGACAAATACAAAAACGTCGGGAAAAAGCGGTGGTATCTGGTTTTCGGCTTGTGCGACGAGAGCTTTTCGATAAATTGCACTACCGACGTTCCCGAGGACGTTGACAGAGGCTGGTTCTACTTTTTTGTGACAATTCTTAATCAGTGCTACTGGATTACGGGAACGGCGCTCGGAGCGTTCGCGGGGTCGTTCTTCAACATCGAGGGCATTGATTTCGTAATGACAGCGCTGCTTACGGTGCTGTTCGTTGATAATCTGCTCAAGGAAAAAAGCCACATCGGCTCTGTTGTGGGAGTTTGTGCCGCGCTTGTGTGCCTGTTGATCTTCGGCGGCGACAGCTTTATAATCCCCTCTATGCTGATGATTTTATTAGGGCTTACGCTTTTGAGAAAGCCCATTGAAAGGAAGCTTGAATTATGACCGCGCTTCAATACGCGGCGATAATAGGCGCGGTGGCAGTCGGCACAATGCTCACGCGCTTCCTGCCGTTTCTGGCGTTCGGCAGAGAAAAGCCCGCCCCGAAATACGTGCAGTATCTCGGAAAGGCGCTCCCCGGCGCGGCGCTGGGGCTGCTCGTTATCTACTGCGTCCGCAGCGTCGACGTAACGACGGGAGATCACGGACTTCCGATGTTCGCCGCAATGCTCATCACGACCGGGTTACATATCTGGCGGAGAAATATGCTGCTTTCTATCGGAGTGGGAACGGCAGCGTATATTTTAATGATAAACTTTATTCACTAATTAAAATTTTATGGTGTTTTCCCCGCCGAAGGCGGGGAAAACACCAAGAAACAAAGCATATAATCCAAAACATTTAATCAGGAGGTTTTAAATATGTATAACATCGGCATTGATTTAGGCGGCACTAATATTAAGGTCGGCTTGGTAAACGAAAAGTATGAGATCATCGCGAAGGCTTCCACGCCGACGGATCTCCCCCGCCCCGCGGAGGCGGTGTGCAAGTCTATCGTGGATACGGTGTGGAAGGTGCTCAACGAGGCAAAGGTGACTATCGGTGAGGTGGAGAGCATCGGCATAGGCACGCCCGGCGTCGCGAACCGCAACAGCGGCGTGGTTCTCTACTCGTGCAATCTGGATTTCAAGAACACGGATCTGCGCTCGCTTATCAAAAAGTATCTCGACAAGCCCGTTTATGTTGAGAACGACGCGAACGCGGCGGCGTTCGGAGAGGTTCTCGCGGGCGCGGGCAAGGGCTTTAAGGACGTTATTGTCGTAACGCTCGGCACGGGCGTCGGCGGCGGAATTATCATCGACGGGAAGATATACACGGGCTTCAACTTCTGCGGCGCGGAGCTTGGGCACACGGTCATCGAGTTCAACGGCAGACAGTGCTCGTGCGGGCGCAAGGGCTGCTTTGAGGCGTACTCGTCCGCGACGGCGCTTATCAATATGACCAAGGAAGCAATGGAAGCGCACAAGGACAGCAAGATGTGGGAGATCGCGGGCTCGCTTGACGGCGTGGACGGCAAAACGGCGTTCGACGGTATGCGCGCGGACGACGCAGCGGCTAAGGACGTTGTGAATATGTACATAGAGTACTTGGGCTGCGGGCTTACGAACATCATCAACACGTTCCAGCCCGAAGTCCTGCTGATAGGCGGAGGGATCTGCAAGGAAGGCGAAAACCTCACAGATCCTCTGAACGAGATAATCACGCGCGACAGCTACTGCATCGACGCGGAGCGCGTGACAAAGCTCGACATCTGCAAGCTCGGCAACGACGCGGGAATAATCGGAGCGGCGTTCTTGTATACTATAGCAGATAAGTAACTTTTAAGTGCTTGTATTCCCCCGCCTGCGGCGGGGGAATACAAATAATACTCGAGGGAACGCCATGAACTACCGCATAATTGAGGAAATCTGTAATAGGCACGGCTGCTTTTTCGAGCGGGATTTTTCGCTCGCCGAAAAAACCACGATGAAAATCGGCGGGGCGTGCGATTTTTACGCCGAGCCGAACTCCGAGGAGTGCCTTGTCGAGCTTGTGAACCGCTGCCGCGAGTACGGAATTCCGTACTTTGTCCTCGGTCACGGAAGCAATCTGCTGATAAACAGGTTCAACGGGGTCGTGATCGCGACGCGCGAGCTGCCCGCGGGCTTTTCCGAGGACGGAAACACGATCACCGCGGGCGCGGGAGCATCGCTTTCGGCGGTGTGTCTGGCGGCGCTAGGACTGTCGCTTTCGGGTATGGAGTGCCTTTACGGCATACCGGGCTCTGTCGGCGGGGCGCTGTTTATGAACGCGGGCGCGTATGGCGGCGAGATGAAGGATATCGTAAAATCCGCGCGGTGCCTCAACGCGCGCGGCGATATAGTCACGATACCCGCCTCGGAAATGGCGCTTTCCTATCGGCATAGCGTGTTTTCCGAAAACGGCTTTGTTATCCTCTCCGTCACAATGGAGCTCGTCCCCGGCGACAAGCTCGCGATAAAGCAGAAAATGGACGAACTAATGCAAAAGCGCCGCGACAAGCAGCCTCTGGAGTTCCCGTCCTGTGGGAGCACGTTCAAGCGCCCCGAGGGGTATTTCGCCGCCGCGCTTATCGAGGAGTGCGGGCTAAAGGGCTGTTCAATAGGCGGCGCGGAGGTCAGCGAGAAGCACTCGGGATTTGTGATAAACAAGGGCGGCGCGACGTTCGAGGACGTTATCGCGCTTGTCGAGCATATCAAGAGTGTTGTCCGCGAGCAAAAGGGTGTGGAGCTTGAATGTGAAATGCTGATAGTTGACAAGTAAAAGGGAACATTGAATGATTGAAAAGGTCAATTTAAAAGAAGAGGCAAACGCCGTTGACGGTTTGTTCGCTTATAAGAGGGTCGGAACGCTCAACAATCATATGCTCAACGTGCTGCAAGCGGAGAACAGAACGCTGGATTTTCACATACACGAAAACTCCGATGAGATGTTTTATTGTATCGAGGGCGAATTTGATATTGAGTTTGAAGACGGTCTGACGCATTTGCGCGAGGGCGATGTTATAATTATCCCCAAAGGAACAAAGCACCGCCCCGTTTGCAAGGGACTTGTCAAGTGTCTTTTGATCGAAACGGAGGGTACTCTCAGCAAGGAGAATACGGGAGGCTCTTACGCGGAATAAAGCAGTAAAGCAGGATCAAAAAATGAATGTTGAAATTGTAAATATGGAATTATCCGATGTTGCCGAATACGCCAAGCTGTTTGTTTCCGTATTCAATTCCGAGCCGTGGAACGACAAATGGACGGAAGAAACCGCGGTGCTAAGGCTCGAAAATATGATGAAAACCAACACCTTTATCGGCAAAGCGTTATACTCCGAAAACGAGCTGAAAGGCTTTATCTACGGGCAAAAGGAGTATTATTTCAACGGCATACATTTTCAGATACAGGAATTCTGCGTTAAATCGGACGAACAGAAAAAGGGTTACGGAAAGGCTTTGCTGCAAGCGCTGCGAAACGAGCTGGGTACGCTTGGCGTAGTTAATGTTTACCTGATAACCTCACGCGGCGAAAGCACCGAGGGATATTATCAACGGAGAGGCTTTGTTACCTCCGAGCATATGATACTTATGACGAATACTCCGACAAAACAAGGGTGAATATAATGGAATTCATAATAGTTACGGGAATATCG
>CAYSHU010000030.1:0-15925 GCA_964430965.1 uncultured Ruminococcus sp. | reverse complement strand
GAGCGCTTTTTCCGCACGGGAGCTACTGGCTCGCCGTATTGCGGCTTGCTCTCCTCGTCCTTAAAAATCCTCTCGGCAACATTCTCTACAACGGGCGCTTTCTCGCCGATTTTGTTGCCGCACCTCTTGCAGAACAGCGCGCCGGCGGCGAGGGTATTGCCGCATTTCTCGCAGGTCTTGCCGAGCTCCGCGGGCTTCGGCGCGGAGAGGGACTTGCTCGCCTCAACAACGGCAGGCTTCGCGGCGATTTTGTTCCCGCACTTTTTGCAAAACATCGCGTCCTCTGAAAGAGAGCTGCCGCATTTCTTACAAAACATACTATCATCCTTTCGGGGCTTACCAAATCATATTCTGTCGAAATTCAGACATTCTTAACGTTATTATAACATATCGCGCCGCGCTTTTGGTGTGCAGAATTGCATTATTTTCAAGGCAACACCGCACAAAGCCCGAAGGGCGGTCTTTGTGCGGTGTTGCCTTAAATAAAAAAGCGCGAAGGCTTGCACCCTCGCGCTGATAATTCAAGTGATTCAGGTTCTCCAAATAAATTCCGACGCCGCTTCATAATCCATTCCGTGCTTCACCGCGAAGAACACCCGCGCGTCAAATAAATCGCGGACGTAAAGCGGCTTTTTCTTCGCCGTTTTCAGGAGCTTTTGAAAGCTGTCAATGTCAAGCCCGAGCAGCAAGCCCATTTGAATTACGTGATTTCTTGTCGGCGGGCGCGTGCCGTTTAAGAGCTGATAGCCGTAGCTTCTGTCGAGGTCAAGCCGCTTGATAAGCTCCGCGCGGGAAACGCCCCGTTTTTCCATTTGCGCCGCAATCTCCGCACAGAATTCGGGCGCGCCGTTTTCCATAATCAAGTCCTCGTCAAAGCTCTCCGCCGCTCCGAGGCGTTCCTCAAGCTGAGATGTTTTCATATTATCTCCTCACATTATCTAAACAAATTCATCAAATTCTCCGTTGTAGGCCTCAAGCCGAGCGTTTGTCACCTTAACTCCCATACACTGGAAAAATATGCCGCTGCTCATTTTCTCCTTCATATCTTCGGGAATGACGATGACAAGCTCCGTGCAGCTGCGGGCAATCATCATTCCGTAGTACTGATCGCGCTTTACAAGCGGCACGCCCGCCTCGTTTTTCGCCGCGGGAACAAGGAATTTGTCCTTTCCGATGCCGTAACAGTAGCCCGCGTTGCTGACGTTTACGACAAGCGGCACCTCGTTCGGGAGGTCAAGCGGCGCGATGTCGAGCGTTACCTTTACGTCGCCGCCGAACTCGAAAAACGCGCTTTTCGGGACAGCCTGGCTTTCAAAGCTCGGCCACGTTTGCGTTCTGTCCTCGGCAAGCGGCACGTTGATGATCTTGCCGTTTTCGGTTTCGGAAATCGTATACGCCGCGTTTCGCAAATCGTACCAGTCGTTGATGCTTATTTCGAGCTTCTTGTCCGCGTGCTTCAGCTCCGCGGACGTTATTATGAGATTGTACATTTCAAAGCAGAGCTCGCCGCCGCCAAGACGTTCAACGCCCTCCTCCGAAATCACGAGCGATACGCTTTCAACGCCGTCGTCAACGCTTATCCAGCCGTTTTCGTCCACCCAGAGCTCTTCGGTCGCAAACAAATATTCGCGCATAATTCTGTCGTCGGAATTCACGGGAATAAGTCCGCAGATCAAGTTCGGGTCCATTCCCTCCCACGGCTTTACGTTCAGCGTAATCTCCACGTCGCCGCCCAGCCTTTTAAGCTCCGCCGCGGGAATTCTCCCGCCGAGCTTGAAATCCCCCGCGTACTCGCTGTCGAGCATAAGCGTCAGCTTTTCGCCCTCTGGCACGGAGGCGCGCCCGCGAACGCCGTTTACGATAAACGGAACAGCGGTTATGACAATCGCCAGAGCCGCGGCAGCTGTCGCGATAAGGCTCGGTTTAACGCGCTTTTTGGGGTTCAGTCTATTTAACTCCAAGGAGAATTTCGCGCCGCTGCCGTTCGGGCTGTTCGGGATAATAATCGGCTCGGGCGTGATTTTAAGCGCGGCAAGCCCGCTTCGCAGCTCCTCGGCGGAGCTGAAGCGCTCGTCGGGCATAATCGCCGCGGCCTTTTCGATGAGGCTCCGCATACTGCCAAGAGCGGCGTTCCCGCGGAACACGCTGTCGTCCGCGAGGCGCTTATACGGCGTTTCGGGGATTATCCCCGTCAGCGCGTAATAAAGCAGCGTCCCCGCCGAATAGATGTCCGAGCGTGTGTCGGCGGAGGCATCGTCGGAATATTGCTCCATAGGCGAAAAGCCCGTTTTCATCATCACGGTGTAGCCGCGCGTGCCGTTGAAGGCGCACTGCCGCGCCGCGCCGAAATCGATCAGCTTTACGGTTTTGTCCTTGCAGAGCATTAAATTATCCGGCGAAATGTCGCGGTGAAGAACTCCGCCGCTGTGCAGGATTACAAGCGCCATTGTCAGCTTATCCGCGATGTAAGCGGCTTGGCTTTCGCTCAAAACACCGTGGCTTTTTACGTAATTTTCCAGCGTGATTCCGTCGAGATATTCCATTATGAAATACGCCGTGTTGTTCTCGTAAAAGCACTCGTAAATGCTTACGATATTCGGGTTGCCGTTGAATTGCCGCACAAGCTCCGCCTCGTCGAAAAACTTCTCAGCGCCCACGTTGAACTGCTCGGCGTTTTTCTCGCAGTTCGGGATAACGTGTTTTCCGCGCGCTCTCACCGCGAGCATTGACGGAAAATATTCCTTGACGGCGACGGTTTTTTTGTCGATAGTGTCAAACGCGAGATAGGTTATTCCAAACCCGCCCCGTCCGATGCACCCTCCGAGGACATATCGCTTTGCGAGTGCAGTTCCGCGAGGAAGCGCGGGAGGCTGCTCCGCGCCGCTTTTAAAGCCGCAAACGGGGCATTCCTCGTTCGGCTTGGATTTCTTCGAAAAGCAGTTTTTGCATAGATTTCTTGAGATTTTCATAGCAATCTCCGTTCGTTTTTTCTTAGCTTAACCAATTATAGCATAAATTCGGATCAAAGTCAAGCGCAAAGAAAAAGGCGCTTTTGCGGCGAGCCGCGATAAGCGCCTTTGGGTGGTCTTGCAAGTTAAATTCCCCAGAATCTGTATATCTCGAAATACATAATCGCGAGAACGAAAGCCGCGCACGCGAGTGTGTTAAGAATATAGCGCGCCTTTTGCTGTTTAAGCGAAATCACGGACACGAGCGACGTCGCCGCCGACGCTCCGCACGCCGCGGCGCAAAGCATCTGAACAACGCCGATTATTGTTGCCGCCGCCGTCGGAAGCCCGCCGCCGCAGCTCGCGTAGATCGCTATCATCACGAAAAGCGCAGCCATGGAAACAGGACGCGCTATCTGCCCCGCCGTCATCACCGCCGCGCCTTTTATCGCGACCTGCTTGCCGTGCTTTTTCAGCTTGCGCGAGATTCGCAGAAGATAAATCGCCGAGATCGCGAGCAGGATATAAAGCGCCAGCAAAATCAGCTTCGCAATGCAGAAGCCGTCGTGGAGCAGATCGGCGGAGGGCTGCTGGAGCGCCGTTCTTCCGCTCGGGAGCGTCTTTTCGCCGAGGAGTATCGTGCCGTAGGAAGAATCGAGCACGTAAACGCCGTCGCCGATGCTTTGCGCGCCACGCAAGACGCTTGATGAAATCGCCGAAACGAAAGGCAGCAGCTTCAACATTCCGCGGTAGGTCGAGCGCGACACGGTGTAATACCCGCGGACATCCGCCTTGTCATTGCCCGCCGCGCCGAATCTCTCCGCGGATAATTTCCCGAAAACAAGCTCCGGCGTTTCGGACAGAAACGCGTTGCCGTTCGGCTCGTTGACGAGAATTACAAGCCCCGTTTTGGAGTCGAGGTCGAGCAGCATATCCGCCTGCCCCGCCATTGTCGCGCCCGAATGTCCGAACGTCCGCACGGCGTATTCCATACACCAGAAGCCGTGCGCGCATTTCGGGATATAGGAGCTGCCGTAAAAATCCGTCGCCGTGAACATCAGCGCACGTGTTTCGGGATTTTCAAACAAAGGTGACGCGTCATCGACAAGGGCTTGCGCGAACGTCATCAAATCGGCGAGCGTGCCCGTTGCCGCGCCCGCGGGGTAGATCGTCACGTAATTGAGATAGCTCCCGAGGTCGACTATGCCGCTTATCCCGAATGAATAGATTTTCATTTCGCGGCGTTTTTCGTAAACCCACTCGTTGTCGCTGTGCGCGGACAAAAGCGCGGTATGCTCCATTCCGAGCGGCTCGAAGATGTTTTGGTGAACGTACTCGCAATAGTCCGTTTTCGTGACGCACTCGATAACATAAGCCGCGACCGCCGCGCCGTAGTTCGAGTATGCCGCGACCTCTCCCGGACGGAAAACCTGCGCGGGCTCGCACGCTTGAAGCGCCTCGCCAAGCGGCAGGAGAGCGGCTTCGTCGGTTTCCCAGATCGGGCGCATAGTTTCCTGCCAGCCAGCGGTGTGATTCATAAGGTGGAGCATCGTTATCGGCTCGTCGTAGGCGAGATTGCGGAAAAAGCCGTCCGGGAGATATTCGCGGACATCGCGCTCAAGGTCAAGCTCGCCGCGCTCCCAAAGCTGCATCGCGCTCACCCAGATAAGCGTTTTGGAAATGCTTCCCCATTCGTAGACGGAGTTTTCATCGGCGTGGATATTGTTCTCCATATCCGTTTTGCCGTAGTATTCCTCAAGAAGGATTTCGCTGCCTTGGAATATCCCGACCGCAGCCGATGCGAACTTCGGGTCGCCGCCGCCGAGCTCCTTTTCCTTGTCCGAGAGCTCCCGACGAGCGCTTTCAAGCGAAATTCCCGACGGGAGAATTGCGTCCTTTTCCTCCGCTGAGGCATGGAGCGTTAAACTAACAAGCGTTATCACGGCAAGGAAAGCCGCCGCGATTTGTTTGATTATCTTCATCGTCAAGCCCTCCTCACAGCTCTTTTTCATCGTATTCCAGCACGGTGCAGACGTATTTGTAAATCGCCGAGAACACTCCTATCGCGACCATTGCCGACGCGAGCAGAAAGCCGTTCGCCGCCGACGCGAGCTGCAAAAGCAGCTGAGCGAGCACCATAAGCAGCGGACCTATCTTAATAACATCGGAAACGATCAGCGCCCAGATCAATCCCACCGCGGCAACCAGCAGAAGATAAATGTATTCCTTTCTCGTGGCTTTTTTAAGCGAGCTGTCCGTGGCTTTGCTGTCCTTGAAGTGACTTCGCAGGCTTCCCGCCAAAAACATCAGCCCGAACGCAAACGCCGCGAAGTAAGCCAGATTGAACAGCCCGAGCTCGGTCATTGCACCGCCCGTTTGCCGAGCCAAAATCGCGACCAGATCGAGCTCCGCCGAGCCGTTTTCAAAAATAATATCGTTCAGCTTCAGCGTTTGCGACAGCAGCATCAGCAAATAAAAAACGACAAACAGCGCGGTGTAAACCGTAATCGAAAGCAAAAACCGCGCGTTGACCAGATCGCGCCGCCTTATCGGGAGAAGCCCCCAGAGCTTTTCGCTATGAAATTTCCGCTCGCTGCCGAATATCATCGGCGCGAAAAACCCGCCCACCAGCAGCGGGCAATAAATCCCGACAAGCGACGAAAATACAAAGCCGAGCACTCCGAAAATAACAAGCAGCATTATCAGCATAAACCGCGTGTTGTTTTTGCCGCCGTTCATCGTGATTATATCAACGCGTATCAAATCAAGTATTCTTCGCATATTTTTCTCCTTAAAGCTCACGCTTTGCTAATTTGTTCGCGGTGATCTCGCCGAACAGCACGCAAACGCCGAGCATTATGATATTCAGGACAACGCCGAGTATCGCCTTTCCCGCCGTCGTTACGGGCAGGCTCGGGAACTTCAGCGTCGGAATTATCTCTCTTTCGGCGAGCAGCAGTATCACGAACACAATGCCGCATACAGTACCAAGCGTTATGATGATAATTTTCAGCTCGTTTTCCCGCCCGAAAATCTGCCCCATCATTTCCATATAGCCGAACAGCAGACAGAACAGAATACACGCCCCGACAATCGCGACAGGGATAAGAGAGCCGTCCTCGAACCCCTTGCTTACCATCTGCGCCAGCTCGCCGTTTTGGTTCGGGAGCAGCTTGTTCAGCTTTAAATTAAACGAAACAAACGCTATTGCGATCTCTATAATTTCCGCGAAAAAATGCAGCAAAAATATGTAGATAAATCGCGCCCGCGTGATGTTTTTTCTGTTTACGGGGAGAATTCCGTAAAGCCTGTTAAAGCCGCTTTTTTCCGCGACGCTCCCAAGCGGGATAATAAACATCACCGCCCCGAACGCGATGTAGGCGCTGATAAGCGGGCTTAAAAACAGACTTAACGCAGAGCAGAGCAGCAGAATTATCGCCGCGGGAGCAAGCGCGTATGGCTTCGCCGAGAGGAAGTCAAAGCGCATTATGTTAAGAATGTCTTTCATTCTTGTCCTCCTTCGCGATGTAGACAAGTATCTCGTCAATGCTCGCTTTTTCGTGTTCCAGCGAATTAGGGATATTTGTGAGGTCGGCGGTTTTTATCAGCGCCTCAAAGCCGTTGCGGTAGTTGTGGAAGCCTATGAGCTTTGATTTCAGCGCTTCGGGAATGTCGCTTTCCGCGCCCTTCAGCACGGCGTAACTCTCCGCGAGCTCGTCCTTTGTTCCGGTGAACCACACCTTGCCGTTGTGCAGGATTGTCACGTAATCCGCGATGCGCTCCACGTCTGCGGTGATGTGTGTCGAAAACAGCACGCCCCTGTTTTGATTTTCGTCCGCGATGTATTCAGAAAGAATGTCAAGAAGCTCGTCGCGCGCGACGGGGTCAAGCCCGCTCGTCGGCTCGTCAAGGACGATAAGCTCCGCCTTGTGAGAAAGCGCTACGGCAATCATCAGCTTCATTTTCATACCCTTTGAAAACGCGCCGACCTTTTTATCGTCGGGAAGCCCGAAGTCTTTAATTCTGCGGAAGAAATCCTCGGTGCTCCAGTCCTTGTAGAACGGCTTCAGCTGCTGCTCTATCTGCTTTACGTTCAGATGCTCGGCGAGGTAAAGCTCGTCGAAAACCACGCCGAGGCGCTCCTTAATCGCGATCGTGTCTGTCACGCTGTCCAGCCCGAACACGCTTATCCTGCCGCTGTCCGCCTTTGCCATATTCAGAATGGCGCGTATCGTCGTGGTTTTGCCCGAGCCGTTCTGCCCGACAAAGCCCATAATATAGCCCTTTGGCAGCGCGAAGCTCACGTCCTTTAGCGCGAAGTCGCCGTAGGATTTGCAAAGCCCGTTGATTTCAAGAATGTTTTCCATTTTAATCCTCCAAAAAATTCTTTAAAGCCGCGATTATTTCCGCGTTAGAAAGCCCCGCGTTGCGGCCGTTTTCGGCGGCCTTTTCGAGAGCCTCCTCCATTTCGCAGAGCATACGCTCACGCAATAGCTCGTTGTTGCGCGGCGCGACAAAATAGCCCTTGCCCGAAACGGAGACGATAAAGCCCTCGTCGGCGAGGTCGTTGTAGGCGCGCGTTGTTGTGATGACGCTGATTTTAAGGTCGCGCGCTAATTGCCGAATAGACGGCAGCTGCTCGTTTTCCGCTGTCGAGCCGTCCAGAATCTGCTCGCGTATCTGCTGCTCGATCTGCTCATAAATCGGCAGCTCTGATTTGTTTTTGATTATGATTTTCATTATTCCATAGCCGCCTCCCGATAACTGTTCATATCATTTTATATACAGTATAACACATCTGCGCGGATTTGTCAAGAGGAAATTTTGCATAGAGAAACGCCCCTTTTTAAGGGGCGTTTTGAGAGCTTGCGTCAACACTCTAATTGTAGCTTGTTATGCTTGTAGCTGTGTAGAACCTGAAATTCCCGCCGTCTGCCGCGTCGACATAACACATATATGTGTGATTGTCGTTTGAATTCCCCGCCGTTATTCTCCACGCGGGGGTTATTTTTGCCTCGTAGGTGTCGATGTTGATGTGCCCCTGCTCGTCCCTGACAAATTGCTGCACATAAACGAATTCTATTGAGATCACATCAAACGTTACGGCGGCGGTCAGCTTGTCGCTCATGTTTTTTATTGCCGTTTCCACGGGAACAATTTCGCCGCGGGGCTTTACGTCAAACGTCCACTCGCTGCCGTAAAAGCAGTGAATGTAATCAACATCGCCGCGCCTTATCATAAACGCCTCGCCGCGCGTCGGGTCGTAGGAATACTCGGAAACCGTGCCGTAAATTACGGGCTCATACCCTACGCCCCGAAGCTCCGCTACCGTCGTGAAATAATATCCGTATTTATCGTTTACCTTCAACACCTCGACATTATAAACCCGAGTGCGAATATTCCTTTGCAGCCCCGTTGAGATCGGCGCGTTGTTTACGTAGCCTTCAAAGAAAGCAACCGCGTCGCAAATTCTCATTTCGCCGTCAAGCAGCGGGAAGCTTTTCTCGCTTTGCGGAGAATATATTCCGACGCTTTCAAAATAATCGTCCGGCTCAAAGCCGGATAAAGAAAAATCAGGATCAAGCGAATTCTCAAAAGCGATTTCCGCAGCCTCGCCCTTGTTCACAAGCCCCGAGCCAACGCCGATTTCGGAATTTGTTTCCAGATACACGTCGCCGTCATAAATGAAATTAACGCCGTCCGGCAGATTATCATTATCTCGCACAAAGCCCTCGTCGAAAATATAATCCTGTTTTTCGTAGTCATAGCCGAGATATTTGCTGTATTTCAGGCAATTCAAATCAATTTCTCTGTCGGGAAACAGATAGCCGAAAAGCTCCTCAAAGTCCTTCTTGTATTGAGCCGCGGGATAATCAAATTGCGGAACGTGTACGCCGTAGGCGGCGAATTCGTACACTGAGGCTCTTTCGGGGATATTGACATACAGATTTTCCGTGCAATTAAAATTCGGCTGAGCGTTTATTGCCTGACGAATTTCGTCCTCACTTAACGTCAAGACGGAAATCGGATTTTCCGGATATTCTCCGACGAAATCGGCGAACTGCGGCGCGGTGCTGCTCTCCTTGATTACGCCGCCCGCCGCCGAGTTGGCTTTCATCGTTATGGAATTGCTTTTGCCGCAGCCGCAAAGCAGGGCTATACAGGCGGATATAATCGGCGCTATAATTTTTTTCATAGTTTTCCTCCTTTAAATCGGCGATTGTTTTTTGTGTCGCCGAATTTCCCTTTCACCTATATAGACAGAAATTTAGCGTAAATATTACAGCGATTTTCGGAATTTGTATAATCGCACAAAACGGAAAAAGGTTTTTTGGAGGTTTTGACATATGCGATTAAATCAGCCCGCCGAAGTCATCCTTCAGCTTTTCGGAAATATTTTCGACTGTTATGACATAATAGGTATGTCCTCTTCAAAAGCAGAAAAATCAACCTCGGATATGGTATGATGCTAATAACGACAAAAATACATACGAAAGGCGGACGGATAATACGGGGTTGATGTAGTATTGTTTCCCGCCGCGGCGAAGTTTGCGCCTTTCGTTATTTACACCTTTTTCTTCTCTTTGTGGTGATATAACATAAAAAATCAAAAAATGTTTTCTGCTCTTGATACAGTCCACGGTTGTGAATAGTATAATATGGTATAACTATATTACAGCGAAAGATTTTCTCAAGCTCCTTGAAAATTGAATAGCGCATTGCCGAACGTGCGAAGATTCGTCAACGCGCAAAATACGCACAGGCTCAAAGAAATTGACATTAACCCTATTTTGTGCTAAAATCTAATGGGAGGGATAAAAATGGAAAACAAAATGAAAAACAACAACCCGCGCGGCTCGTATAATCTCGGTTCAACGCTTGAAAGAGCGGTGCGGCTGCTTGAATTTCTTTGGAAGAATACCGACAAGAACCACCCGATATCTCAGGCGGAGCTTTTGCGCGCGGGCGGTGAAGATCATATTTTCGGCGCTAAGGCTACGCTCAAGAAAAATATCGTGTTTCTTGCGAATCTGCTGAATACCGATGAGCACGGAATTCCGAAGCCCAAAGAGGAGCGGCGGCTGATCTACAAGGGATTCGATGAGTTCATCGAATCCGACGAAGAAATGCCGATGGACGTTACCGGAATTTATTACAACCATGTTTTTTCGGAGGACGAGCTTACCGCGATAATAAACGCCCTGCATACATCCAAAGCGGTAAGCAAAGATCAGGCGGAGCTTATTGCAAATGAGCTGGCGGAAAATCTGGCAACCGAAAAATACAAGGAATCTTATCTGAAAATGTATAAGCTCAATTTTTCGGAGCCGCCCGACGCTTCTCCCGACAGCGACCCCGAGCTGCTTTCAAAAAATATCGCGTTCATACAAAAGGCGATAACCGAGCGCGTTCAAATCTCTTTTGATTACCACAGAATTTACAGCGGCCCGAACGGCTACGGCAAGCGATATAAGGGCGTTCTTAAAGCGTACAAAAGCAGCCGCATAAAGTACGTAAGTCCGTATTACATAGCCTGCGATCACGGGCGTTTGTTTCTTTTCGGTGTGTTCAACAGCGGCAAGCCCTGTGTGTTCCGCGTTGATATGATGAAGGACATAATTTATGCCGGAAAAGGCAGCGGCAAGATTCCCGCTTTGGAAAAGACAGGCGAAATGCTTGATGAAGCGGAATTCAAAAGGCGGCATTTATTCGGCTCGTATGACGATTGGACAACAGCCAAATTCGAGTGGAGCTGCCGCGACGAAAAGACGGGCGAGTTTATCTGCACGGCGCTTTACGGCGCGTTCGGCGGGGCGTTTGAGATAGATAAAAACGGGCTTGTCACGGTGCAGGCGAGCCGATTCGGAATGAAGATATTCGCGCTGCAATACGCGGACTTTGTAAAGGTCATAAGCCCCGATGATTTGGTTGATGATATCAAAAACTCGGTGAAAGGGCTTGCGAAAAAATATTTTTCTGATGTTTGACTCGGGTTATACCCGTGAACTTGTGAATATGGTATATTATTTTATGAGGAGGACTTGATTGTGGACTTGAACGAATTGCAAAACAGCGCGGCTAATTCGGCGGAAAAGCCCGCGCGGCGGCTGCTCACGCTTGACGAGATCGTTGAGGAATGCGGAAAGGAAAACGCGGTCGACCTTAATTTTGTCGGCGCAGATGAAGACACCGGTTACCTTTTGTACGAGCTTGTGACCTTGCAGCCCGACGGAAGCACAAAAAGCGAGGTGTTCCTTACCGACGAGGACATGGACGAGATAGGCTTCGCCGTATACGAGGGTTACGGCGAAGTGCCGGAAGAATAATTTTTAAGGAGGAAACTGCTATGGAAACAAACAATGCTGTCAGCAAATTCAATACGGCTTTGCTCAACGAGGCTTTGAGAAAAAGTGATGAGCTTAGCAAAAACAGCGCGTACAACAATATCGAACTCTACCGTTTCGATTTTGACAGATGCGAAAAAGAGCTTGTCGTTGATGAAAATAATATTTCAACAGACAAATTAGAGTATTATTGGATCGAGTATAAAATAGGGGAACAATTAATGAAATACTCGTTTTTTTTCAAAGATGTTGATACGGGATCTCACAATGTTCACGTTATTCCGGGGTTGTTTGAGGAGTACGAACGTCAAGATAATTTTCCCGAAGAAATGCCGTATTCCTGTGTGGAAAACGAAAAAGCCGTTATAAAAAATGTTCAAAGTAATTATTTAGATAAAATCGAAAGCAATTATCCATCATTTGCCGAGCCTTGTGACAACGGCGGTTGGTGGATTCCGACAAACAAATATAAATGTATTTCAACAAAGGACTTCAAAATCGATAAAAAGATAGCAATAGACGGCTTTGTGGGCTATGCCCAAGAATTCCGCGAATTTGAATTTACTACCGCAAGTGCTATAAAGGAACATTTAGCAGCTGAATATTTGAAAAAGAATGAAACCCCTTTGAAAATAGATCAAAGCAAAATTAGAACGGAAAAATACAAGCCCGTTTGTTACTACAATATTTATATTAATAAAGTCAGATTTTTTATGGATCTTTTCAATTTGTTGTATTTTAAGAATTATGGTTTTTTCACTCAATATAACTGTATTAATTTTACGAAAGAAGAAGGTAAAAATAAGGATATCATCACCAACTACACTATTGTGACCCAAAATTCAAAAAATTTTAAAGCGCCGTTCTCTTTGTCGGACGAGCCGAAACCGGAAGAAGTCAAAGAAAAAATTGATGATTTTTTGAACAGAAAAATCATTTGAGGAGGAACATTATGATCTATTGCATGAGCGACATTCACGGCTGCCGTGAGGCTTTCGGAGCGAATTGCGGCGCTGAGCAAAGCCGGCGTCAAAGCCATAAACGTCATGGAGGAATGGGAACGCGTCGGTGCGAGGCGCGATATCACCACAAATGCCGACGGCAATGTGCTTTCCGACGCGGTATGCAGACGGTACAACGAAAATTACGAGCTTGAATATTACGAAAACAGGATAGATATGAATAAAAAGCTGCTCGGTTATATTGAAAATTCGACCGCTATTCCGGACGTTATCAAAAGCTCAACCAAAGAAAACGTGCGAAATAATCTTAATGAAAAACTCGGATATTCGCCCGAGGAAACAAACAATATTCTGAGGATCAATTTCGGTATGATGACCGCCGAGGATATCGAGGCAATAAAAAAGGAAACAGCCGAAATGGAAGCGAAATTTTCGAAAAAGGAGGGCTAATGACCTACGCGATTTCCGATATCCACGGGAGGTTCGACAAATATTCCGCAATGCTCGAAAAGATCAATTTCGGCGAGGACGACACGCTGTACGTCCTCGGGGATATTATCGACCGCTACGACGACGGGCTGAAGATCCTGCTGGATATGATAAGCCGCCCGAATGTCCGCATTATAATGGGAAACCACGAGGCTATGATGCTGGATACTCTTCTGGGGTTTGAACAGATTAACGAAAGCTCCATCGAAAAAATGGCTCTTTGGGTGCTTAATGGCGGCGAACCGACCTTAACAGCATTCCTGAAAACCGAAAGAAACGACCGCATAGACATTCTGAGTTCCTTGGAAAAAATGTCGTTTTACGCGGAAATATCGGTTGGTGAAAATGATTTCGTGTTGCTGCACGGCGGCTTGGAGGGCTTTTCTCCCGAACGTCCGCTTGACAGCTATTCCCGGGACGAGATAGTGTGGGCTGAACCGGATTTTGAACGAGGATATTTTACCGATAAATTCACAATAATCGGTCATACTCCAACCGAAACGGTTTGCGGCGAACACAAAATTTTCCGCACGGAAAAACTTATCGACATAGACTGCGGCATAGCGTTCGAGAGTGACAAGCTCGGCTGTCTGCGGCTTGAGGATTTTTGTGAGTTTTATGTATAGGAGGAACTGTTATGGCAATCAATGAAAAGGAAATCGAAAAAAACGAGAACGGCGCGGAGGAATTCGATGAGGACGATATCGAGCGGGCGTTCAAATCGGCGATTATGGAGCGCTTGGCGAACTGCACCTTCTACCTTTTTCCTCTCCACATAGACGCGAACGTAATTCTCGGCAAGGAAGAGCGCGGCGAAATATGCAATCATTTCGCTGAACAAATCGGGGTGCGGAACTTCGTGATAAGGTACGGAGCGGAAATCCGAAGCGCGCTTGAGCTGAAAGAAGAATTCGCGCGCAAAACCGAGGAAAAAATCAATATCATCTATGTGGATATGGTGGAAAACAAGTCGGTAATGTTTGATGAACGCCAACGCTCGCTGTTTTGGAACGCCATAAATGAAGTTGAAGAGGACGCGGATAGCTTGGTAATTCTGCTAGGTATTATAAATGATACTGAGGACGAATGAGCAAAATGACCGCTTCTTCGGGAAAATCATAGGAGGAACGCGATGTACGAATTTATTCCGTCCGAATACTATCTGAATTACTGCAAGGGAAACGGCATAGAGATCGCCGGCATCGACCTTGCCGCAGCTATCATAAACGAGGACTTAGATCCGCTTGACGGGGAAAAGCCCACACTTGAGGAAAGGCTCGCGGCATTGAAAAATATCGCCGCCAAAACCGAGGACAGCGAGCTCAAGGCTCTGATATCCGAGGCGGAAGAAACAAGCCGAACGGCTGTTGTGCTCGGGGTTTCGGACGAAGAAGACCTCAGCTCATGGGAGCGGTATTTCTTTTACGATTATGAAATGGCATATAATTATATTCTCACTAAAGTCGCGGAGCAGGGTGATCTTCGTTCTTTTGATATTGAAAGAATAACGGTGTTCACCGGGGACGAAGAACCGAAATCCGTTTGGAACGAGAGCGCGTATTTCAATTCATGCGGAGCCATATTGCGGATAAACGGCGATGAAGTCGAAAGAGGGGTCAAGTTTATTCGTGAGCAGTCAGAGCACACAAGTAACGGTGAAATGAGAGCCGCGCTTGAAAAGGCTATGGAGGAATTATCTAAAGTGTGAGTGCTTTTTCGGAAAATTATGGGAGGTAGCTCTATGTACGAATTCATACAGTCCGAGTATTATCGGAATTTTTGCAGAAAAAACAAGATTGTTTTTTCCGACCGCGAACGCTTGACAATGCTTTTGGAAAACTCGACCCTGCCGCTTGCAAAAAAAATTCGGAGCTTGAAAAAATCGCTTCTGAAACCGATGAAGGCGAATTGAAAGATAAGATCGGAGCGTGGGTTGCTTATAAAAACAAATCACTTGAGATGGCAAAAAATCCGTGCAAAGGCGAGGGGCTCTATTTGGTTTCAGCTTCTATATACGGCGAGGCGGCCGAAGCGCGGGTGTTTGACAGCTTTGAAAGCGCGCAAAAATGGGCAGAAAAATGCATATTATCATTTTGCGGCAGCAAAACCGATTATATTATCGCAAAGGTAAAGATATCCGATGAAAACGCCGCAGTAGTCGGCACCGAATATGAGTGTGTCGTACAATTTGCTCTGTCAGGTGAGATCATGGACGCGTGGAATTATAAGCCTTTTGATTTTGGCAAGGTCGGGTTTGAGTTTATTCCGTTCATGACCCCCGTTTGAACGCGGTGACATAGTTCGCGACTGCCGCAGCGGCAAAATCGGCGTTGTTGAAACCTCACGAGAAGAGTGGAACGATTATCTCAAACGCAATGAAAACAATAAGGCATACGATTTTTCCGACGCCGCGCTCATCGTTCAATTTTTAGATGAGAGGGGCTTTATTCACAAGCATATTCAGCCGATCTATCTCGACAAGCTTCCGTTGAACAAAAAAGGAATTCCCAAATGCTTTGATACAAAAAATAATATCAAGGACGATCTTATTACTTGCGTTTCTGAGCTTATGCGCGGAGAGATACAGCTTGATATTTTTATGAGTATATTTCTCGAATGGCGCGAGGAGCAGATATATATAAACAAATAAAGTCAAGCAGCCGGAGGCGGTGAGCGCGCCGGGAAACGCTTGAACGTATGGGCTTGTATGGACGTTATATCATCGGTTTTTTCGGGGCATTATCTGCCTCGATTTTTTCTTGCTGTTTAGGGCGTAAGTTCACTAAAACGATTCCCCCCGGCACTGGGTAAAAAAATCAAAATTGAATGGAGAAATTCATTATGAGAAAATTCAAGCAAGTCCACCGAAAAGAGGACACATACTACCTCACCGAATGAAAACAAGTCGAGGAAATCGGACACACCTTGAAGCTGTCCTTGTCCCATTTACAAAAGTTGATGTCGGTTACATATTTGGCCGGGAACGAAACAAATAAGCGCGCTGAAATGTACAATCAATAACCGCCGCCGCAAAAGCAGCAAAGCCTGCAATGTTCGAGCTTAACGAACGCAGCACGGACAGTCCCGCCTGTACAAACGAGAATGGAACCGGCGGCAGCTAAAGTGTGACAACGTTACCAAAAAGATTATTGAAAACATCGACCTGTCGGCGGTGAAGTCA
>CAYSHU010000029.1:0-16097 GCA_964430965.1 uncultured Ruminococcus sp. | reverse complement strand
AACGGCCTCGACAAGGAGGGCGTTGCGGATATGCGAAAATATCTCCTCGATTTAAAGGCGCAGGGCAAAACAATCCTTATTGCGTCGCACTCCGCGGAGGACATCGACGTGTTGTGCGACACGGTTTGCGAAATGGATAAGGGCGTTTTGAGCGTGGTAAGATAGGAGGCTTTTATGAAAAAAATCATCGCGATAACCGCCGCGCTTCTGCTGCTCGGGGGCTGCGCGAAGAACGAGCCCGCGGGCTCGGAAATGAAAACCCTCGCCGAGATACGCGAGGAAAAGAAGAACGTCCAAAAAATTGCCGAAAAATACGATAATCTCGACCTCTCTAACACTTACATTTACGTGCCCGAGGTGGACAAGATCGAAAATTTTTCTATTGTATTCGGCGCGCCGATCGAGGCCAAGGAGAAGCTGCTTCTCGAAACCGCCAATTGGGTAATTCCGGGCTCGTCCGACGAAAATGATATTCTCTATTTCTCATACGACTCCGAAAATAACCGCGTTTATACTCCGTACCCGGACTGCAAAAACGACTCCCGGCGAGGCGACAACTATGGGCTTTTTTGCAGGAACGATAAATTAGATGTGTCGATAAATATCCCCGGAAACTGGCTTTATACCGCTAATAACGCGGTGGACGATCTGGTGAGCACTTCAAAAGGCACACCGCGTTTTATTGACAATCAAGACCCCGCGGAGGAATATAATCACCTCGCGGGAAACATCGCGGACGCTCGCGTGGAGCTTCAGGACGGGGAGATAATCGTGTCGGACGCGGTTAATTTTTTGCAATCGAATTTCGAAAATTCCCCGCTGAATGTCGACGAGCTAAAGCTTGTGCCACGAAAAACGGGGGTGTATAACGTTGGGGAAAAGTACGGCGTATGGACGGATTTCCTACAGGAATACAACGGGGTTTTGCTCGATTATCATATTTATGGCAACAATCTCGAAACCGGGATTGATGAGGAGGAAAAAGTACGTATTATGATTGGCATGGCAACGGTCTGGAAAAACCAAACCGATCAGCTTTACGGAGCGCATATAATCACCGAGGTAAAACCCTCGGGTGACAGCTTTGAGAAATTCGTCTCGCTTGAGAGCTTCATTTCAACGGTGTCCGAAAAGCTCACGGGAAGAAGCAAATTCGTAATTGATACCGTGGAGCTTCTTTATGAGGTTGACAACATTCTCCCCGATAATTATTGGGAGCTGCCCTCCGAGGAAAGAGCCATGCTCCCCCATACAGGTCGTTTCTGCCACCCGATGTGGGTCGCGTACATCTCCCAAAGCGGAATAGCGGACACTCCGCAGATGTGCGTAACTATGGACGCAATCACCGAGGAAGTTAATTTGAATCAATCTTTTCCCGATTAACAAAAAGGAGATTATTATGCTTAAAACAATCAAAAAATGCGCTTGTCTGACATTAGCCTGCGCGCTACTGCTCCTCTCGGGCTGCGCTAAGAACGAGCCCGCGGGCTCTGATACGGCGATGAAAACCCTCGCGGAAATCCGCGCGGAGAAAGAAAACATCTCCGAGCTCGCGGAGAAATTCGGCAACCTTGATTTGTCCGACGCGGAGATTTACGTGCCTGACGTTGACGCGCTCGGCGGGTTTACCATCAACGTGGACTTGCCCGTCGAGGAGTACCGCGAGGCGCTTTACAAAGCCGCAAACGCCGTTGTCGGGCAAGACCCCGTCGAAGCCGAAATGCGCAGCCTCCACATTGAAAGCGTCGAATTCCGCCCGTACACGGAAATCAAGGACGAGTTCAACACCGCCGACTACTTAGACTTGCAGTGGAAATCCCCGAAAATTGCTATGGGCGTGGAGTTCTGGGGGGTTCTCTATTTAATGTTTCTCGATTTTGACAACGTGCCGATTTCAAAAATCGGAAATTACAAGGATCTGATTTCGCTGGACGCAATAGCGACGTATGATTTGTTAAGCGGCGAGCCCGCCGGCGATGTTTACACGCTTCAGGGCGGCGAAATTTCCGTCAATGACGCGGTGGAGCAGATGTGCGCGCAATATCGCGCAATGCCGTTTTACATCAGCGAGCTCGACGTTGTTCCGAGCTTTGCGCGTGTTTGCGAGCTTGGCGAATCCGGCGACAGGCACGCGATTTCCGCGTATTGCCTCTACGAATATGGCGGCGTGCGCCTCGATCACCACTCTTACTCAATCGACCTAGAGTTCCCGATTGATGCGGAGCATTACGACTACATTCGCGATGACCGGACGCTCAGAATGAGTATGGCGCGAAGCACGCAGATCGACCAGCTCAGCTACGCGCCAATCGGCAAGCTCGCGCCCACGGACGAAAGCTGCGGCGAGTTTGTTTCGCTTGAAAGCTTTCTGTCGGCAATGAGCGAAAAGCTGACGGGAAACAGCAAGTTCAAAATCGACACGGTGGAGCTTCTCTACGGCATTGACAGAGTTTACCCCGACGGCTTTGACGACCTGCCGCAGGAGAAAAAGAGCTCGACATGCCCGCTCGGGATAAAATCCCGCCCGCTTTGGGTGGCGTATATTTCCCATACGGGGATTCAGGACGCGCCGACAATGTGCGTGTGGGCGGACGCGCTGACGGGCGAAATGAAGCTCTACCGCGGGCAGGAATCGGGTGAAATTTTATGAGAGCGTTTTGCGTAAATCTGAAAAAAATCTCCACGGCGCGGACGATTTTATGCGCCGCCGCCGTGACGCTTCTGTGCTTCTTTTCGGCAATGGAGGTCGGCGGCTTTGACAACCCGCCGACAATTCTGGAGCTGACATTTAAGGCGCTGGGCGGCGATAACAAACGGCATTTCACGGCGTTGGAAATCATCACCGCGCACGATTACAGCTTCTGGTTTTACATCGTCCTCCCCGTGATTTTGTCGATGCCCGCGGTGTCGGATTTCGCGGAGGAATGGTTCGGCGGCGGGTTTTTCACGAGCATTTCCCGCCAGCAGATTGCGCGTTACTGCGCCGCGAAAACGTTCGCCTACGCGGTGAACGCCGCGCTGATTTACCTCGCGGGCTTTGCGCTGTTTTCGGGGATCGTCTGCCTTGCGTTCCCGATTGAAGAAGCTGCGTCAAGCGGCATAGCAATGCGGCTTCTGAACGTTATCGCAACGGGCTCGATCTGCCCGACTATTACCGTTTTGATCCTGATTTTAATTCGGGAAAAGTTCTTAGCACTCAGCTTTCCGATGCTCGTGAATTACGCGACTTCGCTGCTCGGCGGATTTCTGATGATGCGCTCATACAACGAGGAAAAGCCGCATTTAATGCGGCTTGCGTATCTTCTCCCGCGCTATCAGTTCTCGCAGAATAATTTCCAAGCAACGTTCAATCTGCCGCTTTTTGTGTGGTATCTGGCGTGGGCGGCGGTGTTTGCGCTTTGCGTGGTTTGTTTTATTCTTCTCGTGAAAAGGAGGGTGAAAAATGCGGGCTAGATCTCATTTTAAATCCTCGGGTCTGTTCGCGTGGGAGCAATACAAATCGTGGCTGATAAGCCCGCGTATCCTCCTCGCGGTTTACATCACGATCTTTATCAACGAGAACATCACGAAGAAAATGCTTGCGATCTGCGGGGAGGTCGGCTATAAGATCAACCTCGCCGAGCCGCTTGCGCTGATCTTCTCCAAGAGCGTTTACATCGTGATAATCCCGATAGTTTTCATCGCCTTGATGACGGATTTTCCGCGGACAAACGGCAGCGTTTTCTACGTCTACAGAATGTCGCGCAAAGGCTGGGTTCTCGGCGAGCTGATGTTCGCCGCCGCGTCGTCGTTTACGTATGTTGTCACGCTTATTCTGGGGACGCTGCTTTACTGCGCGGGCAAGTGCGAGCTTTCCAACACGTGGAGCGACTTCACGACCCGCCTTTACCTCGACTACCCGAACATCTACGCGCAAAGCACGAGCCTCGCGGTAGAGAGCTCGGTGTACACGCAGGGAAAGCCTGTCGAGGTAATTCTCCATTCCGCGGCGCTGATCTTCCTGTACACGCTGATTTTAAGCCTTGTGATAATGCTGTTCAAGCTGCTGAATCGCGGCGAGATCGGGATAATTTCGGCGGTCGCGATTACGCTTTTCGGGCTCGCGACGGATAGCGGCGCGTCGCGAGTGATGTGGGCGTTCCCGATCACGCACACGGTTTTCGGCTGGCACTTCGACCGCTTTTTCCGCGCGCAGAATTTTACGATCCCCGGCTCGTACATTTACCTCGCGGCGCTTCTTGCCATTCTGATAACCGCGAATTTTATCGCGGCGAAAAAGGTTCGTTTTTCGTGACGGCTAATCATCAAAATTCAGCTCGTGAACATAATTCAGCGTAACTCCCTGCACGAACGAGAAGCTCTCAAGATGATCCGCGGCGGCTTCGAGCTCCGCGAGCGTCTTGTCCTCGGCGAACTCAATCTGATAATCGTTAGTAAGCCCGATATACCCGACGATCTCAGCGCCGAGCTCTTCAACAAGCCGCTCGACCTCGACCTTTGGCGCGTCAAGCGCCGCGCTTATCAGAAGCTGGTTTTTTACGTAGCTTATCCCGCTTTCCGGGTCGTAAACAACGTCGTCCTCGCCGGGCTCCTTATAGGAGAGCTCGGGGGGAGCGGGCTCGGAAATCGGATTGGCAATCGGAACAGGCTCCGGCGGGTAAACCGGGCCCGTGTCTCGGCAGCCGGCACTCAACGAAATCACAACCAAAATCGCAATCAGAATACTTTTCACAAAAATCACCTCTACTATTATAAACGCAAAAGCCGTGCCGCGCGTTACAAAATAGTCAAAAAATTTTTTAATATCTATTGACTTTTGGGAAAGTTTATGCTAAAATAAGATTGTGTCTTACACAAAGAAAAGGAGGCGGAGGCTATGCTTACAGCGCGTAATATATATATATATATATATATATAGGCTAATAGGCATTGCCGCGCCCAAAACGAACGATCAGCCCCAGTCCCGGCTTTAGTCGGGGCTAGGGCTTTTTGTTTTGTAAAAAATTATGGAGGACGTTTTTATGAGAAGATTTTTAAAAAGGGTCGCGGCGGTCGTCACGGCATTCTCGTTGGCGGGAGCGGCGGCGTTCGTCTCGCCGGGGTGGACAATGAAGAGAGCGGCGGCGGACGACTCGCATACGCACAAGATATGCGGCGACACAAATTGCACGGACGGCTCTCATGCCGATATTACTTGGACGGGTATAAATACCCTCACATCTTCAACAGCCGACGGCAATTATTATCTCACTGATGATGTTGAACTGAGCGATATGATAACCATCGGCTCGGGTAAAAATATCACGCTCTGCTTGAATGGGTTTGAGATCAAGGCGGGCACAAACAAGAAAATATTTCAAATCAGCAACGGCACGCTTAATCTTTGCGACTGCAAGGGAGGCGGAAAATTGACCGGCGCCGCTCCCAATGATCCTGCCGATCAAAAAGGGGGTGCGGTTTTTCTTCAATGGGGAAATTTCAATATGTACGGCGGCGAAATTTCAGGCAATACAGCGGCTTATGGCGCCGGTGTATATATTAGACCCGACGCCACGTTCACAATGAGCGGCGGTACGATCACGGGCAACACGGCAATCTTAGGCGGCGGTGTAGTGGTGTCCAATGGCACATTCAACATGAGCGGCGGCACGATCATGGGCAACAACTCAGACGGCAGCAACTACGCCGCCAACAGCGGCGGCGGCGGTGTATTTATAGAAGGCGACGGCACATTTAAAATGACCGGCGGCAAAATTATTAGCAACACGGCAAGCCATAACGGCGGAGGTGTGCTGCTTGTTGACGGCACGTTTGAGATTGACGGAAATGTTGATATATACGGCAATATCACAACCACTAATTCCGCGAGCAATGTATTTCTTAGCAGCGGCCAAACCATAACCATAGGAGCAAACTTTGGCCCCACTTACGCGATAGGCGTTTCCGTTGAGAATCCACCCGCGGATTGTACAAGCAATGTTGATGTAACGGGACTGACAGACATAGTAACCTACGACTTTATAGCGGATAACAGCGAGCAAAGCGCCTTTTATCAAAACAAGAGTGTCAAGCTTTCGGGCGAACACAACTGGGACGCGTGGCAAATCACGAAAGCCCCCACCACGACCCAAACAGGCACAGCATCACACACCTGCCAAAATGACAATGATCATTTCATAGAAGTGACCCTTGCGGCACTGGACGACACAAACGTGTGGACTAAAGATACGGCGCGAAGTGTCGCCCCCACCGCGACAACAAAAGGCAAGGACGTTTACACAAGCATTTACGGCAATGTCGAGGTCGAGCTTCCCGCAACGGGCGGCAGCAACGACGACGATAACAATCCCGGCGGCGCCAACGACAACAATCCGAGCGGCGGCAACAACGACAACAATCCGAGCGGCGGCAGCAACGACAACAATCCGAGCGGCGGCAACAACGACAACAATCCGAGCGGCGGCGACAACGACAACAACCCTAGCGGCGGCAGCGGCGACAACAATCCGAGCGGCGGCAGCAATGACAATAATCCGAGCGGCGGCAGCGGTTCGGGCGGCAGCTCCGGAGGTTCAAGCAGCTCCGAAATCGCCCCCGCAAGTGACTCCAAAAATCCCACAATGGGCAGCAAAACCGCGGTTTTCTCAACGGCAATTCTTGCCGCCGCAGTAATGCTCCTCACCAAAAAGCGCAGCAGATAAACACAAAATCCCCCGCGAAAGCGGGGGATTTCTTACTTCTAATTATACATTGTCAATTGCTTGTTCGCCTCGTGCTTGAATTTCAGCCTGAGATGATCGGCGATAAGCGCGATAAATTCCGAGTTTGTCGGCTTGCCCTTTGCCGTGTGAACGGTGTAGCTGAAAATCTTTGTCAGCACGTCGATGTCGCCTCTGTCCCACGCGATCTCGATAGCGTGCCGGATAGCGCGCTCCACGCGGGAGGAGGTCGTGTCGTACTGCTTCGCGACGGTCGGGTAAAGCAGCTTGGTTATCGAGTTTATCATCTCGTCGTTCCCGACGGAGAGCATGATCGCCGTGCGCAGATAGTGATAGCCCTTTATGTGCGCGGGTATCCCCACTTGATGTATTATTTCGGTGACGGCAAGCTCCAGATCCGTGTCGGACTGCGGCTGCTCGTTTGACTTGGCGTTCGAGAAAACCCCGCACATCTGGTTGATTTTAGATACAAGATTATTCGGGTCGACGGGCCGAAGCATAAACGAAGCCCCAAGCGCCGCCGCCTCGCGCTCCAGCGCGGGGTCGGGAGAGCCCGAAACGATTATGACGTTCGGGACATATTTCTTCTCGACCTTAAGCCGCCGAATGACCTCCACCGCGTCGCAGAACGGCATTTTCGCTTCGAGAACCGCCGCGTCGGGCGCTTCGGATTTAATTGAGTTCAGCACGGAATTCCCGTCGCAGCGCCGCGTGATCGCGTACATTCCCGCGCTTTTCAAGGCCCCCGCCCAGGCAACCCCGCGGTTGGCGGTGTCATCGCCTATAAGTACTTTAATTTTGTCGCTCATTTTAAAATCCCCTTTTTTAAAATTTTTATGTTAAAATTCAGCCGAGATTTTCAAAGAAGCGAAGATATTTTTTCCCTTTTCTCCCCTGCGGAGCGGGGGAGAAAACAAAAATAAATCAACGTTTCCCTAGTTTTTCCCTCGTCTGATTTAATTTTACCATATTTTGGAAATTATTGCAAGGGGTTTTCACAAATTTTTTCCATAATTTGGCAATTGCTCTCAAATGCGATTACAATCGCCTTTTTTAGAGATGTGAAGCAAGCGTGCTTTTGGTTTTGGCGGGGATTTTGTCGAAAAAGGCGGGGTTTTATTTTCTCTCTTGACAAACGGAAAAATTTGTGCTATAATCTAATTGCGACGCAATTGAATATTCCTTAATGGACTAGACCACACTTTTACCATTCGGTAAGAGTGCGGGCTCTTTTCGTGTGCCTAGTTCATTTAGGAAACCGATTGCGTCGCAGCAACAGAGCTTAGCATTTTTGCAGTGCGTAGCTCTAGGGCTGCGCACTTTTTGTTTATGGGATTTCCTTGAATAAAAAGGCGCTTAAAAGCATTTTGAAAGGAACGTACTATGAACAGGAAATTTAAAACAATCGGTGCGGCGCTTCTCGCCGCGGCAATGTGCACTTCACTTGCGGGGTGCGGCAAAAGCGATCCGTCTGTTGTGACAAATCCCAACAGCAATCCGTCTACAACAAGCAAGTCTACAGCGACCGTAAGCAAGCCCGCTCCGGCGCAGAGCGCGGGGACTTTCGAGCCGGAAGAAATGAAAATTGAGATTACGGACGAAATCAAAAACGCGGCGCTCAATTCGGGGCTTGTTCAGTTTAACAACGATATTTTTCAGCGCGGCGGTTACATAACAGTTGCGGATTTCGTTGAAAAATTGAGGGGCAGTTATGATTTTACATACGTCTATCCTCAAGGTTCAGGCGCTTATGATGATTGTAAAGATTATCTTCTCCAATATGGCAAGGACATTTTCACTAAATCGGTCAGTATCGGCTACGAATGGACAAGCAGGTCTAAAAGCAATTATTATTTGAGGCTGACCCCAAAAAAAGGCGGCGAAGATGTACGGGCTTATGTTGTAAACGCCACATCGCCGGATGAGAAAATAACTTTGGATACGGCAATTGTTGTTGAGATAGCGTCGGAGTACACTCCCAAATGGATTCCAGCAGGCTTTAACAGCGCTGATTTTAAGGACGAATACGAAGCTGAAAACTCGAAATATACTGTAAAAAACGTACCTGAATTTATCGAATCCAGCGGCATAGAAAAAAACAGCCAATTCGAATGGTCCTCGATTTTAGTTCCTAGTTGTTCTAAAGAGAACTTTAATACTTATTGGAAAAAAGGAGATGGCTATGGCTGTTATGTTTTGGGAGAAACAAATCTTTTCGGAGCAAAGCCCATTTATTACTTTAGCTTTATAATCGACCCAAACACAGATAAGGTTGACTATGTAAATTGCACGCTCGAATACTTTATCAAGGACGAAACCTAAAACAGACAAATCCCCCGCCGCGCGGGGGATTTTTTGGCTTATAGATAAAATCGATAGATATATTTAAATTAAAAAAAAACTTGACAATAGCCTAGTAATGTGATATACTTAATTTACAGAAAGCAAAACGCGCCGAGAAAATACAGGGCGCGAAAACAACAGTTTAAAACAAAGAGAGGTACATTATAATGGCTGACTACAAATTCGAAACATTACAAGTACACGCGGGGCAGGAAAGCCCCGATCCCGCTACGGACGCTCGCGCGGTACCGATTTACGCTTCTACGAGCTTTGTATTCAAGGATTCACAGCACGCGGCGGACAGATTCGGGCTTCGCGACGCGGGGAATATTTACGGCAGACTCACAAACCCCACGCAGTCCGTGTTCGAGGAACGCGTGGCGGCGCTGGAGGGCGGCGTGGCGGCTCTCGCGACGGCTTCGGGTGCGGCGGCGATTACTTACGTGATTGAGGCGCTGGCGGGCGCGGGTGAGAACATCGTCGCAAGCGAAACGATATATGGCGGCACTTATAATCTGCTCGCGCATACTCTGCCGAGATATGGGATTACGGCGAAGTTTGTGGCTCCCGAGCCCGCAGCGTTTGAGGCATCGATTGACGAGAACACCAAGGCGCTGTATGTTGAAACACTCGGCAATCCGAATTCCAACGTGGCTGACATAGCGGCGATTGCGGAGGTCGCGCACAAGCATGGAATCCCGCTGGTTGTTGACAGCACGTTCGCAACTCCGTTTTTGCTTCGCCCTATCGAGCATGGTGCGGATATTGTCGTGCACTCCGCGACGAAGTTCATCGGCGGGCACGGCACGGCGATAGGCGGCGTTATCGTGGACGGCGGCAAGTTTGACTGGGCGGCGGGCAAAAAGTACCCGTGGATTTCCGAGCCGAACCCCTCTTATCACGGAGTTTCATTCTCGCAGGCGGTCGGCGCGGCGGCGTTTGTTACTTACATTCGCGCAATCCTGCTCCGCGACACGGGCGCGACCCTCTCCCCGTTCCACGCGTTTTTGTTCCTGCAAGGGCTGGAAACGCTCTCGCTGCGCGTTGAGCGGCACGTTCAGAACGCGCTGAAAATCGTTGACTATCTCTCGAAGAATTCGAAAGTCGAGGCGGTTCACCACCCGTCGCTTGCAAGCGAGCCAACGCACGAGCTCTACAAGAAATACTTCCCGAACGGCGCGGGCTCTATCTTCACTTTTGAGGTGAAGGGCGGAGATAAGGCGGCGCAAAAGTTCATCGACAGCTTGGAGATCTTCTCGCTTCTCGCAAACGTAGCGGACGTGAAGAGCCTGGTAATTCACCCCGCGTCGACAACCCACTCGCAGCTCACGGAAGAGGAGCTCGCGAAGCAGGGCATCAAGCCGAACACGGTCAGAGTGTCGATAGGGATCGAGAATGTGGACGATTTGATTGCGGCGCTCGATAAGGCGTTCGCGCAGATTTGAATTTGAAGATATAATAATCCCCCGCTTGGCGGGGGATTTCTGTTTATATTTATAATGAATACTCCGACCTGTCACAAAGAAATTTTGTGTTTTTGTAAAAAAGTACTTGACAAACACAAGGTTCTTGTGGTATAATATGTTCATAAGATAAAAAAAGAGGAACTATGCAACAAAGCTTTAGACAAGCGGAGCAGAAAAAGCGACTGCTAAGGCGGAGTGCAGCGAAGCAAAACGGAACCTTAGCAGGCGGGCGCTTTTCCGCGACTTTTAAATAAGAGGTGATTTTTGATGAACTTTATGGATAAGCTGAAATTCGCGCGGCAGTCCGAGCTGGCGATACAGGCGGAGCTGGAGCATATCGAGCGGATACATAGAATTCTGAAGCTGCCGGGGCGTTCGCTTGAGCAGGCGCAGGGGCTGACGGAAAAGCTCGCGGCACTGGAAAGGCGGCTCAACCGCACGATAGACCTTGCCGTCGACAGAAAAAACGAAGCGCTTGATTTGCTCGATTTAATTGAGGGCGACGAGCGCAGCGTGCTGTATCGCTACTATATCCTGGGAAAAGACTGGCTGAAAATCGCCGACGAGATGTATTTAAGCGAGCGGAGCGTGTTCAATCTGCGAAAGCGGGCTTTAGATAAGCTGGCGGCGTTAAGCGCGAAGCCGTTTGGAGAGCCTGTAAAACGCGCGGCGGGGGAATAATTATGAAAATAGGAAACAATATCAAGTTGCTTCGTCTGAGAGTCGGAATGACGCAGGCGGCTTTGGCGGCGGCGCTTGGCGTTACGCCCTCGGCGGTCGGGAATTACGAGCGCGGGGTGAGCTTCCCGAAGGACGATGTTCTCGAGCGCCTGTTCGGGGCGCTGGGCTGCACGCCCAACGAGCTGTTCGGCGATTATTATAACGGGGAGCTGCTCACCGACGAGGAATTTGAGCACCTCGAAAAATACCGCGCCCTGGACGCTCACGGCAAGCAGCTTGTAAGCGCCTGTGTTGACATCGAGCTTGGGCGGATTTTCGGCGAGGACGAGGAGTACATCGCCGTCGCCGCGAGAAAGGGCGCGGGCAAATCCCGCGTGAAGCTCAAAAAGCGTGGCGGCAAAACTATCAGAGATTTGCCCGATTACAATCACAAAAAGGGTGATGAAAAATGACGTTTTCGGAGATTTATGAAAAAGCGAGCGTTCATAGACTTCCCGTTGACCCTATCGCTATCGCGGAGGCTCTGGGCGTTAAGGTTGTGAGCTACAAAACGGCGGTGGAGTTTTTCGATTTGGAGCTTCGCGAGCTCTACGCGCAGTTCCCGCTCGGGTTCAGCTTTAGGGCGGACGGTGCAGCCTGCATTGCGCTGAACGAGAACTCCTGCGGAGAACGCCGCCGCCGTTTTACGGCGGCTCACGAGCTTGGGCATTGTGTTCTCGGGCATCTGGACGGCGACGAATATTCCGTTGAGGAAGAACGTGCCGCGGAGCGCTTCGCCGCCGAGCTTCTGGCGCCGCTTGTAATTCTCCGCGAGCGCGGCGCGCGCTCCGCCGAGGAGATAGCGAGGCTGTGTGGCATTTCAAGGCAGGCGGCGGAAATCAGGCTTGAGGAGCTCGCGCTGCGCGAGAGGCGGGGGTTTGTTCCCGATGAGGACGAGGAGAGGGTAAAGAGGATTTTCGATGAGGACAGAGGTGTGGTATGAACATTTTGCTTGACCTGCTTTTAACCTTTGCCAAAATAGGCGCGTTTACGTTCGGCGGCGGTTACGCGATGATTTCGATTATTGAAAAAAGCTGCGTGGAGCGGAAGAAGTGGATAACTCACGATGAAATGTTGGAGGTTACAGTTATCGCGGAGGCTACGCCGGGGCCGATAGCAATTAACTGCGCGACATTCGTGGGCTATAAGCAGGCGGGATTTTTGGGCGCGTTGGCCGCGACGCTCGGCGTTGTGCTTCCGTCCTTTGGAATAATTTTTCTGATTTCCGTTTTTCTCGATAACTTCCTCGAAATCACAATAATCGCCAACGCGTTCAAGGGTATTAAAATCGCCGTGGGTTTATTGATTTTAGATACCGCAGTTTCTATGATAAAGAAAATGAAGAAGAAAGCGCTTCCTGTTGTAATAATGATTGCCTCGGGCATAGTTATGATGCTTATAAATATTTTCTCGTGGAGCTTTTCCTCTATCATTATTTTGCTGGTGGCGGCTGTTGTCGGCATTGTCGGTTTTACTTTAAAGGGCGGAAAATAGGAGGTGTCGGAATGATTTATCTGGAGCTTTTCCGGGGGTTTTTGCAGGTCGGGTTATTCTCCTTTGGGGGAGCTTACGGCGCAATTCCGTTGATACGCGATGTCGTTCTGTCGCACGGCTGGCTGTCAGATGAGGCCTTGACCTATATGATTGCGGTAAGCGAAAGTACCCCCGGGCCTATTATGGTGAATCTGGCGACATATGTCGGGAGCACGAAAGCGGGGGTTTTAGGGGCAATAGTTTCAACCCTGGCAGTCATTACGCCCGCTTTTGTTATCATCCTGTTAATAACGGCGGCACTGAAAAATATGTTGAATAATCGTTATATTCAAGCGGCGCTTGGCGGATTAAAACCTTGTATAATAGGGCTTATCCTCGCCACGGGGGTGTACATAACGCTTTCAAATTGCGTCCAAAGCCTCTCGGCTTTATCATTCAACGTTCAGCCGATATTGCTGACGATTGTGTTGGCTTTGATTATATTCTGCTCTAAGCCGATATTCAAAAAGAAAATCTCGCCGATAATGTTTATCGCGGTTTCGGCGGTATTGGGCGTTTTGGTTTTTAGAGAATAGTTGTTAGCGGTTAGTTCTTCCAAAGGCAAGAACTCCCCCGCAAAGCGGGGGAGTTTGTTCATAAATTACACTTCGTTTACCGCGTAAAGCACCGCAAGTCTGATATTCTTCAGCAGCCTTGCCGAGAGCTCGTCGTACTCGTTATCCAAGCCCATTTCGTGAGCCATATACGGAGGGGAGTCGTTCCAGCTGCCCATTGCCCCGAAAAGGTCCGCCTTGGCGGCAGCGTAAAACAGCGGCAAATTCCGCTTTGGTATCTTCGGCGCGGAGAGCTTTTCCGTGTCGAACTCCTCTTCGCCGTCGAGTATCTTCCGCGCGGTTTCAAACGTCTTTGCGAAGCCGCCGCAGCCTATCCGCTCGGCTAAGTCCGCGATCTCGATAAGCACCTCGCGCAGCGCGTCGGTGTTGTCGTCGCAATACGGCTTTACATAGGGGATTAGCTGGAGCTGCTCGGTGTATCGGATATTCCACGCTTTGAGCTTTTGGTCGAAATCCCAGCGCGGGACGAACGACGTTATCTCGCCGTTTTTGAAATAGCATAACATAATCCCGTTGTACGCGTTCGCGTAGCCGAGGAGATTTCTGTCCCCGACCTCCGGCAAAATCATCTTGATGTCGCGCAAGCCCTTTTTCGTGAGGTATTCGTACCACCTGTCGGGGTTTTCGGCGAGCGGCTTTTTTACCCCGCATTCCTTAATGCTCGGACGGAACTCAAACTCGATTTTGTTTTCATAGGCGATCGGCTCGTATTCAAATTCCGAACCGCCCAAAAGCGCGGCTTTAGCCGCCGCAGTCAAGCGGCAGAGCTGGAATAACTCACCCTTCATCCTGCTCTCCTCCTATCGCTATGGAATTTCCGAACAAAACAAAGCCTCCGTGCCAGCCCCAATCGCATTGAAGTATCAGATGCCGCACACCCTCACTGTCGGTGAAGATAAGCCGCCAATCGCCGCAGTCGCCCTGCGCGTCAAAGGAATAATACTCCCAGTTCTTCCAAGTGAATTCAAGCTGCAAACCCTTGCCGAAGCCGCCCTCAAACAGACTTTCCGTTTTTCGGAACTGGCGGCGGCACAGCTCGGGAAGCGTGGTTACGCCATTTATCGCGATCTCTATGAACGCCTGATATTCGTCCGCGCTAATGATCCTTTCAAAAACACAGCTCACGACAGCCGAACGCTCCAGCTCCTCGGGAGCTTCGTCCCAACCGTTAAGCGCCGAATTTGCGGGAAGAAAAAGCACGTTAAAGCTGTCGCCGACCTCGCTGTTAAACGTAGTATAATACCCGACCTTGATGATACGCCGCTCTCCCGTCTTCGGAAGCGCGTCCGCGCGTATCCAGAAACGTTCCTCAAGCGGCGGCACGGGCTCGCCGTTTTCAAGCCATTCGGCATTATAGGCGAACTCGGACAATCCCGCGATAAAGTGCGGCTTTTCATCAACGAGCTGCTTGCAGCATTTACACTTGAAATTCATATCAATACTTCTTTTACAAGGTCAATTGTTCCGCCGTGTCAGCCCCGAGAGAATATCATCCAGCGCCTTATCGCGCTTGCTTTGCGGGTACTCGTTGTCATCGTCGTCCGAGAGCAGATCATCAAAGTTCTTGGACGCTAAAATCTGCGTGCTGCGCTTGCCCGCGGTTTTTTCGAGTTTGGGGAGCGGTGCGGGCTCTGCTTGAGCGCCGATTTTAGGAGCTTGCCGCCCCACCGCCGACTGCGCGAAGAACGCGTCGCGGCTCTTTTTCGTTTCCTCTCGCTGCGGGAGCTCGGCGGTCTGGCGGTTCATCTGTATCGTCGCCGTTTTGGTTGAGGCTTTCGGCGCGGGCCTTGGCTCGCTGACTTCAACATCGTCCGCGGGAATTCTCACATCAAAGACCTTGCCCGTTTTCTCCGATTTATTCGGAATTTGGGGCTTTGGCGCGGCGGAATTTTTATCCGTAAGCGGGATTATCGGGCGTTCCTTTTTGGGAGCTTCTTGTTTCGCTCCGCGTTGTTTTCCTGAATAATCGAACAAAACCGTGTTGTCCTTCGGGAGCGGCTTGAGGCTGCGGTCCTTGGCGTAACGCGCCTTGCCGTCCGTATCGACCGACAGCTTTATGTCGGAATGCGGCGTTTCCTCGTCGCCGTTGATGACCGTCGGCACTACCTCGGGGCGGGGGCGGTTCAGGGCGGCGGTGCGGATAATATCGTAGAAAATCAGCGCGACGCACGGCAGCACGGCAACGAGCATTATGCCGAGCGGCGTTTTGATAAACCCGATAACTCCGCCCAGCAGCTTGCTGGAGAAATCCGCGCGCCCGACAAGCGCCGCCTCGGGGAACTCATAGGTTGCGTCCTTATGCGACGCGGTGACGTAATAAACGCCGTCCCGCGCATTGATTTCGCGGACATAGCCGAGCGTCGGCGCGTCGCCGGCGTCGGACTTCAGATACATCACGAGATTGCCGACCTCCAGCTCGGAGCAATTGCCTTTTTTTACCAAAACGGCGCTCCCGCGAGGGGCGGTTTCAAAATCGTCGCTGTCGATGATAAAAATATTCGCCCCGAAAACCTCGACGGTTTTGCGCGCACCAAACACGGAGCCCGCGATCACCAGCAAAATACACAAGCAAATCAGCGCCCCGCACAAAATATATCCCAAAACCCGAAAAACTTTTTTGTTCAATTTTATTAAAATCTCCTTTTAGGTATTGACAAACCAAAAAAATTGTGGTATAATCATTAGGTAAGATTTTTGGAAGAGAAGCTCTTACCTTTAGTATATCACAATCCGCTGCGTTT
>CAYSHU010000028.1:0-16292 GCA_964430965.1 uncultured Ruminococcus sp. | reverse complement strand
GCTTCTGCTGGTTCTGATTAGACATAACATTTCCTCCTGCGAATTTTCTGCAAATTCTTGCATAATATTGCGGAATTTTTCTCCGCAGTCATATTTTGCGCGGAAAATTCGACATTATTCACCGAGATCAAAATTTTCGCTGAATTCGCTCCCGCTATATAAGTCCACGGTTTATTTAAAGGGTTCTACGCGAATTCCCCGCTCCCGCGCCTCGCGGTTGAGCGACTCGATTTTGCAGAGCAGCGCGTTTTCCTCATAGATAAGCGCGTCGATTGCGCGCTCGTCGGTGACGAAATCGAAGTTCGTCCGAACGTCGGCAAGCTGCTCGGTGAGGGCTGTAATGCGGCGCGAGAGGTCATCGCACTCGCGCTCCGAAAGCAAATCTCTGTTTTTTCTTGAAAGCAGTTTCAAAGTTCGTTCCTCCAAATTGTTTGTGAATTATGCGCCAAGAATTAAGTAAACCGCCGCCCCGCAGACTATCCACGCGGTGAAATCGGCGGTGAGAGCGGCGGGGATTGTGCAGCGCGTTTTGCGGCGCTTTACCGCGGAAAAGTAAACCGCGGCGGTGTAAAACGTCGTTTCGCTGGAGCCGATGAGCGTCGCGGCGACGCGCTCCGCGAATGTGTCCGCGCCCGCGGCGGCGGCTATCTCGTTATAAACCGCCATTGCGCCGCTGCCCGAAAACGGGCGGAGAATTACGAGCGGCACGACCTCGCTTGGGAACCCGACCGCGGCGCAGAGCGGCTTCAGGGCGTTTGTGAGCAGCTCCACAGCGCCGCTTGCCCGAAACATTCCGATGCAGACCAGCAGCAGAACCAGCGCGGGCAGAATGTCGGCGCAGGTTTTCAGCCCCTCGCCCGCCCCCGCGCAGAACTCCCCGAAGATGTCAACGCGCTTAACCGCCGCGTAAATCAGCACCGCGACGGTCACGAGCGGGATTATCCAGTCCGTCACGCTCATAAATCGCTCCTTTTGGCTTTGTAGTCGTATTTTTCGGCTTAACGCTTACCGCAGTTTTTTGTGTTTTGCGCCGTATTTGGCTTTAAAATGCGATATATGCAAATCATCTTTTAGCACATTTTCAAGAATTCGGCTTTGTAATCGCCTTTCAGCGCCATTCTCCCGCTTCAGATCCTGACAGGCAATCCAAAAAACGGCTTTACAACGCGATTTGTGCGCTTCAAGAGCGCCCAAAGCCCCGCAAAAAGCGCTCAATTTGGCTTTTTAACGCGCTTTATTCGGCACATCAGCTTCGCCGATGTTACGACCAAAACGACCGAATACACCGAAACGATCCACACACACGGGAGTATCTCAAACGGCTTCAAGGCGCCGTTGGCGGCTCGAAGCGCGGCGGCTGTCGTCGGGATTATCTGGAGGCTTGATGTATTCAGCGCGGCGAGCATTATCATATCGTCCGTCGCGGAGTCGGACGTGTCACCGCTCTCCTCCGCGATAGCCTTCATCGCGGCAAGCCCCAGCGGCGTGGAGGCGTTCCCGAGCCCGAGGATATTCGCCGCGAGGTTCATCGTGATAAGCCCCGCCGCCCTGCCGCCGCGCTTTACTCCACTGAACAGAAAGCCGACAATCGGCGACAGCAGCCGCGCGAGCTTCTCAACAAGCCCCGCGCGCTCCGCGACGCGCATAATGCCGCTCCAGAAGCAAATAATCCCGCAAAGCGAGATGACAAGCTCCACCGCCTCGCCCGATTTCGCGAGCATCGCCGCCGACAGCTCCCCCATTCGCCCGCCAGCCGCTGCGAAAATCAGCGACAGCACGGGAATTAAAATCAAAATTACCTGCATTTTCAGCTCCTATTGCAATAACAATTAGCACGAACTCCCCAAAAAATTTGGAAATTTTTTGGAAAAATTCGCATTTTGTGTATAAATTGAATTGACAAATTTGTCGAAATATGGTATAATATAATCGTGGTGATCAAGAAATGCCGCAATATATTGATTTGGAGGAGATTTTAATGCTAAAATCAACTGGAATTGTCAGAAATGTGGACGAGCTTGGGCGCTTCGTAATTCCGATTGAGCTCCGCCGCACCTTAAATATCGACGAGAAGGACAAGCTGGAGATTTACGTTGAGGACGACAAGATTATCTTGAAAAAATATATGCCCTCGTGCTCGTTTTGCGCGAACGCCGACGGAATTACGGTCTACAAGGGCAAAAACATCTGCCGCGAGTGCCTTGCCGAGCTCGCCGCGCTGCAAAGCGCCCCCGAGCCTCCAACGCCCGTTGACGCACAGTAAATTCTATTCAGCAGGAGCGTTAAAAATGACAACAAAAAAGCCGCTTTGCGGCTTCTAAGACAAAAAAGTCCCCGCCTTGGGCGGGGATTTTTTAATTCACTTTTTCTTGCGGAAGTTGGGATTGTCGTCGGGCTCGCGCATTATCACGTCGTAGAGCCGTCTAGTCTTGTTGGATTTGTTATGCTTTTTGGATTTCAGCATATCGAGCTCGGAAAGCTCGCCCGCATCAGAATCGCTTTCGTCGAAAAGCCCTCTGTCCTCCGTCCAGATGCCCGACGGCGCGTTTTCCTTGGTCACGTGGTCGGGGATTTGTGCGTCAGCGCTCTCGGAGCGCGCTCTGCGCTTGCGCGGGCTTCCGCCGTCCTCCGACTGCTCGAGCACGTCGAAAATGCTGCCGATGTCCTTAAACGGCTCCGATTCGGGCTGTGCGTCTGAAACCACATCAACAGGCGCTTCCCGCGGGATAACGATATCCGTCTGCGGCGCGGTGACAACGGGCGTGCCCGCCGCCTTGCCGTAAGCGCTTATCGCCGCTGCGTTTTTGCGGATTACTTTTGGTTGCGGAGGCTGCGGCTTCGCGATTTCGGGCGCTTTTTTCTCGGGAGCCTTGGGCTTTTGAGATTTAGGAGCCTTTTCGCGCGGCTTTATTTCCTCGGCAATAGCTTCGGTGATTTTCGCGGAATTGTCAGCCTCGCTATCCGAGTGCTCCTCAAACGCGGAAACGAACCTCTCCGCCGGAGGCTTTTCCTCCTCTGATTTCGCGAAGTCAAACGACGGCTCGGCGAACGGCGTGACGGCACGGCGCGCCTCCTCTTCCTCATCGAGCTCGCGCTGACGCGCTATTTGCTCCGCTAACTCTCGGCGGCGCTGTTGCTCTTTATCCGAAACACGGGGCTCGGGCTGTGGCGCTGAAGTCGGCGCGTGATTCTCCTGCCCGAACAGCTTAAAGCCCGCGGGGTCGGGATTTTTCGTGTATTCCTCCTTGCCCATGCTCTCGCCGTTGCGTATGATGTGGGAGATCTGCGGGCGCTCGTTTTTGCTGCGCTGCTTGGCGGGGGACGTGAAGAAGCCCTCTTTCAAGACACGCTGCTCCTCCGGGTCGCGCGGCGGTATATCTTCAGACTGCTCCTGCTGCGGGATCGCCTTGCGGCTTATCCGCTCGGGGATAAACGGCTTAACAACGCGCTCCTTTGACGCGGGGAACGGCTGCGGCTCGCGCTTCGGAACCTCGACAATAGGCGTGCTCTTCGAGATGTCAACGTCCAGCGAATACTCAAGAAAGCTGTCGAGCTCCTCCGGGGAAATCTCGCCGTTTTTGACCTTCTCCTTCATCGCCTCCATATACGCGTGCCAGTATTCATATTCCTTTACGCTCATCGTCTTGTCGACGCGGGCGTACATCTTGTCGGTAACGTCGCGGCTCTTTTTCTCAAGCGCCTCGTCCACCGTCGGGCGCGGGTGCTCCTCCTGCCAGATTTCAAGGCAGGTTTTTCCCGTCGGGACATAGCGCGAGCAATATTCCTCCAGGTGCTCCTTGTCGCGCGGGAAAAACCGCCCGCAGCGCTTGCACTTGCCGAGCCACTGCCCGCTTTCGATAAGCGCGTCGATTTCCAAATCAATCGCCGCCTTCAGACTGCACGGCATATAAATCTTCTCGGTGTAGCTGTCCATTTTCCCGCGGACAACGCCGTAATGCGACAAATTCTGCGGGAGCCCCGCCTTCATTCTCGCGAACGCGTCCATTGCTATTTTATCCGAAATGGCGTTGTAATCGCCTATTTCGGAATAATCCTCGCTGTAATCAAAATCACTTAAAAGATTTCTGACGATATCCTTTGAAACGTTCGGGAACAAAAACGGCGCGGTTGGCACTCGCCCCGCTGAAAACGTTTTCGTTACGCCCAAGTCCTCAATGCGGCAGCCCATTTCACGCGCGGTCACGCTGAACGCGAGGTCGAAATAGTTACGCCGCGAAACAGCCTCCTCAACGGTAGTAATCCCGTCCGCGAACACAAACTCCACCTTGCTGCACGCGTAATCCTGCACGCGGACGATATTCCGCCATTCGTTTATCGCGCGGTTGTAGCGCAAATCGCAAAGCCGCGAGAACACCAGCTTCTCGAAATCCGTCTTGCAGCGGATAAAGCGGTTCCAAAGCGCGTTTACGCCCACATTGTCGCGGCGGCAGATATAATCGAGCCAGCAGTCGAGTACAATGCGCTCGTAGGTCGAGCGGATATTGTGCTCGATAAAGCAGTGCGCCGACTGCATATCGCGGCGAAGCTCCGACATACGGTCGTGATCGGGCTCACCCGTTTTAAGGCACTCGTTGCACAAATCTATCGAGTGCTTGGCGAAATACGAAAAGTCGTACTCACAAAAATCCAACAGAGATGTAGGATAGCGAAGCGTGAAAATCTCGTTGGAATTCTTCCCGACGAGCTTCAGCGTTTTATCCATACCAACACCCCTTTCTTTTTTCGTTATCCCCCCGGTGGGGAAACAGCCTTCATATAATTCAGCTCGATGAGCTTGAGCTTGCCGTGGAGCTTGTTGAGCTTGTCGCGCTTGAGGTCGAGCTTTTCTTGCTTGAAGCTGAACCGCTTGTCGAGCTGCCTGAGATCGGCTTCTCAAGATACGGATTCTCGCGGACGCTCTTTCCGTCAACCAACAGAACCTCGGTGTCCTTGCCGTTTATCTTGCGGATCTTCCACTCAACGAAGTTCTGGGTAAGGCTAGTGTACTCCGCCGTGTGAATTCTGCTGCAGCCGAGAACCTTCTTCGCCTTTCCCAGCGGAAGCTCCACATCGTCGACCGTGGTTTCAACGTAATAGTCCATCGTGCTGCGGTCGACGGTGCTTTTGAGGTAGCGCACAAGACGATATTCCCCATCGCTCGAAAGCTGTTCGTAGCTCCAATCGCGCTGCGAGAGCTCGGGACCCACAAAAGTAATAGGTCCGACAAAGCGCGTCCAACCGATATGCCCGACAATTCCGATAACAAACAGCAGCAGAGCCATCGTTCCGAAAACGGTTTTAAGCGTTTCGTTAGATGTGTTCGCGAAAAACAGCACAACCATTACAACAATAGGCGGAATGACGATATACCAGTTGCCGAAGCCGAAAAACGTTATCAGAAAAACAATCGGCGGCAGGATATACGAATTCACCTGCGTGATCACCTGCTTGCGCGACAAAATCATCAGCCCCATTGCGCTGACGTTTATAAACAAATACAGCACGAACGCGGGCACGGGGTTCTCGAACTCCAGATAATACGCGTAGCTGAGCCACGCGACCCAAATCATAAAGCCCGTATACGCCCAGCTTGCAATCGCGACACCGCGCCGAAACCAAACGTTCTTGAAAAAAGCCACAAGCTTGTCCATTCTCTTGTTCCTTCCTTGATGTATGTAAATCTGTTTCTTTATTCTCTCTCCCGCGGCGCGGCGGAGAAAATAAAACATAAACGCGTAAATTCAGAGATGTACTGAAAACAATTCCTCATATTATATTGTATAACAAAATCAAAAAAAATGCAAGAGGTTTTCGGTGATTTTTTAAAAATTACGCAAAAAATCCCCCGCCACTCGGCGGGGAATTATTCTCAATCAGTTATCTCTGCCTTGGTTGAACTTAATAAGCAGACTGTCGATGTCGTTGCTGTCGCCAAAGCCGTCGGAGAACGGGCTGGGTCTTACCTGCGGCGCTTCTTCAAAATTCTGGGAAGTCGGCCCGGGAGTGGGACCCTCCACGGGAACTCTCGGAGCGGAAACGCCCGTCATCACACCGGGAGCGGTGTCCTCGGCGAAATCCGTCGCAACTACGATAAGCGAGATCTCGTCGTCGGCAAGGTCGTCGTCGAAGACAATGCCGTACTTGAATCTTGCGTCCGCGTTGAACTTCTCGGAAATCTCCTTCGAAAGCCCGTCGAACTCCTCAAGCGGGAACGAGCTGGGAATACTTACGTTGAGCAGACCGCGGCGCGCGCCGTCAATCGAAGTTTCAAGCAGCGGGCTGTTCAGCACCTCGTTAAGCGCCTCGTCGATTTTGTTGTCGCCCTTGCCTCTGCCGATAGCAATATGCGCAATGCCGCTGTCCTTAAGCGCCATTGTGATGTCCGCGAAGTCCACGTTGATGTAGCCCTCGCCCTGCAGGAGCTTTATCATACCCATTACGGACTTGCACAAAATGTCGTCAACCTCGCCGAACGCCTCTTTAAGCGAAACCTTGGGCTTCGAGCCGCGAAGCTGACGCACGCGGTCGTTCGGGATTATAATCAGCGCGTCGACATACTTTTTCATCTCGGAAACGCCGCCGATCGCCATTTGCATTTTCTGCTCGCCTTCCCAGTCGAACGGCTTTGTAACCACCCCGACTGTGAGGATATCCTTTTCCTTAGCCACGGAAGCAACCACGGGAGCCGCGCCCGTGCCTGTGCCGCCGCCCATACCCGCGGCAACAAACAGCATCGAAACGCCGTCAAGCGTTGCGGCGATGTCGTCGCGCTGTTCCTCCGCGGAGGCTTGTCCCTTTGTGGGGTCGTTGCCCGCGCCCTGGCCGCGCGTTGTCTTGCGCCCGATCTGGATACGCTTCATCTTGCTGCCGTCCTTCTTGCGAAGCGCAGCAACGTCCGTGTTCGCGATAACGTACTCGACGTCCAGCACGCCGCTGTCAACCATATGCGCCGCCGCGTTTCCGCCCGCGCCGCCAACGCCGAACACCATAATCTTGGTATTCATCTGGAAGTCGTCTGTCAAGTCAAACCCGTCATCAATATCGTCAATAGCAAACGCCATAATTTAACTCTCCTTTTATTTAGATTACGCAATATTTAGTAGTTCTCTAAATATTATAACACATTCTATTCCAAATTGCAACCCTTTTTTTAAATATTTTTACGGATTTGGGAATAAAATCCAAAATCACCATACCTCGGGGTTCTCGGGATCGGGTTCCTCGGGATTTTCGGGCTCCTCAGGCTCTGGCTCCTCGGGCTCTTCGGGAGTTTCGGGAGCTTCGGGCTCGGGCTCTTCGGGAACTTTGGGCTCCTCGTTATTTGCGGAGGTCGTCGAAGAAGCTGCGGGTTTTGAGGAACTCGAAGCGGGCTTGTTCGGGTTGGGATTTGTCTGCGCGGGGACCTTTTCGGGGTTCGTGAGGGTCAGCGTGACGTATTCCGTTTCGCCTATCTGGTTTTCAATGATCTCAGCCGCAACGAGGAACTTGCTCACAACGTCGTCCGACGTGCCGAGCTTCAAAATCACGCGGTCCTCGACGGACACCTCGATGTTGAACTTGTCGCTCACGTCAACAACGGTGATGTTTTTGAGCCCCGCCTTTTCGGCGGCGGCGAAAACCTCCGCGGGAATGTCGCTTTTGCCGTTGGTTTTGGAGGAAAGCCACGCGCCGACCTCCAGCGTTTCGGGCTCGTAGCCCTTGACGACAGGCAGATTCCCCGCTTCGCAATGCTCGATGATCTTCCCGCGGCGGGAAATCGCCGCCGTTGTGCCGTCCGCGACGACACAATACTGCTTTTCGGCCTCGGTTACGGTGATGTTGATTTTTGTCGGGTAGGATTTCTTCACCACCGCCTCGTCAATATACGCGAGGGAATTCATGATGCTCTCCTCCGCCTTGGAGGGCTTGAGCTTAACAAGATTGTCGCCGATGTTGATTCCCGAAGCGAGAATTATCTCGTCGGAATTGTAATTGTCGTTGCCGGAAACGCTTATCGTCCTGCACTTAAACAGCACGGTATTCGCCAAAATCACAAACGCGATGATGAGAACAATCGCGCCGAGAACATAATAAAGCGAATAATTCCCACCGCGGTATTTCCTGCGCTTCGGCTTTTGCGGAGCTTTATTTACCGCGCCGGGGAGCGGTTTTTTTGGCTGAACAGCGGGCTTTTGCAGGTTAGTCTGCGGCCTATTCGGCTGAACAGGCTGCTTTTGCGCAGGATTTTGAGCATTCCGCTGCGGTCTGTTCGGCTGAACGGGCGACTTTGGCGCGTTCGGCTGCGGCTTATTCGGCTGAACGCCGAGCTTCGGAGTTCCGGTCTTGGGAGCGCCGCCTTGCCTCGGAGAGCTTTGCGGTTTGTTATTCTGTTTTTTCGAGCCGCGTTTTTTGAACATCATACCTGTCACTCTCCTTTAAACTTCCTTTTATTCCGCTATACTCTACGGATATCCGCGCCTATTGAGCGCAGCGCGTTTTCAAGGCTCTCATAGCCGCGGTCGATAAATTGTAGCCCGCCTATCTCGCTTGTGCCGTCGGCGGCGAGCGCCGCGGTAACGAGAGCCGCGCCGCCCCTAAGCTCCGCGGCGCAGACCTTCGCGCCCGAAAGCTGCTTTACGCCCTCAACAACACAGACGCGCCCCTCGGTTTTCACCGACGCGCCGAGCCGCACAAGCTCGGGGATATGGCGGAAGCGGTTCTCGAAAATCGTTTCAACAAAAACGCTCGTGCCGTCGGCGGTTGAGCAAAGCGCGGTGAACGGCGCCTGAATATCCGTCGGGAAGCCCGGGTACGGCATTGTGCGGACTGTCGGCGGCGCGGCGAGGCGTTTTTTGCCCGTAAAGTACATTTTCCCGCCGCCGTAGGTGTAGATACGCGCGCCCATTGCCTCTAAGACCTGCAAAAAGCCCGTCATATGCTCGGGGCGGCAGTGCGTTAAAATCAGCTCGCCGTGAGTTATCGCGGCGGCGCAGAGATATGTGCCCGCGGCAATTCTGTCGGGGATAACGCTGTGCTCACACGGCTCAAGCCGCGGCACGCCGTCGATTATGATAACGCTCTCCCCCGCGCCCTTAATTCTCGCGCCGCATTTTGTGAGGAAATCCGCGAGGTCGACAATCTCGGGCTCGCGCGCGGCGTTGTGGATCTCGGTTTCGCCCTTGGCGGTCACGGCGGCAAGGAGAATGTTCTCGGTTGCTCCCACGGACGGAAACGACAGCACGATTTTAGCGCCGTGAAGTCCCCGCGGCGCGGAGCACTCCAGAAAGCCGTGCTGCTCGCCTATCTCCGCGCCCATTTGCCGAAGCGCGGCGATGTGCAGATCGATAGGACGCGCCCCCAGCTCGCACCCGCCCGGGAACGACAGCCTGCACCTTCCCATTCGCCCGAGCATAGCGCCCAAAAACACGATTGACGAGCGCATTTCGCGCATTAAATTATCGGGGATCTCGCTTCCGAAAACGTTTGCCGCGTCCACCGTCACGGTGTCGGCGCTGCGGCGGCATTTGCAGCCGATATGCGACAGAATTCGGCAAGCCGCGTCAACATCAGTGAGCATCGGGCAGTTGTGGAGCACCGTTTCGCCGTGAGCCAGCACCGCCGCCGAAAGCAGGGGCAGCGCGGAATTCTTGGCGCCGTGCACGCGGAGCTCCCCCTCCAGCCGCCGCCCGCCGTTTACTATCAGTTTCTGGCGATTATCCAAAATCATCACCCTTTCAGCAATTATAGAGCATAATATGTTGAAAAGGGAGTTTTGGTGCTACCAGAGGCTAGAGTATTAGAGCCAAGGGGTTAGAATTTGTCCTCTCCCACTAAGTTTACTATTTCTTTTAGGATAATGTCCGCCGCGTTGGCTTTTCGCATTTTGGCGGCGTTTTGCTCCATAAGGCTGAGCCGCGCGTTATCGGCGTAGAGCTTTGAGGCTTCGTCTACGAGCCTTGCTTTCGTGAGGTTTTTATCCTCGATGAGGACGGCGGCGTTTTCGTTTACGAGCGTTAAGGCGTTGTAGTACTGGTGATTTTCCGCCGCGGCGGGATAGGGAATTAAAATCGACGGTCTGCCTATTTCGGTGAGCTCCGTAATCGTCATCGCGCCCGCGCGGGAGATTATCAAGTCCGCGGCGCACATACACGTATACATATTGTCGATGTATTCCTTGAAAATATGGTGCTGCTTGTCCTCGCGCACGCCGCTTTCCTTAAGAGCGCTTTGGAACAGCTCCTTATTTTTTCCTCCATAGGAATGAATATGGTTTATCTCGCCCGTTTTCTGCTCCCACGCGATAAGCTCCGCTACGGCCTCGGTGATCTTATTCGCGCCGAGGCTCCCGCCGAACGACAAAACCGTGAAGCAATCGGGCAGCCCGAGGCGCTTTCTCGCCGCGGAGCGCTCCTCTATCGGGATATTCGTGCGCAGGGGATTTCCCGTAATTACGCACCGCGACGCGTCCTTTAAATACTTTTTCGCGTCCTCCGTCGCGAGCAGGACCTTGTCCGCCTTGTTGGAGAGCAGCTTTGTCGCCGCTCCCGGATAGGAATTGCTCTCGTGCGTGACGGTTTTAATCCTCATTGCCGCCGCCTGGCGCAGCACCGTCCCCGTGACGTAGCCGCCTGTGCCGACAGCTAAATCGGGCTTGTATTCCTTGATGATTTTCCGCACGGCGATTTTTGCCGAAACAAGATAGCGATACGCCGCTTGGACGTTTTTCAGCATTGCGGAGGGCGAAATATCCCGCCGAAAGCCCGACATCTCAACGCCGCGGAAATCGTACCCCGCCTTGGTGACAAGGCGGCTTTCCATACCGTTTGGCGTTCCGATAAACAAAATCTCCGTTTCGGGGAACACCTGCTTCATTTTATCGGCAATGGCAAGCGCGGGGTTGATATGACCCGCAGTCCCCCCCGCGGCAAATATTACTCTCATACGTTTTTCCTCCCCGTAGGGTGATTGTCAATTGACGAAGTCAATTAACCTTGGCTCGTTTGCTTATCGAAAGCAGCAAGCCCATTTCCCATAGCTGCAAAACCAGCGCCGTGCCGCCGTAGCTGAAAAACGGCAGCGACACGCCCGTGTTCGGGATACAGCAGAGATTTACCGCAATGTTAAGCAGCGCCTGCATTCCTATCTGAACGGTGATGCCCGTCGCCATAAGGCAGCCGAATTTGTCCTCGGCGCGTCTTGCGATGTACAGTCCGCGCATTACGAAAATAATGAACAGCAGGATTACGAAAATACCGCCGATAAGCCCGAATTCCTCTACAAGAATAGCAAAAACGAAGTCGTTCTGCGCCTCGGGGAGGTAGTAGTATTTCTGGCTGGAGTTTCCGAAGCCCTTGCCCCACACTCCGCCCGAGCCTATCGCGAGCGCCGACTGATAGTTCTGATACGATCTCCAGCCCGGATCGGAGAGCGGGTCCATAAACTCAATTCGCTCCTGGAAATACCCGACCTTAACGACGCTTACGACAAATACAATCGCCAGAATTCCCACTACCGCGAGGGGGATTGCCGTCTTGAGATTAACGCCGCCTACAAACAGCGTCACGGCGAAAATCATAAACACGATAAGCAGGCACGACAAGTGCATCTGCACCGCGACGGAAAGCGCTATCGGAACAAGTATGAGCAGCGGCTTTACAATACCGACATAAAGCGTGCGCATTTTGTCGCTGTTTTTGTGGACGTAGTAAGCGAAGAATACGATAACGGCGACCTTCAGCACGTCGGACGGCTGGAACTGCCCGAAAAACGGCAGCTGAAGCCAGCGCTTCTGACCGCCCTCCGCCTCAATGCCGATAATCGGGCAAAGAAGGTTCATTCCTATCGCAAGTACAAGCAGAATGTGCGCCGCCGTGATGTGGCGTTTTTTGCTCTCTCGGCGCATAAAGCGATAGTCGAACAGCGTGAGTATCATCATTCCCACAAGCCCGATAATAGCCGCCGTCATCTGCCTTGTAACATACGCGTAGCTGTCGCCGCCGTTGTCGCGGTAGGAATACGCGTGGCTCGCCGAGAACATCATCGTAATGCCGAACGCCAGCAGCACGAGCGTAATAATCAGCATCGGAATGTCAACTCTGCCCTCCGTGCTGAAAAACCGAATTCTGTTCGGGTCCTTTTCCTTTTTGATTTTCTTCGGCTTGATACGCTCCTTCGGTTCCTTTTTCGGCTTTGCCTTTGCTTTGGGTTTAACGTTAGCCTTAGCGTTGTTTTTTGCGTTAGTCTTAGACGTCGGCATCGGAAGAGGGCGCTTGGCTTTATTTTGAACATTTTGCGGATTTGAAGCCTGCGGCTTTACGGCGTTCGCGTTGTTTCGCGGTGCGCTGATTTGCTGATTTTGCGGGTTCTGCGGTCTCGCCGTATTAGGACGCGCGTTCGCCGCCGGCTTTGCCTGAGCCGGTTTCTTCGCGGATATTTTATTGGAGGTTTTTTTCGTCTTCTGCATTTGCAACCCCTTATCTTAAAGTCGCGAAAAAGCGGCTCACTTCGTTCGCCTAGCAGCCTGCTAAGGCTCCGGGCGCGTTGCGCCCTCCACCTTAGCAGGCTCTTTTTTCGCTCCCACACGCTCTTGTTATATAACTTTCACGTAATACCACTCTTGTCGCTTCGCAGGGTATGTTTACTTACTAAACATTATAAACGCGAGCCACACCGCAAGTCCTCCCGCGAGAAGTCCTACAAACGAGAACACCCCTCCGATTTTGAACTCGCTCCAGCTTGAAAGCTCGAAGTGGTGATGAATGGGCGTCATCTTAAAAAGCCGCTTGCCCTCGTTTGAGTGGTTGATTTTCTTTGTGATTTTGAATACCGTCGACTGAATTACAACCGAAAGCGCCTCGAGGACGTACACGATGCCCGCGATTATCATCAGAACCTCGCAGCCGCAGCCGAGTCCTAAAGCGCAGACTATCCCGCCGAGGAACATCGAGCCCGTGTCGCCCATAAAGACTTTAGCGGGCGGGGCGTTCCAGACGAGGAAGCCTATGCAGCCGCCCGCCGCGCAGTACGCCAGAAGCTGCTGCCCGAACATTCCCAGCAGAGCCGTTATCACCGTGAATGCCGCCATATAAACTACCGTCACCGAGCTGCAAAGCCCGTCAATGCCGTCCGTGAGGTTCACAGCGTTTACCATATACAGGATCACAAGCCCGACAAGCGGGTAGTAAAACCAACCCAAATCCCACTGCCAGCCCCACGGGAACGAAATCACCGTCCGCGAAAGCCCGCTGATGTACATCGTCGCGAAATACGCCGCGATTATCATCACCTGGAATATTACCTTTTGGATCCACGAAAGCCCCTCGTTGTGCTTTTTGCGGACTTTGATGAAGTCGTCGAGGAAGCCCATAAGCCCGAACATCACAGCCATAATCATTCCCGAAACGGAGCGAATGAACTCGGGCTTATCCGCGCCGACGAAGCTCGCGCCGTTCTTCGCGAAGATTATCATTCCCGCCGCGAAGCAGACCGTCACGGCGATGATAAAGCTGATACCGCCCATTGTCGGCGTGCCTTCCTTTTTCGCCTTGTGCCACTTCGGGCCTATCTCGAGTATCGTCTGCCCGTAGCGCAGCTTGTGAAGCAGTGGTATCAGCCAGTACCCCAGCAGCCACGTCAGCAGGAACGACAGCAGCGCCGCGCCCGCGCATATCCAAATGTTCATAGCTCGTCACCTATTTTCTCGGCAATTTCTTCCAGCTTCATACCGCGGCTGCCCTTAAACAAAATCGCGTCGCCGCTTTTTATGCTTTCGAGGAGTTTTTCGGTGAGCTCCTCCTTGTTTTCGCTTTGAGTGACCCGAACGCCCTTTTTCAGCAGCTCGTCGCGCAGCGCCGCCATTTCGCTTCCGTAGAGGAAGAATTCATCGGCGAGATTTGAAAGCTCCGCGAGCCCCGCGTGGAGCTCCCGGGATTTTTCGCCGAGCTCCAACATATCGCCCAAAACCGCGATTTTCCGCCCGTTCATCGTCGAGAGAACGGAGAGCGCCGATTTCATCGAGGTCGGCGAGGCGTTGTAGCAGTCGAGTATCACCGTAAGAGAGCCGCGCTTCTCGATTTTCTGCCTCATTCCCGAGGCTTCGTAGCGCATAAACGCGGGGATTATTTTCTCGGGGCTCATTCCGAACGAGATACCGACGGCGAACGCCGCGAGCGCGTTCAGAATATGGTGCTCGCCAACCGCGGGCACCTTCGCGGGATAATTCCCGCCGTTATAACAGAGCGTAAATTCCTCGCCGCCTTCAACGTGGCGTATATTTTCCGCGCGGACATTGTTTTCCGCGCCGAAGCCGTATTTAATGAGCCCTCGCGAGCCTGTCTGCTCCGCGGTCAATTTCCCGAGGAACTCGTCGTCGCCGCAGACGATAAGCGGCGAATTCCCGTCCATTCCGTCAAGTATCTCCAGCTTCGCCGCGAGGATATTCTCGCGGGTTTTGAGGTTCTCGATATGGCACCAGCCGATGTTTGTGATTACGGCACAATCGGGCTTGGATGCCTTTGACAGCGCGGAAATCTCGCCTCTGTCGCTCATTCCCATTTCGATGACCGCCGCGCCGTAGCTTTCGTTCAAGCGGAAAAGCGTCTGCGGCAAGCCGATGTCGTTGTTGAAATTCCCCTCGGTTTTCAGCGTATTGAAGCCCGCTGAAAGCACCGCGAAGACCATATCCTTTGTCGAGGTTTTCCCGACCGAGCCCGTCACTCCGCAGAGCTTGACGGAAAATTTCTCGCGGTGATACCTCGCGAGCTTCAGCTGCGCCGTTCTGGAATCCTCAACGTAAATTATCGGAATTTCGGCTTGAACGCTGTTGACCGCGCGGTCGGAAATTGCCGCCGCCGCGCCGCTTTGCGCCGCCGCTTCTATATAATCGCTGCCGTCAAAGCGCTCGCCCTTTACGGCGATAAACAGCGCGTTTTTTTCTATCGTCCGCGTGTCGGTCGAAACGGAATTTACAACAACGCTTGCGTTGCCGACAAGAACGCCGCCGACGGCGCTTGCTATCTCGGTTGTGCTAAACATTTTCATTCGGTTACTTTTCCTTAAAATATTCCTCGACGATTTCCTTTTCGTCGAAGTGAAAATACGTGTCGCCTATCGCCTGATAATCCTCGTGACCCTTGCCGCAGAGCGCAATCACGTCGCCCTTTTCGGCTATTTCCAGCGCGCGGAGCACCGCGGCTTTTCTGTCCGTGAACTCCTCGTGCGGGAGGTTATCGGGGATTCCCTTGACCACGTCGTCGATAGTTTTCTGCGGGTCCTCGTGGCGGGGGCTGTCGGTGGTTACTATCAGAATATCGGAGTATTTCGCCGCCGCCGCGCCCATATCGGGGCGCTTGCCCGCGTCGCGCTCGCCCGCCGCGCCGAATACCGTTATAAGGCGGTTTTCCGTCAAGGGCTTCAGCGTTCCGAGGCGCTTTTCGAGCCCGTCGTCGGTGTGGGCATAATCGCGTATCACCGTGAAATCCCCGCGGTAGAGCGTTTCAAGCCGCCCCGCAACGCCCTTTATTTTTTCGAGCGCCAACAGCGCCTCATCAAGCGGAATTCCCGCAAGGCTCACCATAACGGCGGCTTCAACGGCGTTTGCCACATTGTATTTCCCCGTCAGCGCAAACCGCACGGGATAGCTCTTTTTCGCCGCTCTGTCCGTGAGGATAAACTCGCTCCCGTCGGGTTTGAGCTTGACGAATTCCGTGTAGAAATCCGCCTCGCCATCTATTGAAACGGTTTTGCACGGAACGCCGTTTCCGCGGCAATGCTCTGCAATTTTTTTGCCGTACTCGTCGTCGATATTCACAACGGCTACTTCGCACATTTCCTTGTCAAAAAGCCGACGCTTCGCCTCGAAATAGCTTTCCATTGTGCCGTGATAATCCAAGTGGTCGCGCGTGAGGTTTGTGAACGCCGCCGCGGTGAATTTCTCGTCGGCAAAGCGGAATTGCGCCAGCGCCTGGGAGCTTGCCTCGATAAAGCAATACTCCGTGCCCTCGTCCGCCATTTGCGCGAACAGCTGATAGAGCCGCCGCGGCTCGGGGGTCGTTGGAGGGCCGTCGTGCGAGTAGGTAAGCCCGCTGCCCGTGTCAACTCCCAGCGTTCCGATAACTCCCGTGCGAAGCCCGAGCCCGCGCGTTATTTCCGCGCAGAGGTTCGCGACGGTGGTTTTGCCGTTCGTGCCCGTCACTCCGCAGAGCTTGAAGCGACGCGTCGGGTGATTGTAGAACGCCGACAGCAGATTCGGGTAAGCTCTCCGCGAGTTCTCAACGACAATTTCACGCTCCAAGCCGAGCTTCATTTGCGTCACG
>CAYSHU010000027.1:0-16575 GCA_964430965.1 uncultured Ruminococcus sp. | reverse complement strand
GAAGACACCTTATATACCAAATTAAATTATACCATTATTTTCCCCAACTTGCAATATATTATTTATAACAAATTTCGCGGGAATTTGCAGTTTTTTTAGTGATTTTTAATAACGGGGGATTTTATCGCGAAAATAAAACCGCCCGAATAATCGGGCGGCATGAGGTTAGTTATTGAGATTAAGCTGTTCAATAAGCGCCGCCTGCAAAACCGCGGAGAAGTTGATGTGCCGGGCTTCGGCGGCTTTGTTCAGCCAGCTGGGAATAGTGACGTTTTTGCGGATTGCTCTCTTATCCAACATTCGCTTATATGCGGTAACGTCGGCGTCCACCAAGGTTACAATCGCGCCCTTTTCATCACATTTTATTTCCGAGATTTCGGACGCGCTCGGAATGGGCTTTCCGTCCTCCTGTAAATCAACCGCCATTAAGCAAATAGCGTCCCGCGCCATTTCAATCGCGTTTTCAATGCTTTCTCCCTGCGTTCCGATATCCATATCGGGGATTTTTACATAATAATCATTCTCGCCTGTCGGGATAATGATAATCGGATAAATAAGCTTCATATGAATACCTCCTTAAAACAAATGTTCAGACTATTTTAAACCGTATTTTTTCAAAATATCCTTTGCGAGCTGTTCGTTTATTTCTCTATGGCGCGGTATCGGCTCGGTATGCTTTCCGTCTGTCCAAACCTCGTGATTGCTGCCGTCTTTGCGCTTTACATACCACCCAGCCTTGGTTAGCTTTTTTGATAAGGTCCCTACGTTTCACACTCCCCACCTCTATTCACATTATACACATTTTATGCGCATTTGTCAAGGCTGTTTAAAAAATTTTTACCGCGCAAAAATTCCCCCGCCGAGCAGCGGGGGAATTCAATAATTACAAACAAAAGCCTTACTTCATCGCCTCAACCAGCGATTTAGTATCTCTCGCAATAAGCAGCTCCTCGTTGGTAGGAACTACCCAGACCTCAACCTTGCTGTCGGGCGCGGAGATCTTCGCGAGCTTGCCGCAAAGACCGTCGTTCGCCTTTTCATCGAGCTTTATGCCGAGGTAATCCATATCGCGGCAAACGTCCGAGCGGAGGTCGAAGGAGTTCTCGCCGATGCCGCCCGTGAACAGCACCGCGTCAAGCCCGTTCATTATCGCCGCATACGAGCCGATGTATTTCTTGATCTCATAGCGGAGCATTTCGCCCGCGAGAATAGCGTGCTTGTTGCCCTCGTGAGCCGCCGCGGTGAGGTCGCGGTTGTCGCTCGAAACGCCCGAAACGCCGAGAAGTCCCGACTTCTTGTTCATATAATCGCTCATCTCGTCGGGAGAGTAGCCGAGCTTCTTCGCAACAAACGTAACCGCCGAAGCGTCGATAGCGCCGCAGCGCGTTCCCATAATAAGACCGTCCAGCGGAGTGAAGCCCATTGACGTATCAATAGACTTGCCGCCCTCAACCGCCGTTATCGAAGAGCCGTTGCCGAGGTGGCAGGAAACGATTTTCAGGTCTTTAATGTCCTTTCCCATAGCGTCCGCGAGCGCCTGAGAAACAAAGCGGTGCGACGTGCCGTGGAAGCCGTATTTTCTTACGTGATATTTCTCGTAGCACTCATAGGGAAGTCCATACATAAACGCCTTTTCGGGCATGGTCTGATGGAACGCCGTGTCAAATACCGCAACCTGCGGGGTGCTTTCGGGAATTACCTTCTTGCACGCGCGCAAAGCGAGGGCGTGAGGGTGGTTATGTACGGGAGCGAGCTCGGACAGGTCGTCTATCTGCTGAATTACCTCATCGGTAACAAGCGTAGTTTTGTTGAAAATCTCCGCGCCCTGAACGATGCGGTGACCAACCGCGGAAATCTCGTCCATAGATTTAAGGACCGCCGCGTCGCCGGTCGTCAGAACCTCAACCAGCTTTTCAAACGCCTCGGTGTGCGTCGGGAAGTCGCAGTCGACGTCGACGGTCCTGCCGTCCGCCGTTGCGTGCTTGATGTGCCCGCCGATACCTATTCTGTCGCAGTTTCCCTTTGCGATAACGCTCTCGTCCTCCATATTCAGCAGCTGATACTTCAGCGAGGAGCTTCCCGCGTTGATAACCAAAATCTTCATATTTGTTTTACCTCCGTAATAAAATAAAAAATAATACACATATATTTTACATCTTTTAACAAAAAAAATCAAGGGGTTTTATTATTTTTGTGTGAATTGCACATAGTTGTCAGAGAATAGTTGGTTAGTAATTAGTTTTTTCGCGATAGGGAAAACCACTTGATTTTATTGCTAAAATGTTGTAAAATAAAATTGTATACTATTATCGCGGCAAAACGGAGGGAATTATGAAAACAGCGGCAATTATCGCGGAATACGACCCGTTTCACTTCGGGCACAAGCATCTGATAGAGCAGACCCGCGCGGCGGGCGCGACGCACGTTTTGGCGATTATGAGCGGCAGCTTCACCCAGCGCGGCGGCGTGGCGATTTTCGACAAACTCACGCGCGCAAAACCCGCCCTCGAAAACGGCGTGGATTTGGTTATAGATCTCCCCGCACGGTTTTCTCTGACCTCGGCGGCGGGCTTCGCGAGAGGAGCTGTCGACATCGCGGCAGCGCTCGGGTGCGTGGATATGCTCGCTTTTGGCAGTGAAAGCGGGGATATCGCGGCTCTGAAAGAGGCGTCGGGAGCTATTGAATATACGGTTCACACCGCGGAATTCGACGAGCTCATTCAGCGCGGGAACAGCTATCCCGCCGCGCTGCAAAAGGCCTTGAAGCAATTTTACACCGACGACGTTGCAGAGCTTATCGCCTCGCCTAACAACACGCTCGCAATCGAGTATCTGAACGCGCTTGACACTCGCGGAAGCGCGATAGAGCCGTTTACCGTGCGGCGTTACGGCGCGGGACACGACGAGGATTTCGACGAGAGTTCCGCTTCACAAAGCGAGTTTTTGAGCGGCTCGGCGATACGCAGGCTCATAGCGGAGGGCAAGGATTACTCGAAATACGCGCCGCTTGTCGCCGCCCCAAGCGCGGACATTTCGCGATTAGAACGCGCAGTCCTCGCGAACCTAAGGGCGCTTCGCCCAAGCGATCTGGAGCGCGTTGCGGACTGCGCGGGCGGGCTCGGTGATAGGCTTTACAAAGCCATTCGCAAGGGTAATTCCCTGTCGGGGATTTATTTTATGACAAAAACGAAGCGCTACACCCTCGCACGTATCAGAAGGGCTGTGTTATGCGGATTTCTGGGAATTGACAAGGAGATTTCCCGCGAGAGGTGCGCGTATATCCGCGTCCTCGGAATGAACGCACGCGGAAAGGAAATTCTTTCCGCGGCAAACTGCACGCTGCCGATTGACACCTCGCTTAAGGCGCTGTCGAAAACCTCTCCCGAAGCGCGCCGCCAAGCGGAATTTGAGGCACGGCTCACGGACATTTACGGGCTTGCGTTCGCCGAGCCGCCTGTTTGCGGCGTGGATTATACGTCAAAACCGATCATTCTTGACTAACACGAATTCCGCATTATTAAGCCACGTTGAGCGTTTTTTGAGCTGTTTTTGAGTACTGCCGCTCATTTTAGAAACGCTCAAAAGCGCATTAAAAAGCCGTTTTCGGTTATTTTATCAGCATTCACGTGCCGAACATTATTGCGGGCAAATCCTCGTGAGATATGAATACAAAGCCAAATTTCAAGAGTGCAAAGCTCGCGCGAATTCTCGAGGCGGTGCTTTTGTATAAAATCCTGAAAAGAAGCCATAATAAGGAGCGAAAATGAGTAAATTTGACGAACTGCGAAAAGCGCACCCGCTGTTTATATACCACAGTTTCGACCTAGGTGAGAATTATCTGCGGTTTCACTTCTCAATTGACGAGTTTCACTTCTACCCCGAGTGGACGTTTGACAAATCGCTTTGGAACGCGGATTTTTCACGTGAACAGGCAGAGCAGATGGCATTCTCGCTTGGTATGGCAGAGCTTGTCAGCTACTGGAAATGCGCTTGCTGCCCGACGGTTGAAATCCGCGCGGGAGCGCTCTCCGAACGGCAGATCGAATGGTGGAAAAAACTCTACCGGCACGGACTGGGGGAGTTTTTCTACCGCAATGAAATCGTTGCCACGCTCGAGGATTTTATGACAATTAAAGCTCCCGAGCCCGCATCACAATCGCATTTTCCAAGCTCGTCCCGAAGCCTCTCGGGGACGCTCGTGCCCGTCGGCGGCGGCAAGGACAGCGTCGTCACGCTGGAGCTGCTGAAAAAGGCAGGCGAGCCGATTACGCCGTTCGTCATCAACCCGCGAGGCGCGACGCTCGGGTGCATTGAAACTGCCGGAATTCCGCTTAGTGAAGCCGTTTTACCGCGTCGTACTATCGACAAAACGCTCCTGGAGCGCAACGCCGCGGGGTGGCTCAACGGGCACACGCCTTTTTCTGCGGTTGTGGCGTTTGCGGCGCTGCTTTTTGGCTCTATGGCGGGCGTTCGCTACATTGCATTATCTAACGAAAGCTCCGCCAACGAAACCTATGTCGAGGGCGCAGATGTCAATCATCAGTACAGCAAATCGACGGAATTCGAGCGCAATTTTCGTGAATATTGCACAATGTCCTTTGGCGAGTTCGGCGAGATTCCCGAATATTTCAGCCTGCTTCGCCCGCTGTCCGAATGGCAGATCGCGCGGGAATTCGTCAAATATCCGCAGTATTATCGCGTTTTTCAGAGCTGCAACCTCGGCTCGAAAACCGACACGTGGTGCTGTAACTGCGCGAAGTGCCTGTACGTGTATATTTTGCTTTCGGCTTTTTTGGACGACAAAGCGCTGAATTCGATTTTCGGGTGCGATATGCTCGAAAAATCCGAGCTTTCGGCGATGTTCGACGGCCTTGTGCTGGACGGCGAGGATAAGCCGTTTGAGTGCGTCGGGACGAAAAACGAGGTGCGGCTGTCGCTGCAAATGGCTTTGGAGCACCGCTCGGAGAACCCGCCCGCGTTGCTGCGGCGCTTTGCCGAGCAGTTCCCGAACTATTCTCCCGTGCGGCTTGACGACTATTTTGACGAGGATAATTTTGTACCGAAAAGATTTTTGGAGTTGCTGAAACATGAACATTGATAAGCTAAAACCGATTTTTGACGGCAAACGCGTCGTGATTCTGGGCTTCGGGCGCGAGGGAAAGTCGTGGCTGGAAATCCTGCTGCGCCTAGATTGCTGCGCCGAGATCGCCGTCGCGGATATGAACCCGCTTGATTTGGAATTCCTCGAATTCCCCGATGTGATGCCGATTTCTGGCGAGCACTACCTTGAGGAGTGCGCCGAGTTCGACATCATTTTGCAGTCGCCCGGCGTTGTCGTAAAAAACAGGCTCAGCCCGCAGTCTAAAGCTAAAATCCTGACGCAAACGGAGATTTTGCTCCGCTTGAAGCCCTGCCGAATTATCGGCGTAACGGGGACAAAGGGCAAATCAACCACTTCTTCCCTTATATACCATTTTTTGGGAGCAAATAATATACCGACAATGCTCATCGGAAACATCGGCGTACCGCCCTTGAAGCGGCTTGAGGAGATGTCCGAGGACGTTGTGGCGGTGTGCGAGATGAGCTGCCACCAGCTCGAGTTCGCGCGGCACTCGCCGGAAATCGCCGTGCTGCTGAACATCTTCCCCGAGCACCTTGACCACTATGTGGATCTCGACGCTTACGCCGCCGCAAAGCGTAATATAGCGCGGTATATGGAGAAAACGGACACGGTGTTTACTAACTCCGATCTACTCCCGCTCGAAACGGGCGGACGCGTTGTTTCCTGTGCGTTCGGGAGGTCGGCGGACGTCTGGACGGACGGCAGCTCGATTTACCTTTACGGCGAGGAAATCAACGCGGAGCGCATTGTAACGCGGCTTTGCGGCAAGCACAATCTCTACAACATCGCCGTTGCTCTCGCGGCGGTGATGAAAGCGGGAGCGAGGCTCGACACGTGCCTCGCGGCGCTCCCCGAGTTCCGCGGGCTGGAGCACCGCCTGGAGCGCGTTGCGGTGATAAACGGCGTTGAGTACATCAACGACAGCATTTCGACGATTCCCGAGGCGGCTATTGCCGCCGTCAACGCGTTCGACGGCGCGGACTGCCTTATCCTCGGCGGAATGGACCGCGGCATTTCTTACGACGTGCTCGGAGAGTTTCTGAACACGGGCGTGGTCGAAACCGTGATTTTGCTGCCCGACAGCGGAAAGCGCATTGCGAAGCTGATCGCTAACCCCAAGGTTGTCGTTATCGAGGCGGAGAATATGGAGAAGGCGGTGACGCTCGCGTCGAAAACCGCCCGCCGCCGAGTTATCCTCTCCCCCGCCGCCGCGAGCTATGGGTTTTATCGGAATTTTGAGGAGCGCGGAGCCCACTTTAAGTCGCTTGTGGGACAATTGACCAAGAACAATTGACAATAAACAATTGATAATTCTATCCCCTGTAAACAGACGAAATAATCCCCCGCTTTCGCGGGGGATTTTGGGTATAGAAAACAGCCGCCTGCGGACTCGTCAACCCGCTCCGTTCGGCTATTCGAGGGCAAATCAACGCGTTGATCGCCACCTCTCGGGGCGGCTGTTTGTTTACCCTCTTTATTTTATGCTTGGGGCGGGAATTTGTGCTTGTATTTCATCCGCGCACAAACGCGTCAAACAGCGCCGCCCACTCTCTCACTATGTAGTTCAGGAGATTGTAAAGCGGCGTTCTGCCGGAGTGGTGCCCTGCCGTCAAGCCGCTGCGCTTCGCGTAAAGTCCCGCTCTGTATTGGTGGAACTCGTTCGTGGCGATTACGGCGCGGCTCAAACCCCGTTCCTTTAAAAGCTCCGCCGAAAAGCGGATATTCTCGCGCGTGGAAACAGAGCGGTTTTCTTGGATTATCCTCTCTTCGGAAATGCCGCGCTCTACCAAATAACGCTTCATCGCCTCCGCCTCGGAGATGTCCTCGCCGCTGCCCTGCCCGCCGCTTACGACGCAGAGAGCTTCGGGGTTTTCGCTGAGAACCTCCAGCGCCGCGTCAAGCCGCCTCGCGAGCATTAAGCTCGGCTCTTCACCGCGGACCTGGCAGCCGAGGACGATGACCGCCTCGGGGTTGTCGAGCTCCCGCTCCGCAAACACGAAAATGTTCACCGTGAAAAACGCGCAGCAAGCCGCGCAGAATGCCGTGACGCTCCCGATCAAAATCAGCGAGATTTTACCGAAAACCTTGCTCCAAAGCCGATTTATGAGCCTGCAAAACGGCTTCCAAAATACACAAATGAGAATTACCGCGCCGAACAGCAGGTTTCCGATAACCGTGCCCGCCGTGAAAAAGTTGCAGTTCACCCACAAAAGCAGTGCCGAGGCGATCGCCGCGATGATTGTTCTGAATATGTAAGATAGTTTCATTTAATCAAATCAATAGTAAAAAGCCCCGCCCAGCGCCGCCGCCATAAAGATAAAACCGAGTATGGTGCTGAGAACCGTTGTTATGATGTTCACCCAGAACATAGCCTTGCAGAACGAGCGCTTGGGCTCGGGCGTGTCCGTGCCGAAGCCCCAGACGATGTTCAGAATAAAGCTTATTATGCCGAAAAACGAGCTGACGATTATCGTGAGTATCCACTCGCCCGTCGTCATCTGCTCGTAGCCGCCGATAGGTCGGGTGGGCTGCTGTATGTTCTGCGGAACTCCGCCCGCGCCGTACTGCGGCGCACCGTAGCCCGCCGAGGTGCCGACGTTGTTCGCGCTCTGCGTATTCTGCTGAACGGGCGCGACAACCTGCGGCGGCATTACGTCAGCCTGCTGCTTGGTAAGCTCCACCGCTCTTTCCATAACCTTCCCGCAAACGGGACAAAACTTAGCCTCGCCATTAACCAGCGAGCCGCATTCTCTGCAAATTCGTTCCATTTAGATACCTCCAAAACGTTTACTGAAATTAAAAGATTACTCGCCCTTTAACGAGCTTTGAAATTGTAGACGCAAGAATTTCAGAGGTAAGAAGTAAGAAGAATACTTGCCCAAAACGATCATTCCCCGATCTAACCTCTTACCTCTACCCTCTAACCTCTAATCCACTGGCTCATTCCCGCGCCCCAGACCTCGTTCGGGCGCTCTCTGAAGCCGAATTGCTTGTAGAACTCCTCCTTGCCGATAGCGCTCATAAGATACAGCACTATCGTTTCGCCGGGCAGCAGCGTAGACTTCATAAAATCCACCGTGCGGCGCATAAGCTCCTTGCCGATACCCTGCCGCTGATACTCGGGGATAACCATAACGTCCGTAATGAAATTAGCGTAGCTGCCGTCGGACAATACGCGTATCATTCCTATTGCACGATTGTTATGGGCGTTGTCCCGCACCGTCGTGATGTGAAACGCGTTGTTAAGCGCGTTGCTGGCTATCCTGTCCGACAGCACCATAAAATTCACGGCGCGGCGCATTTCCTTGTACTCCGCGAGCGTCGGCGCTTTGTCTATGTACTCTATCGCCATTTATTTCTCCTCAAAAACCGCCCCGCCATTTTATAATAGCAGGGGCGGATTTCTGTTTTATTCCTTAGTGTCGCTGTCCGCGGGCTTTTCTTCGGATTTCTCCTCGGTCTTTTCCTCGTTAAGCTCCGACTTGTTTTCAACAAGCTCGGTCTTTTCCGAGTTCACGTCTATCTCGTCGCCGTCGACGCTGATCTTGCCCTCCATCAGCTTGTAGAAATCGGGGCCGTCAAGCGTTTCATGCTTGATAAGATACTGCGCGCAGAGCTCCAGCTTGTCGCGGTTTTCGGTGAGGATAGTAAGCGCCTTTTCATAGCCCGTTTCAATAACCTCGCGAACCTCCGCGTCGATTTCCGCGGCTACGTTTTCGGAGAAGTTCTTACCTTGCCCGTAGTCGCGCCCGAGGAACACCTCGTGATCCGCACTGCCGTAGAGAATGGGCCCGAGCTTTTCCGAGAAGCCGTAGCGCGTTACCATATCGCGGGCAACGCCCGTAGCGCGTTCGATGTCGTTGGAAGCCCCCGTTGTGATGTCATCGAGAATGAGCTTCTCCGCCGCACGTCCGCCGAGTAGCACGACAATGTTTTCCTGCATACGCGTTTTCGTCATATGCGCGTGATCCTTCTCGGGGAGGTGGAACGTTAAGCCCGCCGCCATTCCGCGCGGAACAACCGTCACCTTGTAAACCTTATCCTGCGTCGAGCAGCAGTAAGTCGTTATCGCGTGACCCGCCTCGTGATAAGCAGTAATGCGCTTGTCCTCGGGGGAAACAACGTGGCTCTTCTTTTCGGGGCCCGCGACAACCTTGATAGTCGCTTCTTCAATGTCCGCCTCGGTGACAGCCTTGCGGTTGTTTCTAGCCGCCAGCAGCGCCGCCTCGTTTACGAGGTTTTCCAGATCCGCGCCCGTAAAGCCGACCGTCGAGCCCGCGATGCGCTTGAGGTCAACGTCCGGACCGATGTTCTTGTTTCTCGTGTGGACTTTAAGGATCTCCTCTCTGCCCTTCATATCGGGGTAATTTACGACAACCTGTCTGTCAAAGCGCCCCGGGCGAAGCAGAGCGGGGTCAAGTATATCACGGCGGTTTGTCGCCGCCATTACGATGATGTTTTCGTTTTCGGTGAAGCCGTCCATTTCGACGAGGAGCTGGTTGAGCGTCTGCTCGCGCTCGTCGTGTCCGCCGCCCAAGCCCGCGCCGCGCTGTCTGCCGACAGCGTCGATCTCATCTATGAAGATGATAGCGGGGGTGTGCTTTTTCGCCTGGTCGAACAGATCGCGCACTCTCGAAGCGCCGACGCCGACATACATCTCAACGAAGTCAGAGCCCGAGATTGAGAAGAACGGTGCGCCCGCCTCGCCCGCGACTGCCTTCGCGAGAAGCGTTTTACCCGTTCCGGGAGGGCCCACGAGAAGCACGCCCTTCGGCACTCTCGCGCCGATTTCGCGGTACTTTCCGGGGCTCTTCAGGAAATCGACGATTTCCACGAGCTCCTGCTTTTCCTCGTCCGCGCCCGCAACGTCCTCAAACGTAACCTTTTTGCCCGTCTGCTGGCGGACATTTGCGCGGGAGAACGTGTTCATCTTCCCGCCGCCCGTGGTCTGACGCATTATGATAAACGTGAAGATCATCATAACGCCGATAAGCAGCAAATATGGCAGGAAGTTCACAAGGAATGAATTGTCGGAAACTCTGATATAATTCTCAACGAGCGGGCTTTCGGGATTCGCCTCGTTATAGCGGATACGATAATTCACCACTCTCTGGCCGTCCGCGGAATAACCGCTGTTGATGTCGTTGTAGAACACGTTGACGTTAGGCACGGTGTAAGTCTGCACCTCGCTGCTGCCCTTGAGGACGTAGCGCAGCGTGCCCTTGCCGAGGTCGAGCTCAAACTCGCTGACATTTAGGTTATCGAACTGCGAGATCACGTCCGAATAGGACTTCGCGCCGCCCGCGCTTCTTTGTCCCGCCATATTCAGCACGGACACCAGCCCGAATATCAAAAGCGCCGCGATAAGGCAATATATCAGCGCTCCCTGGAATTTGTTCTTCTTCATTTTTACCGCCTTTCCGAATTACTCGAATTTATTAGAATGTGGGGGAAAGCCCCCGCCTGTTATTTTTATTATTGTCTGTAAACCCCTATGTACGGGAGATTTCTGAATCTGCCGTCGCAGTCGAAGCCGTTGCCGATGACGTACAGATCCTCGATGACGAAGCCCGTGTAGTCGGGTCGGAACTCCACGACGCGCCGCGAGGGCTTGTCGAGCAGCACAACGCTTTTCAGCGACTTGGGCTTCATCGCGGAGATCACCTTCGTCATTTCAACAAGCGACCTGCCCGAGTCGCAGATGTCCTCAACTATCACGACGTCGCGCCCGGCGAGCTCCCCGACGTTCATCATATCGACCTTAACGACGCCCGTGCTTTCCGTGCCGTTATAGCTTGACGCGCGTATGAAATCAATGTCCAACGGGCACTCCACCGCGCGGACCAAATCCGAAAAGAACTGCACCGCGCCGCGCAGAACGCACAGGAACACGGGGTTCTTGCCGCTGTAATCGCGCGTAAGCTCCGCGCCGAGCCGAGCCGAGCACTCGTCGAGCTGCTGCCGCGTGAACAATATTCGTTCAACTTCGTTGGGGAGATACATTGCGTTAATCCTCCATATAGTCTTAATTATACCACACTTCGAGCAAGATTGCAACAAAATTTAATAGATTTTTTGTGAATATCTGCTGAAAATTTTTGTTAGTTTTTAATGTTTGTTTCGGTAATTCTGCTTGATATTCTCCACAAAGCAGATTCCCTTTCGTATCATGAAGAACCTGTCCCTGCCCGGATTGTACCTTGCGGAGCGCTTTCCTAAGAGGCTTATCGCCGTTTCTATGCGAAGCGCCGACGGCTCGATGCCGCCGTCCGTGAGAATTTTTCTTATCGCCCGCGCCTTAATCGGCTTTGGGAGCCCTGCAAGCTCCGCGGCGTTCCAGCCTCTTCCCTGTCGTGCCTTTTCGAGAGCCCCCTCGGCGAGCGTATCAAGAAACTCGCTGTCCGCGCGGAGGTTGCCTGTCATTCTGGAAATCACCGCCAAAATCGAGGGGTTTATCTCCGCAAGCTCGGGGAGAACGCGCCGCCTTATTTTGTTGCGTGTGTAGTCCTCGGAGAGGTTTGTCGCGTCGGTGACACTTGCTTGCCCGCGGTCTTTGAGGAACGCCTCAATTTCCGCGCGGGAGCAGTAAATCAGCGGGCGGATTACGCGAAAGCCGCTGCCAAAGCTCCTCACGGGAGGAATTCCGCAGAGCCCCTTTAGCCCCGTGCCGCGCGTCAGATTTAACAGCACCGTTTCGGCGTTGTCGTTGGCGTTGTGCGCCGTCGCGAGAGTGCTTGCGCCAAAGTGAGCAAGCGCCTCCTCAAAAAACGCGTAGCGCACCCGCCGCGCGGCTTGCTCTATGCTCTCGTGCTTTTCGGCAAGCTCGGCGACGTTTATCTTCCTCGAGTAAAGCGCCACGCCGAGTCCCTCGCACAGCTCGCGGCAGAAAAGCTCGTCAAGGTCGCTTGCCTCGCCGCGCAGAGCGTGGTTTAAATGACACGCCGAAAGCTCCAGCCGAAGCTCCTCTCGAAGCGCGTTCAGCGAGATTAGAAGCGAAACGCTGTCCGCGCCGCCCGAAAGCGCGACGCAGACTTTTCTCCCGAAAAGCATATCAAACTCGCTTATCGACGACTTGATTTTCTCTAAAAAATCACTCATAAATCACTGCCCGCCGCTCGGCTCGGAGCGCGCTATTTCCGCAAACGTCGTAAACTCGCCGAACCAGCCGAGCTCCACCGTGCCCGTTTCGCCGTGGCGATTTTTCGCGACAAGACACTCGCAGATGTTCTGGCGCGGGTCGGTTTTGTCGTAGTACGAGTTGCGGTGAAGGAACATTACGATATCCGCGTCCTGCTCTATCGAGCCCGAGTCGCGCAAATCGGACATCATCGGGTGCTTGTCCTCGCGCTTTTCGGAGCTTCTCGAAAGCTGGGACAGCACGATTACGGGGACATTCAATTCCTTTGCCATTATTTTAAGCGACCTTGTAATCTCGGAAACCTCCGAAACGCGGTTGCCGTTGTAGTTGCTTGTGGAGTTCATCAGCTGCAGATAGTCGATTATTACAAGCCCCAAATCCTTAATGCGGCGGAGCTTTGACTTTATCGCCGGGACGTTTGTACCCGGAGTGTCGTCGATGTAAATGTGAAGCTGCTGAAGCCCCTGCGTCACCGTAATAAGGCGGTTGAGTTCCTCCTGGGCGTTGCCGCGCGGCAGCTTGCCCGTATGCATAACCTCGGACGGAACGCGCGCCTCGCTTGACATTATTCTCCCGACAAGCTGCTCCTTTGACATTTCGAGATTGAAAACGCAAACCGATTTATCCCTGTATTTTTTTGCAACGTTCACCGCGACATTCAGCGCGAACGAGGTTTTACCCATACCGGGACGCGCCGCGAGAATTATCAAATCCGAGCGGTTGAGCCCGAAAATCATTCTGTCAACATCAGCAAAGCCCGTCGAAAGCCCCGACATAATCGGCTTGCCGCCATTAGCCTGCGACTCCGTAACAAGCTCGCAAACCACCTTCAGCTGGTCGTAAAGCACCGACGAGATAGGCACGAGCGTGCGGTTTTCAATTCCCTCGCGAATCTCGAAGATTTTCTGCTCGGCAAAGTCGATAACGCTGTCGGCGTGCTCCGAGCCGTTTGCCGCCGCGTCTATAATGTCGCGGCACGCCAGAATAAGAGTTCTGAGCAGATATTTTTCGATAACGATAGCCGCGTATTTCGGCGCGGAGCGCGGGCTGGGAACGCCGTTCATCACGCGCACGATATAGTTGTTCGCCGCGGCGTTGTCCTTGAAAACGCCCTGCAGCTTGCACTCATCGACAAGCGTTACAAAATCGACGGTGCGGTTGTTCGAGTAGAGGCTGAAAATCGCCTCGAAAACGCCCCTGTTTACGTCGGCGTAGAAATGCTCGGGGTGAATTATCTGAACGATATCTCCTATGAGCTCGCTGTCGATAAGAAGCGCGCCCAGAATCGACTCCTCCGCCTCAATATTATACGGCAGCGCCAGCCCCGCCAAATCGAAATTCGCCATTTTTTCCTCCAAAAAGCCGCTTATTTATCAATTATTCCGCCGGCTTAACGCTTACGGTAAACTTCGCCGAAACGCCCGCGTACAGCCGCGCCTCCGCGGAGAAATCCCCGAAGCCCTCTATTTTCATTGCGATGTTGATTTTCTTCTTGTCAACGTCCAGCCCGAGCGACTGCTTTATTGCCGCCGAGACCTCTTTGGAAGTGACGGTGCCGAACAGCCTGCCGTTCTGCCCCGCCTTCGCGCCGACCTCGACGGTCTTGCCGTCGAGCTTTGAGGCGATGTCCTTCGCGTTTGCGATGTCAACGTCGATTTTATGCTGGGCGCTGTCCTTCTGCCCCTGGAGCTTGTTCAGATTAGCGGGAGTCGCCTCCTGCGCCAAGCCCTTTTTGATAAGGCAGTTGATAGCGTAGCCGTCCTTGACTTCCTTAACCTCGCCCTTTACGCCTGTGCCTTTAACGTCCTGTAATAAAATAACCTTCATAATAGTTGTCCTCCAAAATTGTCCGATTTTCAGTTCTCCTGCAAATGCTCGTCAATCGCCTCGTGGAGCTTGTCGAGCGCCTCCTCGGCGGTGATTTCGTAGAGCTGCGCTCCCGCCATTGTCTGGTGTCCGCCGCCGTCGTCGACCTTGTTTCCCATACTCTCCATAATGACCTGAACGTTCACCTTGCCGAGGCTTCTGGCGCTGATGCTCCAGCCGTTTTCGATAGGATAAACCGTGAACGACGCGTCGACGTTACGGATATACAGCATCTCGTCCGCCGCCTGGCTGCAAAGCACGCGAAGTCCTGGAGCGTTCTCCTCGATAAGTGCGATAGCGCAGCGGCCTCTGTAGATTTTCGCGGACGAAATGATATTTGATTTTCTCGTTTTGCTTTCAATCGACGTGTCGAACAGCTTCTTGACGTTTATTGTATCCGCGCCGAGCTTTTTGAGATACGCCGCCGCCTCGAACGTCGAAACGCCAGCGCGCATTACGAAATCCTTCGTATCAAGCGTGATACCCGCAAGCAGCGCCTCCGCCTCAAGCGGCTTTAACACAATGTCCGCGTTTAAATACTGAATAATCTCCGTGACCAATTCCGAAGCGCTTGAAGCGCTCGGCTCCTGGCAGCGCACGCCGAACTCCGTTATTGCGCCCGCGCTGAGTCTGTGGTGATCGATGATGACAACGCGGTCCTTCTGCGCGAGCTCGTATAATTCGGGGTCCTCGAGCTTTTTTATAATGTGAGTGTCAACAATGATAAGGCACGAGCGCGGGCTTATCCACTGCTTCGCCTCGGGAGGCTCTATTGCCACGGGCGTGTCGTATTCGGAAAACCTGTCGAAAAGCGACTTGGCGTTGGTTTTGGTTTCATCGCGGAATTTAGCTACCGTGTACGCGGGCTTGCCCATTCGCCGAATTGCGCACGTAAGCCCTATCGCCGCGCCCGCGCTGTCGAAATCGCCGAACGCGTGTCCCATTATGTACACGGTATCCGACGTTACGATGAGCTTTTTTATTTCCTCCGCGGCACGGCGGATTTTTACCTTTCCCGTGCGCTCCTTGCCCTTAGAAGCCGCACCGAAGCTGTCAAAGCCCGAGGCGGTTTTTACAAGCACCTGGTCCCCGCCGCGGTCCAGCGCCTTGTCAAGCATCTCCCTCGCGAAGCGTTCGCTTTGGGAGAACGAGGCGGCGGTTGTTCCCACGCCGATTGACATCGTGACGTTCTGCCGCTCGCCGACCTTTATTTCGTGCATCTGGTTGATGATTGACATATTGTCCTTTATCATCTCGCGAAGATACCTGTCCTCTAAAATTATCAGAAACTTCTCGCCGCTGATTTTCTTGAGCACGGCGTGCTTGTCGGCGAAATATTCCTCCATTTTCTTGTCGACCTCGATAGTTACCGATGCGCGGTCGCTTTCCTTCGCTCCCGAAAGGAGTTCCTCGTAGTTGTCGACCATTGCCATCATTACGATAGGGCGGCTCATATCATAGGCTTCCTTTAACTGCTTATATTCCGTGTCCTCGCGGAAGATAAGCATTGTGATTTTCTCGAACTGCTCCTCCTTTTTCTCAGAGCCGAACACGGTTTTTTCGGTAATTCGCCTGTCGACGCTGAACTCATGCGCCGTTGAGAAAACGCGGAACCACTTGCCCTCATAGCGTATCTCTCTGCCCTCCGCGCCGAACAGCTCCACGGGCATATCCGTCACCTCGTCGATAGAGGTCAGATCCTCGCTTGGGGTGTAAAACGTTTCGTTGAAGCAGTCGTTGCTCCAGATTATCGAGCGCTCGCTGTCAACAACACAGATAGGCAGAGGAAACGCGATAAGGGACATTGAGTCCGTCCCGCGGATTTCCTCGGACAGCTGCTCGAAATACCAGTACTCGCTCTGGCGGATTTGCAGCAGCTTCCCGAGCGTCAGCCCCGAAACTCCGAGAATAACGGGGAGCGTCACCCAGAACTTCAGCGCGTCCTGCCGAAACATATAAACGTCCACGCCCACAAGGATAACAATAAGAACGCAAACCGCGGCAAGCAGAACGTTCGACTTATAGAAGTTACGCATCAGTTCTCACCCCCTGTTAGCTGGCAGTTTAATAACAGTTAGCAGCCAGTTATGTGAAACAAAGCGTTTACCCGCTAATGTAACTAACTACTAACAACTATTCTCTATCTACTATCAGATTTCCATAATAATGGGCAAAATCATCGGGCTTCTCTTGGTTTTTTGGTAGATGAAGTCCGAGAGCGCGTCGCGCATGGCGGATTTTATGTTGCCCCACTCGCGGACATGGCGGTTTGATAAATCGTCCATAACGCCGCACATCAGCTGCTTTGCCTCGTCTAAAAGCTCCTCGCTCTCTCTTACATAAACAAAACCTCTCGAAACTATCTCGGGCCCCGAGATGACCTTGCCCGTTTCGCGGTCCATTGCCGCGACGATTATCATAACGCCGTCCTCGGCGAGGTGCTTTCTGT
>CAYSHU010000026.1:0-16809 GCA_964430965.1 uncultured Ruminococcus sp. | reverse complement strand
ATGGCGGACGTGGCGGGCTACACGCTTATAGACCCCGTTTCCGTTATGATAACGCACTGGAGCGAGATAATGAAGCGTTACTCCTACGAGCTGCTCTCGCGCCAGGACGTAAATACAATGATTGAGAACGTCAAGAAGGCGAACCCGATCGTCGTTGAGGACCTTATACCGAAAGTAATATCTATCGGATATTTACAGAAAGTATTAGCGAATCTGCTTAAGGAGAGTATCCCGATACGCGATATTCAGACGATTCTGGAAACGCTCGGCGACCACGCGAACGTCCTTAAGGACATCGACATCGCGACGGAGTACGTGCGGCAAGCGCTCAAGCGCACGATAACGCACCGCTTCGCGGAGGCGAACTCGCTGAGAGTGATCACGCTCGACCCGCAGATCGAGGATATGATAGTTTCGGCGGTGAAGAAGAACGACCAGGGCAGCTACCTTGCGCTCGCGCCCGATTTGGTTCAGAACATCGTCGCGGCGACAAACGAGGAGATAGACAAGATAAAGGATGTTATCCCGAACGTGATAATACTTACGTCCCCCGTCGTGCGCATCTATTTCAAAAAGCTCACCGAGCAGTTTATCCAGAACATCACGGTGCTGTCGTATAGTGAGATAGACGCGTCCGCGCAGATACAGGCAATAGGGAACATTTCGCTTGGGCGCTGATAAAAGCAAGCAATAAGGAGGGAAAAGCCTCATGGAACCGTCAACTTACGCGGAGCAAATCGCTCTGTACAAGCAAAACGGCGATATTGCGCTGAGGAACGAGATCGTTCTCAGCAATATGGGGCTGGTGCGCGCCTGCGCGCTTTCTATGCGGAATATGTATGTAAAGTTCGGGGAAACGGACGACGTGGTGAATGAGGGCGTGCTGGCGCTTATGGACGCGATCGAAACCTACGACCCCGCAAAGGGCGCGAAGTTTGAAACCTACGCGAGCCTCAAGGTCCGCGGCGCGATTATCGACTATATCCGAAAGCAGGACTGGATTCCGAGAAATATAAGAAAATTCTCCAAAACGCTTGACAAAGCCAACAGTATGTTGTATAATTTAAATGGGAGAGCGCCCACCACAGCCGAGCTTGCCGAGTACCTGAAAATGGACGAAAACAAGCTACTGAAGCTGATGGCGGAGTGCTCCTGCACGCTGACGCTCTCGTTTGAGGAGCTCCTTTATGAGGACAACATCAACGAGCCCGCCGTGGACGCGCCCTCGGACAACGGTATTCTCCGCGAGGAGATGCAGAGGGTCATCGCGGACGCGATAAGCGAGCTCAAGGACAAGGAGCGGCAGGTCATCACGCTGTATTACTACAAGAACTTCAAGTACGCCGACATCGCAAAGGCGCTCGGGATAACCGAGGGGCGTGTGTGTCAGATACACTCGAAGGCGGTTTTGCTTCTGAAGGCGAAGCTCACGCCGTATTTTAAGGGGTCGAATTAGGCGACAGCTTGTATTGTTTTGGCGAAATATTACGAATTGTAATCGGATTTGGACATTTTTCGCTTAAAACGGAGAAATCCCTGTCCAAAACCAACCCCCATTGTTTTAGTCATTTACTGCTGCAAGATGTATAGCAGATTTTAAAAATCACGATGATTATTACCGAAAGTATATTCTGATAACTTTGAGAGGAGCAACCTGTTATGAACCGAGGGTACTACTACGCCGCGAACGGTATGATTCTGAACCAGCGCCGTATCGACTGCATCGGCAACAACCTCACGAATGTGAGCACGGCGGGCTATAAGCGTGACACGCTGCTTACGAACACTTTCGACGAGCAGCTCATTCTTGTAAAGCACCGCTCGGCGCTTTCGGGGACGTTTACGCACCGTTATATCGACACCTCTTATACCGATTTGGAGCAGGGCTTTTTTGAGTATTCCGACAGCCCGTTTGACGTGGCGATCGCCGGCGACGTTTATTTCAATGTGAGAACAGGCTACCCCGGCGCCGACCGCAATATAATGCTGACGCGCAACGGTCAGTGGGAGCTTGACGACAACGGCTACCTCGCGCTGAACAACACGGGAAGAATTCAGGGCGAGAACGGCGACATCTACCTCGGCACGAAGGATTTTCAGATAGACCCCGAGGGAAACATCTACACCAAGGACGCGCAGGGGCTTTACAATCAGTTTGTTGACAAGCTCGCGCTTACATACGTAAATCCCGAGGCGGACGTGAAGAAATTCGGCGCGAATATGTTCACCGAGGTGCAGACGAGCACACCGCCCGAAAACCTTGAGTACGACATCATTCAGGGCGCGACGGAGCGCTCCAACGTCGACTGGAACTACGAGCTGAATATGCTTATGGATACTTACAGAATGTATGAGGCGAACGCGCAGATACTGAAAATCTGCAACTCGCTGAATTCGAACGCGACGACGCTTTGCAAGAGAGTATAAGAAACCGCCTTAAGAGAAAACGTGAGGTAACGTATGAACATATCATTCCATACCGGCAAAACCGCGATGATAGCGCAGGCAAGGGCGCTGAATGTTTACGGCAACAACATCGCGAATATCAATACGGTGGGCTATCAGACGCTCCGCCCCGATTTTGCGGACTGCATTTACGAAACCGAGCGCGCGCCCGAGGGCGACTGGCAGACGGGTCACGGAACATATATCCAGAAAACCGATCTGATGTTCTCGGAGTCGTTCTTCCAGGAAACCGAGCGCCCGCAGGATATGGCGATAGCGGGCGAGGGCTGGTTTGCGGTTCAGGACAGAAACGGCAACGTGAATTACACGCGCGACGGCAAGTTCGGTATCACGCAGCTTGATGGCACTTGGTATCTCGTTTCGTCGCAGGGCGAGTATGTGCTCGATTATGATAAAAACCGCATTGAGGTGCCGTTTGAGTCCGTCGGCAAGCAGACGATCATCGGCGAAACAAACTGGCAGGAGATTGCAAACCGCATCGGGACGTTTTCCGTTACGGGCAACGGCGCGGAAAATATCCGCTATACGTACAGCGGCACGAGCAACGCGACTAACCCGCCGAGAGCGGAAAACGCGCAGAAGACGGTAACGCCGTCCTCCGAAGACCCGCTTACCTCCGCAACGATCACAACGCCGACGGGCTATTTCGCGGTGAGAACGGACGCGAACAGCGCTCCGCTTTACACTCACGATGCGCGGCTTTCGATTACGACCTACAACGGCAAGTACGTGCTGGGCTCTACAAACGGCGACATTCTGCTCGGCGCTAACCTCCGGCCGATTGCTATGATTTTCAGACCATCAAACGGCGACATCAGAGAGGGTCATATTAACTCCGTAATGACGCGCCAAACGGGCGAGGGCGAAAACGCCGTGACGGAATACGCGTTCCGCAACGCCCAGACAGGGCTCACCGAGTACAAGGCGATCGCGGACACGTCGACCATCGGCGCGGTGCGCGACGCGGAAAGCGGCAAGTTCTACCTCGCAACAGCTGAGGGCGAGTATCTGCTGAACAGCGGCGCAAACCGCATTGAGGTGAGAATTACCGAGGGCGACTACTTTATGGTGGATTGGAACACAACAACCGCGAATGTCGGCGTGTTCAACGTCCCCGAAAACGAGCTTTCAACTACCGACAACAAGCGCTACAACGGCACGGCGACGGCAAGCAACGTCGAGAAGCTGCTGGCGTATAACGCGCCCGGCGGCATAACGCTCGGCGATAAGGACGGCTTCTACGCGCTGCAGGGCGCGAACGGCGAAATCAGATACGCGCGCAACGCGAAGCTCGATATAATGCAGGGCGAGGACGGCGCTTGGTACCTCTCGACTGTTCAGGGCGAGTACGTTCTCGACGGCGGCAACAACCGCATTGTCGTAGCGCAGCCTACCGACACGCACAACGTCGACTGGGCGGGTGTCCGCGACGCGGTGGGAGTGTTCGTGTTCCCGAACCCCTACGGGCTTGAGGCAATGGGTTCTAACCGTTACCGTGAAACACAGCGGAGCGGCGAGGCTGAGGTCGACAGGAATATGGAAAAGCTCCAGAACGCGCTGATAACGTCCAACGTCGAGCTTTCGGATATGATGGTAAAGCTCATCGAATCGCAGCGCTCGTATCAGTTAAGCTCCCGCGTGGTCACGACCTCCGACGAGCTGGCGCAGATTTCCAACAATTTACGGTAATATAAAGGCAGAGTGAAATATGATAAGGAATTATGAAGAGCTTTCTCCGATAGCGATCGACGCGCTGCGGGAGATTGGAAACATCGGCTCGGGAAACGCCGCGAACTCTCTTTCGGCAATGCTCGGCAAGCCCGTTGCGATGACCGTGCCTACTATTCACGTTATGGATTACGAGGCGGTAATTAACGAAATCGGCGGACCCGAGAAGATAATGACCGCCATTCTCGTGGAATTCAAGGGCGACATCAAGGGCATGATGATGTTCCTGCTGGACAACAAGTTCGCGCAGATAGTCGTGAACACGTTTATGGGCAAGGAGAACATCGACGCGCTTACAATGGACGAAACGGACAGCTCGGCGGTAAAGGAAATGGGCAACATCATGGGCGGCGCGTATTTGAGTGCGCTGGCGGCTATGGCGGAGTTTACGGTGCAGATGGATCCGCCGTCGCTTACCGTAGATATGAGCGGGGCGCTGATGAACGCGCCTATGGTTATGCTTGATTCGGTTGGCGACAAGGTTCTGTTTATCGAGGACAACTTTAAGGTTGACAATGTGCTTGTCGACGCTAACATTCTGTTGATTCCCGAAATGGAATCTCTTGACATACTAATGAAGAAGCTCGGTGTAAACTAATGAACATAACAATAGGAATTGGTGATTTGAAGGTATGCAGAGCACCCGATGTCCTCGTGACCTACGCTCTGGGCTCGTGTGTCGGGGTGTGCCTGCTTGATGAGGAAACGCGCATTGGCGGGCTTTCTCACATAATGCTCCCGGAGAGCTCTCCGACAAGCGCGGCGGCGACGCCTATGCGCTTCGCGGACACGGCGCTGCCTATGCTCGTAAGGCAAATGGAAGCCATGGGCGCGTCCAAAATGCGAATGAAAGCGAAAATCGCGGGCGGAGCGACGATGTTTAACGTGTCAAGCGACAAGTTCAACATCGGCGAGCGGAACATCGAGGCGGTGAAGCGCTTCCTGACGATGAACCGTATCCCGATCATCGCGCAGGACATAGGTCTGAACTACGGACGGACGCAGTTTTTCTATCCCGAAACGGGGATCATGGAGATACGCGCGGCGGCAAAGGGAAATAAACAGTTTTAAAAAAATCCCCCTCGGAAGAGGGGGATTTTGCGTTTAACAGGCTATTCCACGAGAATGAAATCGCCATAGTCTGCGGCTGCGAACCCACCAAGTCTAATTTTGTTTGTAATGTCGTCGTAGCGGAACGCCGCGCCGGAATCAAGCAAGTCCATACGGTTTTCTACGGGATTATTAAAGCGGTCGACATTTATAATGCACCGATATTTATCGTTGCCGGGCATTACACGTGCAAGATACGGCTTTTCCTCGCAGTAAAGGAGCTTCCATTTATCAAGATTTGTTTGCATCGCCGCTTCATTCAACTCAACCAAATCGGGCTGATCCGCCCTGTACATAGCTGTGATTGCTTCTCGCAGCGAACTCTCAATATCGTCGCCTTTCAGGCAAAACGTTTCGGGCGTGATCTCGATCCACAAGCCGCTGTTCACGTCGCCGTTCAGGTAATATATCCCGCTTTTCACCGTGACTTCCTCAAAGTCGGGGCGGTCGGCGGCTGCGGTGTTGGCTTTGCTTAATGACACCGCCGCGACTCCTCCCAAGCCGACAACCAAAACCGCCGCCGCGGCAATAAGCGCGACCTTAAGCCGCATCGGCTTTTTCGCCTTGCTTTGTTCGTAGTTCTCTGCCTCAAAAATCAAATCGTCGTCGATGTCGTTTATGCTTTTCAGCAAATTGTTATCACTCATAAAAAGCCCTCCTTTTTCAAATACTCTTGTAGTGCGTTCCGCGTGCGGAACAGCGCCGATTTCACCTTTCCCTCGCTTATCGAGAAGCGCTTGGCGATCTCCGAAATGGAATCTGTAAACCAGTAGCGCCGCAGGAAGATGCTGCGCTTTTCGGCGCTTTGTGTGCGGAGAAACGCGCTTATCGCCTCGCTCAGGAGCTTGCCGTCCAGCCGCCCCTCAATGTCGTCGGAGCTGGGGAGCGTGTTTTCGAGCTCCTCCGTCAGCTCCGCGAAGTGCGCCCGCGCGTCCTTTTTCACGCGGTCGAGCGCCGTACAGCGCGTTATCTTCGCGAGGAACGAGAACAGATACGTCCGCGGCTCGTGCGGCGGGATCGAGTTCCACGCCTTTAGATACGCGTCGTTTTCGCACTCCTCCGCGGCGGTCAGATCCCCGCAGATGTGAAGCGCGAGCGCCCGCAGCCGCTTTCCGTATTTCTCGGCGGTATACGTCAGCGCCGACTCGTCCCGCGCCAGAAATAAGTCAACAATTTCGTTATCATCAAAATTTGGCAAATCCGGCACCGCGATCCCTCCTTTCAGCGAAATTTCGCTTTCATATAGTATATCGACAGTTAAAGGCAAAAGGTTTCGCGTTTTGGAAAAAAATTTGCAAATTAACGCGCGGGGAATTTTTGCCGTTTCTCGTAGGGGTTTCCAAAGGGCGGAGCTCCCACACCTTTCCCCCGCTGCAAGGCGGGGAAAACAAAAAATATTTTTTCCCGCGGCAATACTGTTTTTACGACAAAACAGAAGCCTTTCGTTTCCCCCGCCGCAGGCGGGGGAAACAAAAAATAATTTTCCTCGCGTGACAACGCATACTGTTTTTACGACTATATAAACAGAAGTACTTCTAATCTGACTAAAGAGGGTGAGAAAATGGACGACGCTGTAATTTCCGACAGGCTTGCAAACCGCGACCAGACCGCGCTTCGGGAGCTTAAATCGAAATACGGCAGGCTTATCGCGAGCGTTTGCCGAAGCGTTCTGAAATCGCCGCAGCATATTCAAGATATCGAGGAGGTCGAAAACGACGTGCTTTACGCGCTTTGGGAGGGAATCCCGCGCGACAACCCCGAAAATCTCACGGCGTATATATGCAGGATCGCGCGGCGCAAGGCTGTCGACAAGCTGCGCTATAACACCGCCGCCGCGCGGAATTCCGACCTGCTTACGGAGCTTGACGAGTGCCTGCCGTCGGAATTCTCGCTCGAAAGCGCAGCCGAAGCCGCCGAGCTCTCCGAGGCGCTGAACGCGTGGCTGAAATCGCTTGACAAACGCCAACAAAAGCTCTTTACTTTACGCTATTTTTATATGTACTCAACAAAGGACGCCGCGCGGGAGTGCTCTATGAGCCGCACCGCCGCCACGTCCGCGCTTATGCGGCTGCGCGGCTCGCTTAAAAAATACTTGACTGAAAGGGGATTTTTGTATGAATGAGATAAATAAGCTCAATCCGCTGCTGGAAGCAATGAACGATATTGACGACGCGATCATTTCCGACTCCGCGCCCGCAGACGCGCTTGCAGATAAAAAGCGCGCGAAATATTTCAAGCCTCTGATTATCGCCGCTGCCGCCGCGGTTTTGTGCGGAGCGACGGCGGTTACAGCGGCGGCGAACATTAAGATGCGCGAGGAGGTTAAGTTCAACGGCGAAGAGCCGAACGACATAGGCTATGACATCTACACGGACTATGACGGCTGCGAAATCAGGACGTATACGTTTAATCTTCCCGAATACTACCTGCTTGACGAGGTGGAGGGTTTAACGCCCGTCGGGAAGCTGAAGGCTTGTCACTACGAGGAACCGGAAGAGAACGGCATGAAAGATTGGTATTTGGTTGACGAGGAGGGGAACATTTTCGACTCGGGAATCAACAATGTGTTTGTTGAAGCCGAAACGACTGAAATAACCGAGTATGGCACACATGGCTACGGCTCGATACACTTTAGCGTTGCGAATTTTGATTATGACCATTACGGAATTCATAGTAGAACCGTCGAAGATCATCTTAATGTAGACATTGTGCAGCACACTCCCTTTACTTCTGATGAAGAGTAACGAAAAATCCCCTCCGAAAGGAGGGGATTTTTTATCACGAAACGATTTTCCCGTCCGAAATCTCAATCGTTCGGGAGCATTGCGCGGCAATTTCGGGGTTGTTGTACGTGCGCGAAATTTCAAACGGCATTGTCAGCCGCATTATAATCACTCTTCCAAAATAATTACCTCCGCGCCGTCGAAAAGCGGCTTCGTGGAGCTTACGGCAACCTTGTCCGCGATCGAAATTCCCGAAACTATTTCGACAAAGCCGCCGTTTTCCTCGCCCGTTTCAATTTCGGCAAGCCGCACAAAATCGCGCTCCGTGCCGTTTTTCTCGGCGGAGTAAAGCACGTAAATCCCGCTTTCGAGCATCTCTGTCGGCGCGGCGAGCTTTTCTATCGTTCCGACGCGGAGCTCGCCGTTCTTGTCGGTGAATTCAAAAGGAAACGGTCGGCGCTCAAGCCGAGCGGCGGTGATTTTCGGCAGAGTGCTTTTGTGAATGGGCTCGGCGAAAAACGTGAGGAAAAGCATTGCCGCGAGGAAAATCCCCGTGATTATAAAAAGCGTTTTCTTTATTTCGATTTTCATTGCGACAATCCCCCCAAAGTCAATCCCTTTTCAAGATTTTCGCTGAAAAACAGATACAAAATCAGCACGGGTATCATAAAAATCACCGCCGCGGGGAACAGCACCTCGCCCACGTAGCTTTGCGCGTTCTCGATAAAGACGGACAGCGTTTTCAGATTGTCGTCCTTTAAGAACAGCATAGGCTGTTCGACCATATTCCAGCAGTCCGCGAACACGAAAAGTATCACGGCAAAAACGCAGACGCGTATCTGCGGGATAACTCCCGTAAAGATCACGCGGAAGATAGAGTTGGTTTCAAGCCGCGTCGCGTCAATAAGCGAGCTGTCGATGTTCTTCATATACTGGTGCATAACGACAACTCCGAACGGCGAAAAGATCATCGGCAGAATAATCCCCCAAGGCGTGTTGATAAGCCCCAAGTCCCGCAAGCCGATGTAATTCGGCAAAATCGTGACCTGAAGCGGCATCATCATCAGAATTATATAAAACACAAACAGCACGCTTTTGCCGCGGAATTTCGCCCAAGAAAACCCAAACGCGCACGGAATTATCACCGCTAATTGCGCGATAGTAATCGCCGCGGCGTACAGCATAGAGTTCCAGAACATCGGGTAGAAAACAAAGCAGTCGAAAAGCAGGTCGGCATAAGGTTTCAGCGAGAATTGCAAGCCCGATTTAAACGACAAAGCCACCGTCGCCGCGACGGGGAAGATAAAGATCAGCGCGAGAGCCGTGAACAGCGCGGCGTTTATTTTTCTCATCTGTCATACCTCCGTTGCAAAGCCATACCGCCCATTACGATCCCGAAAACCAGAATTGAGGTAAGCACCGCGGCGCTCGCGAGGCTTTGATAATCGAGCTTCAAAAAGTTGTTGTTCATATAATATTGAAGCGTATACGAATGGTCGGGCGGATAATTTGTGCCGTAATAGAGATAGCTCTCCTTGAATATCTTAAAGCTGTTGACGATCGAGAGCAGCGCCGTGAAAAGCACCGTCGGGGCGATCATCGGGATAGTTATTTTCGTGTGGAGAACAAAGCCCGAAGCGCCGTCCAGCCGCGCCGCCTCGATAACCGAGCCCTCTATCGAGGCAAACGCCGCCGTCAGCAGCACAACGCATATCCCGATATTCTTCCAGATAAACAGCACGTAAATCGGGAGGGCAGAGCTGCTTTCGGCGAACACCCCGCGCCAGATAAGCACGACGCTCGCCGTCGGGATAACCATAGGAAGAACAAACGCAAACCGCGTTTTCCGCACCCATTTTATTCCGTAAGAAAGCGCAAGCGAGATAACAAGCGCCAGCGCCATTAAAATCGGCACGGCGATTATTATCAGCAGCAGCGAGTTTTTCAGCGCGAGCTGAAAGTACTTGTTTTGAAGCGTCGCGGCGTAGTTGTCGAACCACACGAAATCCCGCCTGAATTGGCTCTTTATCAGCGAATAATATACCACGCGGACATACGGAACAACGAAAAACACGGCTGTTCCAAGCAGGCTCGGGATAAGGCAGAGCCTGCATTTAGTGTTCCATTTAATTCGTTTTTTGGATTTCATCTTCATTTATCCTCATTCGTTCTCCGCCATTTCCATAAGGCGCGTGATATTCGCGATGTATTGTTCAAGCGTAATCTCGCCGCGCTGGTATTCCTTCACCCACGGGCGCACGTCGGCTTCGGAGTTATGCTCCGCAAGCACCTCGACCACGGCGGCGTTTTCGTGGATTGAAAACAGATCGTTGAAATACGGCGATTCGGTGTCATAAGCGTCGGCGTACATTGACTTGTCCTTATAAAGGAAGCATCTCCGATTCCTCCTGAACCGCAGACCGCTTTCCGCGATATATCCGAGATACGCCTCGGCGGCTTCCTTTTTCTTGCTGTACGGGTTTATGATAGCGTAGGAGATATACGCGCTGCTTTTTTCATCGGAGCTCTTAACGCTCGGCAGCTTTATCGCGCGCCAGTCCTCGGGGCGCTCAACGTCCTCCTCAAAGTTGTAACCGTGCATAAACGCCACGTTTTCGGCGCTTACGAGATTTTGTCCGTGCCCCCATTCCTCGCTGATATACAGGTTATTGAACAGCGGGTGAGAGCCGATCGTGGTTGGGTCCTCCCACAAAACATAGCCGTCGTAAAGCCGCGAAAAGGCGTTTTTGAAATCGTCGTTGTCATAATCGTGATAGCCGTAATTCGCGGGATAGTTCTCGTCGAGTATATCATATGCCAGCAGCTCCGCCGAGCCGTAGTATTTATACTTATCCTGCGCCTTGATCTTTTCGAGCGCGGAAAAATATCCGTCAAGCGTCGTGAGCTCCTCGGGCTTTATGCCGAGCGCCTCCAGGTTTTCGGGGACGTAGCAGGTAGCCTCCGCGCCCGCGTCAATCGGCACGCACCAGATATCTCCGTTGTCGTTTACGCAATAATCCGCCACCCAGTCGAAATACTTATCCTGCGCCGCCGTTATCGCCTCGTCGGTGAGCGGAACGTAGCCGCCCGTCCTGCGTATATCCCGCCCAAGACGAGAGCCCGTCGAGAAAATGTAAATGTCCACGTCGCTGTTCCCCGAAAGAAGCTCCAGCTTAAGCTCGTCGTCGTGCATAGGGGTTTCGTAAATCGAGGCGGAAACGCCGCACGCTTTGTTTATCGCGCCTGTTTGGATCGATGCGTAATACGCCGAAACCTCTCCGATAACAAGGCTTTTGCCGTTGTATTTCGCGATGTTCCCCTGCGGGAGCTCGCCGTTTGCGCTCACGCCGTATTTGTTTATCGTCATTCCGGTTAAATCAAGATAAATAAGCGCTTCCTTATAAACCGAGAACTGCGAGCCTCGGATAATAAACATCGTTCCCGCCTCGGCGGTCAGACTGCCCGTGTTCAGATCCAGCTTTCTTATCCCCGCCGCGCTGACGCTGTAATACAAAAACTCCTCGCCTATCACGGCAAACGCTATCGTATATCCCACGTCGTCCATATTCCGCACGGCTTTGAGCGTTTTGGTTTCCCTGTCGAAAACGTCCAGCGAGTAATGCCCGTCGCGGCAGGTGTAGTAGTAGAGCGTGTCGTTTGAGTATGACTGACAAATAACATTCTGCACACCCAAATCCTCGATTTTCTTGCTCGTTAAATCAATCGCGTAAGCCCTCTCGTCGAAATTCCTGTATCCCGTTTCGGGGTCCTCAGCCTCCACCTGAACGGCAGCGTCAAACGGATTCTTCTCCGCGGCGAGAAGATAGAGCTTATTGCCGATGATAGTCATATCCCGAATATCGGCGGCTTCAAAATTCTCGGCGAGCGCATCCTTGAAATTAAACTCCTCGTCCATTACGCAAAGGCGCTTTTCCGTTGAGTTGTAGGTGTAGAAGCACTTTTCGGCGGCGTTATAGCAAAGCTCCCGATAATTGACCGAAGCCTCGCGCCTGAACGTTTCCCTGCCGTTTTCGTAAATTACGAAGCTGCCTTCTCCGTCGTTCATGGGGAAAGTCAGCGCGGCGATTTTGTTGTCGTCCATTATGGTAAACGCGTTGACGCCGTCCTTGTTCTCGTCGATGTCAAGCTCCGAGAACGAAAACTCCTCGGCGGTGTTCGACATAAACTGAAAGCCGCTTTCGACAGAAACATCGCCGCCCGTTCCCGAACTGTCAGATTTGGAGCAGCCCGTCAAAATCATTCCGAGTGCTAGAGCGATTGCAAGTATTTTTGTCTTTTTCATAAAAATATCCTCCAAAAAAATTTGCTTTTCACTTATAAGGACAACTTTTTTTGAAAGATGTTACAGCAAAACTCACGATTTGTGAGATTTGTCAAATCGGACGCATAGGACTTGTTGAAAATCCACAATTTCATTACAAGCACCCTCTGATCTCTTACTTCGTACCTCTCAAAATCATATTTGCAATATCCCGCCGCGTCACGAAGTTCCAACGTCTATTTCCGTCCAAGTCCGCATAAAATCTAAACGGGGTGATTTAATGCGCAGGCAGAAGCGGAATTACAGGTTCAAGCCGTATCTTATCGGCGTGCTGTTCGGGTACGCGGCAATGGTGATAACGATTTTCCCCGCGGCGCTGATCTTAACGCTGATGAAGTCCGCGGCGAAAACGGCGGGCGCGGCGGCGGTCATCGCGATGATGGCGGGCGGCTTCGTGTGCGGAAAGACGGCGGGCTTCGTTCGGCAGAAGGACGGCCTGAAAACGGGCTTTTTATGCGGTCTGGCGTTTGCCGTGCCGATGACGGTCTTTACGCTGATCTTCGGCGACAGCTCCGCGGGGACGCTGATCTTGAAGATAGCGCTCTGCGCGTCCTTCGCCGCGGTCGGGGGAGTGTCGGGAGTAAACAATTAACATCGGCTTTCCCCGACGGACGGGAAAAGCCGATAGAAAGACTTGGTAGTTGAAATGAAATACGTTTTAGCCCTTGCCGCGGGACTTGCGGCTGTAATTCTGATAATCGAGCCCAAGGCGGTTTCGGACACGGTGGGAGCGGCGGCTGTGAGCTGTCTTGAGGTCGTCGTTCCGAGCCTGTTCGCGTTTACGGTGCTGGCGATCTATCTGCAAAAAAGCGGGCTGTACCGAACCGTCCTCAAGCCGCTGACGTTCCCGCTTTCAAAGCTCCTGCGAATGGACGAGGAGCTTTGCGCGGTGTTTTTGCTCGCGAACATCGGCGGCTATCCCGTCGGAGCGCGGCTGCTGTCGGAGCTTGTAAGGCAAAATCGCCTGTCAAAGGAAAACGCCGCGAGAGCGCTCTGCTTCTGCTTTGGGAGCGGTCCGGGCTTTATGCTCGGAATTGTGGGAATGAGAGTTTTCGGGAGCGCGGGCGCGGGGCTTGCGCTGTTCGGTGTCTGCTTTGCCGTGTCGCTTCTTATCGCGGGCTTTGTGAGAATGAGAGGCGAGATCCCGCTGGAAAAAGCGGAAAACGGTTTGAGGCTCGGCGCGGAAACGTTCATCACCTCGGTAACGGACGGCGCGCGGACGATGTTCACGGTCTGCGCGATGATAGTGGGCTTTTCGGTGATCGCGGCGATATTAAAGCTCGTCGGCGTTTACACGCTTTTCGCTGAGGTTTTCGGCAGCTCCGAAATACTCCCCGCGCTTCTTGAGATCACGCGGCTCGGCGATATGACCGCAACGAGCTCCGCCCTCCCGACCTGCGCGGCGCTTCTGGCGTTCGGCGGGGCGTGCGTGATTATGCAGGTCGCCGCGCTCGCCCGCGGTATCCCGCTGAAAGGGTTCCTGATCTCGCGCGGCGCGGCGGCGGTTTTAAGCGCGCTGCTCGCGATCCCCCTGTCGGGATTATTCCCGCCCGCGGACGTGGAAACGATAGCCGCCGAAACCGTCGTTACGGCGTTCTCCAAAAACGCTGCGCTTTCGGTCTGTGTGCTGATTATGGGCGTGCTGCTGCTTTTAGAGGCAAGAAAATCAGAGGCAAGAGGCAAGAAGTCGCAGCAATAAAAATTCCCCCGCTGAAGCGGGGGAATTTTCTATGCGCGGGGGAAATTTTTTATGAAATGTCAATCAGCTCCGCGGTGATAACATTTCCGCGGTCAATTCCCGAGGACATCAAAAGGCTGTCAAAGGTCACGCGGACCTTTATGAACGAGCCGTCGTCGGGGATCATCGAGATGTCCGCGGTCGTGTTCGCGGCGTTGCCGAGGTAAATATAGCCGAACTCGTTATACCATGTAAAGCCCGAGCCCGACGAAACGTACTGCGGCGCGTGGCAGTAGCCGAGCTGCTCGTCGTAGGTGTAGGACATCACGGGGAGGGTGGACTCGCCGTCGCACGGCACGAACATCAGATCGCCCGTCATAAAGTTGTAGGTGTCCTCCGCGGCGCGGGAGATGTAGCCTGTCATCGTAAGCTCGCCCTCAAACATCGCCGAGCCGTAAACAAACGCCACATCGGGCAGCCCCATTTCCGAGCCCGAGGCGAAGTTTACCTGCGCCTCCTTGAGCGTCAGCCCGCCGATGCTGTCGCCGACGTTCACGCGCTTGTAGTCCGAAATCGGCTGCGGCGTAACGTCGCTGAACTGGAGAGTGTTCTCGTCATAAACGTCCGCGTTGTCAACGCTGTTGCGCGCAAGCCCGCTTGGCTCCGCAAGATATGCAAAGCCGTCGCAAAGCACCGCCGAGAATGTTTCCCGCGTGAGCTCCGCGGGTGTGAGCTCCGCGCCGTTGTTTGTGAACACCGCGCTTATCTCGTCCGTAAGGATTTTTTCACCCATAACTCCCGTGATAAACGTTTCCCGCGGGTCGGGCGTCAAGGTAACGGAAACCGTCGGCTCGGAAACGCTTCTTGTTGTGCTCTCGCCCGTGCCGATAACAGGCTCGCTCTGCGCGTCCGATTCGGGTACGGAAATCTCCGCGCGGGAGCTTTCGTTGTTTGAGGTGCCGCCCTTATTCGAGCACCCGCAAAGCGCCGCCGCAAGCAGCACCGCCGGAATTATTCTGCATTTTTTCATAAAATTCATCTCTTTCATAATCACTGAAATCTATAAACTTCCATAATATTCTCTCCGCAAAACCGCGAAAGAATACTATACCATAGTAATATTGTACCACAAAATCCTCGAAAAGTCTATAATATAACACAAAAAACGGCATTTTGTCACAAGTTTTCGCGAATTTGGAGCGGTTCATTCTACATAATATACAAAAATGTGTGTGATAATTTGGTGAAAACGTTACTTTACAAAACGAGGATTATAACTTAAAATATAAATATGGCGTTTTAATTCCCGAGATTTTACCCCAAAAAACTGCCGAAAAATCAGCAGAAGAGGAATATATAAAATTATACAGAAAACTGTTACAATGAGCGATATTGCGAAAAAATATACTTATTTTTTCTTGATTTTTTGTCGACTCCCAAAAATGGAGAGAGGACTGTATAAAGATAAAGAAAACCGTTACAATGAGTGATATTGCGAAAAAAATATACTTATTTTTTTCTTGATTTTTTGTCGACCTCAAAAAATGGGGAGAGAGGACTGTATAAAGATAAAGAAAACCGTTACAATGAGTGATATTGCAAAGGCGATGAACGTCAGCACCGTGACCGTATCAAAGGCGCTTGGCGACCGCGAGGGCGTTTCCGAGGCGCTGCGCGAGCGGATTAAGCAGAAGGCCTCCGAAATGGGCTATCGCCTCCATACAAGCGGCCGCGCCGTGCGCGAGGGTCTGACGTACAACATCGCTATCGTCGTCGCGAAGCATTTCATAAGCGAGCCGTCGGCGTTCTACTGGATCATGTACAAATATCTCGTGGAGCTTTTGCAGCGGCAGAATTATTACGGTATGCTGGAGGAGGTCGGCGGGGATTTCGACGGCACGCTTGAAATCCCGAGCTCTGTCCGCGAGAAGCGGGTCGACGGGGTGATTTTGCTCGGGCAGTTCCCGAACGATTATATCGACAAGCTGATGGCGTTTTATATCCCGACGGTTTTCCTTGATTTCTACAGCTCTCGCGGTGACACCGAGGCTGTGCTTTCGGACAACTTCTACGGCGCTTATCTCTTAACCTCGCATTTAATAAGCAACGGACACCGCCGCATAGGGTTTCTTGGTAACACGGCGGGCAATTCCAGCGTGCAGGACAGATTTCTCGGATATTACAAGGCGCTTCTTGAAAACCGCATTACGCTGAAGCCCGAGTGGATAATCAGCGACAGAACGCGCAGCGGCGAGATGCACAGCGCGTTCGAGCTCCCCGCGGAGCTCCCGACAGCGTTTGCGTGCAGCACCGACGAAACGGCGTTCCGGCTTGTAAACCAGCTCACCGCGCAGGGGATTCGCGTCCCCGAGGACATTTCCGTTGTGGGCTACAACAACCACGTTTACGCGACGATGTGCCAGCCGCACCTCACGACTATCGACGTGAACGGTCAGGCAATGGCTTCGGAGGCGGTAGACATAATGCTCCACAAGATCCGCGACGCGGGCTTCAAGCGGGGCAGAACGCTGGTCGCGGGGAAGCTCATTCGCCGAGACAGCGTGAAGAACCTTAAAGAAATTTAACCGGACCGCGTTAAGACGGGAATATTTTGGTGATTTAAGCCGGATAGGCGGGGGTTTGGCGTCAAGTCGACTTCCGCGATGTCGTTTCGCTATACTGCGTCGTAAAAAACTAATTTTTTCTAAGAGTATGTAGAACAAGTTGTAGTAGAACAACCAAATCTTATCACATCGGAAGGT